>PMHP01000226.1 GCA_003158195.1 Vulcanimicrobiota bacterium | reverse complement strand
CCCTCACGATCGCGATGTCGCAATCGGGGGAGACGGCCGACACGATCGAGGCGATCAAGATCGCGAAGGCCGCCGGGGCCCCGGTCATCGGCATCTGCAACGTGCTCGGCTCGCACCTCTCGCGGCTCGCCGACGGCGTCCTCTACACCCGCGGCGGCCCGGAGATCGGCGTCGCGGCAACCAAGACGTATATCTCGCAGACGATCGCGATGGTGCTCTTCGCGCTTTATCTCGCGCGCCTGCGCGGGACGGAGCCGATCGAGCGGCTGCGCGAGATCGCCGAGAACACAAAACTGCTGCCGGCTGCGATCGACTTGTGCCTCAACAACTCCGACGAAATTCGCAAGGTCGCGAAGAAATTGCGCAAGGCTCACAGCGCGATGTTCATCGGGCGCTACGTCAATTTTCCAACGGCGCTCGAAGGCGCCCTGAAACTCAAAGAGATCTCGTACATTCACGCTGAGGGCTACGCCGCCGGCGAGATGAAGCACGGCCCGATCGCGCTTTTAGATTCGCGCGTCCCTGTGATCGGGATCGTCACCGAAGGCCGCGTGCGCGAGAAGATGCTCTCGAATCTGGCCGAGGCGAAGGCGCGCGAAGCGATCACCGTCATCGTGGCAAACCACGGCGACCACGAAGCGGCGGCGCTTGCCGATTACGTCTTCTGGGTCCCGAAGGTCGACGAACTGCTCTCCCCGATCGTTAATGTCGTCCCACTCCAGCTCCTGGCCTATCACATCGCCGACATCGACGGCAAAGACGTCGATCAGCCCCGCAACCTTGCGAAGACGGTCACCGTCGAGTAGCGTCGAACGCTGATCCGCGACGCAGGCGTGGCGTTACGGCGCAGGCGCCGAGCTCAAGGCCCACAGTTGAATCGCGTTACCATTGCAGGTCCACAGTTGAACCTTGAGACCATTTTCATCACCGGGCAGACGGCCGTCCAAGCAGTCGTTCGGATATAAGGCGGGGTGGATTATGTAGAGATCGTAAGAGCTCTCGAAGGTCCAGTCCTGAATTTGTCTCGCGTTACAGGCCCAGAGCTGAACGAGTGTTCCGTTGCCGCCTTGCCCTTGAAGATTGCCATCGAGACAGAGAGAACCACCGCCGTTCAATAGCCCGTAGGTGTTCGGCGTGTTTCCACTCGTCAAATACCACCGCTGTACGTCCGCCCCGGGTCCTTGCCAGAGTTGAACCTTGCACCCGTTGTCGTGCGAGCACGGCCGGTTTCCGTCGAGGTAATAGTAGTCAAAGGGTTGCGCCCAGTTCTGAATATAGTACCAGCCGTAAGCGGGGCCGTTACTAACCATCGCGTTGCTGCGCGGTTTTACGAAAGTACCGGCACCAGGCGCGGCCGGGCCGCCCTGGGATGGCTGCGTCGACAGAATCGGACTAGTGCCACCCGCACACGAAACCAGACAGATGACGAGTGTGGCACAACCCAGGAACTGGAAAACCTCGGCACGGTTTGACATTGGCCGTCTCTTTCGGAGGACGATGTACCGAGGCTGCGTCAGGCGGAGCCTTTGATCCGCGTAAAGTTGTTAATCCAGTTTACTTCCCAAGTCCTGCCATGGTCGGGCGAGAATGCTTGTTCGGAATGGGCTGACTTTGCTCCGGTCGGAAAGATCGTGAACCGGACGAGTATGCTTCTGCCGTCGTAAAGTTCCTGATCGTAAAACTCCCCGCGGCCGGCCTTGAATTCGCCGATCGACGGCGTGCCGAGGACACCGGCTCTGCTCGTGGCAAAGGCGATGCTCCACTGCTTGGAATCGGGATTGTAGAGCCGCAATGCCAGGAGTTCGAGGTGGCCGGTCGGACCGTCGGCCTCGACCTCGGCCAGATCGGCGCGGCCGTTCCAGATCTGGCGTGTGGTCGTGGTCCCTTCCATTTTCGTCCACGTCGTCGACCCAGTCAGCGGATGCACGAGTCGCGCAATGTGCATCTTCCAGGTACCGAGATCGAAGTCGAAGGCGTGCTCCGGGCCGGCCCCGCTCGCGAATGACGGCGGATTTGAAACCGTTGGCGAAGATTCTCGCGTCAGGTTCGCGATCATGTTCGTCTCCCACGTCCGGCCGCCGTCAGCGGAGAACGCCTGTTGGAAGCGGTGGGAGTTCGGCGTAATGTTCGACCAGATGACGCGAGCCAGGATCATTCTGCCGTCGTACGGCTCCTGATCGTAGAACTCGCCGCGCCCATTCTTGAATTCGCCGGTCATCGGCGCGTTGACGGTGCCGTACTTGACGTTGGCAAACGTTTGCGTCCATTGGTGCGCCGCCGGGTTGTAAAGGAACAGCCCGATATCTTCGAAGTGTCCTCTTGGGCCGTCGGCTTCGACCTCCTCGAGACTAGCGCGTCCGTTCCAGACCTTCTTGACGACGACGTCGCCCTCCATTTTGTACCACGTCGTCGAACCGGTGAGTGGATGCACTAAGCGCGCTATGTGCGTTCTCCACGTCCCGATGTTGAAGTCGAAATCGTGCCGGCCGTCCCGCAGTGCGCCGGCGGATTGGCCGCCGGTTAGCGTGGGGCTCGGGGTTTGCGGATCCGCCGAGGCGGGCTGCGGGAGAAAGCCAACAGCGCCGATGACGACAGAAGCGGCGGCGCGTCGGAGCAAATCCGATGGTCTCATCTGCTCACCTTTTTGGGAAATGGGCGAGGGAAAGTTTCGAGGAATCTCTCCGCGACCGAGGTGAGCGCGACACTGTAGCTTTCGAGCATCGGCATCGCAATCGCCTCCAATTCGCTCTTCCACTCGTCCCCGTCGTAGAACGCGCTTTTCATCCGTTCGCGGTCCTCCAGTGAGGGGAAGGCACGCAGCCAGATGAACGTGTCGTCGTTTTCCAAGTCCAGCAGGGGACCCGCGACCGCTATGCCCTTGGACTGCTGGGCCGGTACGGCTCGGCTCTCAAAGAAGCGCAGGAACTGCGCGCGCAGCCCCGGCTTGATGCGGTAGGTTCGAACTTCCACGATCATGCTTCCCTCCGGCGGCACAATCGTACGGGACGCCGCCCGGCTCGCCAAGAAGGAACGTCTAGGTAACTATGGTTCACGCCCGCAGAACGAACCCGATCAGCGATTGCCCGCTCACCGCTGCTTCCGCCGCCGTCGGCGGTAAGTGGAAGCTGATCATCGTGTACTGGCTTTCGCAGTCGGCGCGCCACTTCGCGGCCCTTCGTGAAGTCTTGCCCGGCGTCTCGCAGAAGGTTCTGACCGAACAACTCGGCGAGTTAATCGCGGACGAGATCGTGCAACGCGAGGAGACGGGCAAAGTCCCGGCGCCGGTGATCTACTCGCTCACCGAGTACGGCCGGTCGCTCGTGCCGCTGGTCCTAAGCATCCGCGACTGGGGCCTCGCGCACATCGAGCGATTCTCGGAATAACGACGTCGAATAGCGACGTCGACGGAGGGTCGAGGGCGGCCCCGCGCGGGAAAGCGCGCATCGCGCGGCATACGAGGCACGATGCCACTTTTGCCGGCCACCACGCGCGCCGACGGCCGGACGCTCGATGCGCTGCGACCGGTCGCGATCGAGCCGAATCCACTTGCCTTCGCCGAAGGGAGCGCGTTGATCTCGATCGGCAGTACGCGCGTGCTCTGTGCTGCGACGATCGAGGAGAAGGTGCCGCCGTGGCTGCGCGGTCAGGGCCGGGGCTGGGTGACCGCGGAATATGCGATGTTGCCGCGGGCGACGCAAGAGCGCACGCAACGCGAGGCGGCGCGCGGCAAGGTCGGCGGGCGTACCCACGAGATCCAACGGCTCGTCGGCCGCGCCCTGCGCGCCGTCACCGACTTGAAGCGACTCGGCGAACGAAGCGTGATCGTCGACTGCGACGTCCTGCAAGCCGACGGCGGGACGCGAACCGCAGCGATCACCGGCGCCTACGTCGCGCTCGCGCTCGCGCTGCGCCGTGATTTCGCGCCGGGGACCGCTAAATGGCCGCTCGTGCAGCAGATCGCTGCGATCAGCGTCGGCTACGTCGACGGGGCCGCGCATCTCGATCTGGCCTACGCCGAGGATAGCCGGGCCGAGGTCGACATGAACGTCGCGATGACCGACGCCGGCACGTACGTCGAACTGCAAGGAACGGCCGAAGCCCGCGCGTTCGATCGCGCTCAGCTCGATACGATGCTGGCGCTGGCGCAGAGCGGCATCGAATCGCTTTTCGCTTTTCAACGGGCCGCGCTCGAATCCGCGCATGCCGGTTGACCCGGCGGCGCTGGCCACCCTCGTCGACGAGGTCGGCCGCTTCTACGTTACCGACCGCGCGATGCGCCGCGCCCAAGACGAGATGATCCGGGCGCTCGCTGCGAACGCGGAGCCGGAGGGCGCCCAGGTTGCGGCGTACCTCGCGGCGGTCGAGCGCTATTTCTCGGGCTTCGAACGCGAAGCGCGTTCGCACCTTGCCGACATCGAGCGCCGGCTCGCAAAGGTCAGCCAACTGCAGTTCAACCTCAGCGCGGAGCGCGGCGTGACGGCGCGTCGCGTCGAAGCGACGCAAGGCGTCCTCGCGCACGTCCTGGAACTCGGCGGTCGATGAAGGTCTTTGAGGACGTCGGTCGCGGTACGACCGGCCTGCTGGAGTACGTCGGAGGCACGGCCCAGCTGACGGGAGAGACCGCGGGCATGGCCGGCCGGCTGCGAATTCGCGTCGGCGAAACGGTGGCGCAAGCCCAAATCCTCGGCGTGCAATCGACCGCGATCGTCTTGTTGACGTCTCTCTTCACGGGGATGGTCATATCGCTCGAGTCCGCAAACTCGGCAAAAAGCTACGGCGTCACGGATTTGGTCGGCGGGGCCGTCGCCTACGTTTCGTCGCGCGAACTAGGGCCGATGCTGACTGCGGTGGTCGTCGCCGGGCGGGCCGGCGCCGCGATCGCCGCCGAACTTGGCTCGATGGTCGTGACCGAGCAGATCGAAGCGCTCGAGGCGCTCGGGCTGTCGCCCGTGCGGATGCTCGTCGTGCCGCGTCTCATCGCCATGCTCGTCATGCTGCCGGTGCTGACGATCTTCGCCGACATCATCGCAATCGTCGGCGGGATGGTGCTCGCGAAGAACATTGCACAAATCAGTTATCACGAATTCATCGAGTCCGCGCGCGTCTATAGCGATTTCGACGACTTCATCAAAGGGATGGTGAAGGCGCTCGTGTTCGCGGTCATCATCGTGATCATCGCCTGCTATCAGGGGTTCCGGGTGCGGGGCGGTGCGGCCGGGGTCGGAAAGGCGACGACCGGGGCCGTCGTTACCTCGATCATCCTCATCTTCACGGCAAATTTTTTCATGTCGCTGATTTTCTTCGGGTCGAGCAATCAGTAGTGAGTTTTGCGAGCGTTCGCAACGTAACGCTGAAGTACGGCGAGAAGGTCATACTCTCGAATTGCTCCTTCGAGGTCAAGGAGCGCGCGATAACGTGTCTCATCGGCCTCTCGGGTGCCGGGAAATCGACGATACTGCGACTGCTCAACGGGTTGCGCCAGCCGAACGCCGGTCAAGTGATCGTCCAGGGCGTGGACCTCTCGACCCTTCGCAATCGCGATTTGATCGAGTTTCGGCGCAAGATCGGCTTCGCATTTCAGTTCGCGGCGCTCTTCGATAGCCTTACCGTCTTTGAGAACGTCGCGCTTCCGCTGCGCGAGAACACCAAGATGACGAACGCCGAAATCGAAAAGACCGTGCTCGCGACGCTCGATAGCGTTGGGCTCACCGGTGTGCGCGACCGGATGCCGTCGGAGCTTTCCGGCGGCATGCTCAAGCGCGCCGGGTTCGCGCGGGCGGTGGTCACGAACCCGAATCTGGTCCTCTACGACGAGCCGACGACGGGCCTCGACCCGATCATCACCCACGTTCTCACCGACACGATAAAGCGCCAGCGCGAAATGCTGGACGGGACCGTCGTCGTCGTCTCGCACGATCTCGAGAGCATCTATGCGATGGCGGATTACGTGGCCATGCTCTTCGAGGGAGCCATCATCGCGTATGGAACGGTCGAAGAGTTGAAGCGATCGCCGAACCCAATCGTCCAGCAGTTCTTGCAAGGGAGTGAAGTCGGGCCGATCCCGCTCTAGCGGGGCCCGGATCGAACGCTATGTCGAAGCAAGCTCAAGTCGGCCTGTTCACCATCTTAGGAGCGATCGCGGTCTTCGTCGTGTTCTACGTGCTGACTGATCTCGGCACGCGGTCGCAAGGCTATAAGACCGGCGTCCACTTCCGGTCGGCGTCCGGCCTGCGCGACGCGGCGCTCGTGTATCTAAGCGGCGTCCCGATCGGCGCGGTCGACGACATCAAATTGCTCCCGGATTACTCGACCGAAGTCGTCATGGCGATCAAGCCGGGCTACGAGATCCCAGTGGGCTCGCGCTTCCTGATTCAGGCGCCGCTCACCGGCGAGCCGACAATCTTAATCGAGCCGCCGAGAAACGTGACGGGGTCGGTCGCGACCTTGCCGCATCAAGTGCTGCCGGTCGACCAACAGCCGCAAGGGACGAACCCGGCCTCGTTCGCGGACCTCTTAGAACAGGGTCAAGGAGAGATCCGGCACGTCGACACGATCCTCTCGCAACTCGAGCATGCCGAACCGAAGCTCCTGGCCGAACTGCAGTCGACGATGGCAAATGCGAACGCGCTGACCGTTAATGCGAACCGGACCCTGAGCAAGGCGTCGAACGAAGTCGCGGGATTAACCGGTTCACTGCAACGGAACCTGACCTTGGCCAGCAGCAACGTCCTGGCCCTGACGAGCTCCCTCGATTCGGTGGTCAATCGTGATTCGAGCAAGGTTGACGTGCTCTTGAGCCAGCTCGATCGGACGTCGCGTTCCTTCGGCGAGACCGTCGACGCGCTTCACGACGTCGCGACCGATCCGCGGGTCAAGAAGAATCTGATCGATACGACTCGCGATTTCGCCTTAACGGCGCGCACGTTCGCCGAACTGACCGGAGATTTTCGCAAAGTCACCGGCGACCCGCAGACGCAGAACCAACTGCGGGATACGGTCGCACAGCTGGACGCGACCTCGCAAAAGGTCGATTCGCTCGTCGGCCAGCTCGGCGGAAAATCGAAGGTCTACGGTGTCGATGCGGGCGCGACGCCCGCGCCGGCTCCCAGCACGCCGCGCCCGGGCGAGGTTCCGACCTCGGAACCGCTCATCCCGGTATCGCCCGCTCCCGAGGGATCCGCAGCGCCGAACGGATCCCCCGCGCCGAGCACCTCGAGCGCGCCCGGCCGAAGCAGCGGCGCCATCGGCGGCGCCGCGCTAGCCGCCTTGAAGAAGCGGCTCGACCAGTTCACGAAGGATCTCGTTGAGTTGCAAGTGCGCGCGAGCGACCTCTCGCCGCTGCGTCCCGGGAGTTCCAATCGCAACGTCTCGCCGCTGCTCACCGCCGATCGTGGGCCGCAAACCGATTTCAACCTCTTCATTTTGCCGAAGGCGAAGACGGGGCTCGAGGCGGGAGTCAACGACGCGGGCGCGCTCGGCGGGACTTCGACCGCAAACTTCATGCTGTTGAGCCGCAGCGGCGGGCTGACCTATGGGGGCGGTATGGAGTACTCGCGGCTCGGCGTCACCGCGAGCATCGCCGAACGGTCGTTCGGAATCGAAACCCGCGCCTACGACCTGCGCCACCCCACGCTCGATCAGTACATCAACTTCTTTCTCGGCCCGAAGATGCAGCTCTTCGGCGGCGAGCGAGACCTGAGCCACGCCTCACGCCGAACGACGTTCGGCCTCCAATTCGAATTTTGAAATTCTCATGTCAGCGTGACAAGCACGTAACATGATCCCGATTCGCGATCTGAGCCGCACGCCGGTCTTTCCGATCGCCGTGTACGGTCTCGTGCTGCTCAACGTTATCGCATTCGTTCACGAGGTCGCGATTCCGACGGAGGCCGCGCGCAACGCGTTCATCGACGACTTCGCGCTCATCCCCTTCGATATCACGCACGGCGTCCAGCTCGCAGCACCCGCGCCGCCGACGTTGCTCACGCTCGTGACCTCGCAGTTCCTTCACGGCAGCGTGCTGCACATTTTCTTCAACATGCTGTTCTTGGCGGTCTTCGGGCCGGAGATCGAGTATCTGGCGGGCCACGTGCGGTTCATCGGGTTCTACTTAATCTGTGGAATCGCGGGGAACGTCGCGCAGGTCGCGATGTCGCCGGGGAGCCACGTGCCCGGAATCGGCGCGTCCGGCGCGATCGCGGGGATCCTTGGGGCATACCTGCTGCGGTTTCCAACCAACAGCATCGAAACGATCGTCCCGATTGGTTGCTTCCCACTCTTCCTGCGGCTTCCGGCGGTACTGATCATCGGCGTCTGGGCCGCAATCCAGTTCATTCACGGCTTCGGGCCGGTCTCGACGCGGGTGCTTTCGGAGCAAGGCAGCGACATCGCCTACTTCGCCCACATCGGCGGCTTCAGCGCGGGCGTCTTGCTCTCGGCGTTATTTGTGAAAAGTGCGCCGGCGCGGCAGGGCCGGCGCTACCGCTATTATCATTAAAGCACCGATGCACAACGACGTGCGGCCGCGGGTCGCAATTCTCGGGGCCGGCGCGATGGGGACGCTCTTCGCTTTCCAGCTCGCCGAACACAACGAGGTTACGCTCGTGGATGTGCGCGGCGACGTGGTCGACACGATCAACGAGATCGGGGGCGTGCAGCTCGACGATTTACCCGTTCGCCGTGTCGTTGCGACGCGGGATCCCGCGCGCGTGTTTGCGACGAACTATTTGTTCGTGTTCGTCAAGGCGCCGAACACGCTTGCCGCCGTGCGCCCGTTTGCCGGTCAGCTGAACCCCGCGACCCCAATCGTCTCGCTGCAGAACGGCCTGGGAAACGAAGAAGCGATCAAGACCGCATTAGGAGGCACGGTGCCTCTGGTCATCGGCATCACGAACGAAGCGGGCCTCGCCGTCGGCCACGGGCGCTCGCGCCGGCAAGGCGTCGGGACGACGGTCGTCGGCTCGGCCGGCGCCTCGACCGAGACGGTGCGCGGCGTCCAGCGCCTGATCGCAGCCGCCGGGCTCGAGTGTGCGATGGCTTACGACATCCGGCCGCATCAGTGGGGCAAGCTGCTCGCGAACGCCGCGATCAATCCGATCTCGGCGCTGGCCGATGCGAAGAACGGAATCATCGCATCGGACCCCGACGCCGCCGAGCTCGCGCGCGGCGTCGCACTCGAGGGCGCCGCGGTCGCGCACGGTTTGCGGGTGAATCTGCCGTTTGCGAATCCGTGGGAATACGTTCGCTCGATCGTGGCCCTCAGCGCCGACGGCCGCAATTCGATGACGATCGATCTTGCCGCTCACATGAAGACCGAGATCGATTACGTCAACGGCGCAATCGTCGCCGCCGGCCGGCGTCTCGGAATCCCGACCCCCTACAACGAGGTGCTAGTTCGGCTCGTCAAAGCGAAAGAAAACGCCTCGCGCGAGTAAGGCACCATCGGAGCGAAGCATCGTTGGCATTGTTGGAATGTCATCGAGCGAAGCATTGTTGGCATGTCATCCTGAGCGAAGCGCCGTAGGCGCGAAGTCGAAGGAGCAACGGAGTGTGGCCCCTCGACAAGCTCGGGGTGACAAAGTCAGTGTGGCCCCTCGACAAGCTCGGGGTGACAAAGTCCCGGTCCCGCGTTGCGAAAGACCGAGTGATACGCCGATCGAGATCGTCGTCTGCGCTTCATGATTGCCCGGGAAGCTCGCCGAATAGAATGTCGAGCGCGGTTTCGACGTCGGCGGCGCAGAGCAGATTAGCGCGGTCGCTCGGGCGGATGAAATCCGCCGCCGTTGCGGCATCGCAGAAGCCGAGCAGCGCATCGAAATAGCCGGCGACGTTGAGGAGCGCGATCGGCTTGCTATGATAGCCGAGCTGCTGCCAGGTGACGACCTCGAAAAGCTCCTCCATCGTCCCAAAACCGCCGGGCAGCGCGAGGAACGCGTCGGAGTGCGCGGCCATGAGCGCTTTGCGTTCGTGCATCGAGCCGACCACGTGCAGTTCGGTGAGGCCGCGGTGCGCGACCTCGCGCGCGGCGAGCGCCTCGGGTATCACGCCGATGACTTCGCCGCCCGCGGCCAGCGCCGCGTCGGCGAGCGCACCCATGCAGCCGACGCTGCCGCCTCCGTAGACGATGCCCGCGCCGCGCCGCACGAGCGCGCGCGCGACCTCGCCTGCCGTCTCGCGGAAGATCGCACCGCGCCCGGCGCTCGCGCCGCAGAACACGCAGACGCGCATACCCGCTTACGCCGCGACGGCGATCCGGTAGACGGCGCGTTCGAGTGCGGCGAGCGACCGGATACCGTTGCGCACGAGACGCGCGCCGCGCAGCGGCCGGCGCGCGATCGCAAGCGCGAGCGCGAAGCCGTCGATACCACCCGAGCCGTCGAGCGCGCGGTCGAGCTCGGGCAACTCGTCGGCGGCAGCATCGCTAGCGACTCGAACGACGGCCACGGCAACGCCCGCGCGCTGCAAACGCTCCGTCAGCACAAAACTCTCCATATCGACGGCGTCCGCGCCGAAACGTGCCGCGGCCGCTCGCTTCCGGCTGGCTGACGTGAGGATCTCATCGCTTGCGAGCCCGCGGATCCCGGTCTGTGCGCCGGGAAGGCAAGCGGCAATCGAATCGCCGAGGGCCCGTTCGAGCTTTAGCGGGCGCACGCCCTCACGTTGAAGCTCCTGGTACACGAGAGCGTCGCCGACGACAAAGGCCGCAGAGAGCAACCCGCAAAGTCCCGTGCAGAGCGCGCTGCCGAACGCGGCCTCGGCCAGCGCGTCTTCAACCGCGCGGCTCGCGGCGAGGCTTCCAACGCCCGTCGGAACGACGCGAATCGACGCCGAGGCGCGCGCCAGGCCACGACGGACGGCGCGCTCTTCGGGACCGCGCGGGACGAAGATCGTCTCGATCAGTTGCGGCCGAGCACCGTCGTCATCGAGCGCCAGATGTTGCCGATGCGCATCGAATCGTCGGCCGCGGTCGGCTCGAAGCCGCAATGGACCATGCAGTCGGTGCACTTCGGGTTGCCGCTCTTGTGGCCGTACTTCGACCAATCGGTCGTGTCCAACAACTCCTGGTACGATTTTGCATAGCCTTCGCCGAGCAGATAGCACGGCCGTTGCCAGCCGAACAGGCTGTACGAGGGCATGCCCCAGGGCGTGCAGTCGTAGTCTTTCTCACCCATGAGAAAATCGAGGAACAGCGGGCTTGCGTTGAAGTTCCACTTCTTGGTCTTGCTCGTGTACGGTTGAAAAATCTCCCGGAAGAGCGCCTTGGTTTGTGCGGCGTGCAAGAAGTGCTCTTGGTCGGGGGCCTTTTCGTACGGGTAGCCCGGCGAGATCATCATCCCGTCGACCCCAAGTTCGTCGGTCGCGAAATCGAAGAACGCTTGGACCTCGTCGGCTTTGGCGTCGTTGAAGATCGTCGTGTTCGTCGTGACGCGGAAGCCGCGGGCCTTGGCAGCCTTGATCGCGCTGACCGCGATCTCAAAGACGCCCTCGCGCGCGACGGCTTTATCGTGAGCCGGCTTGAGCCCGTCGAGGTGGACCGAGAACGAGAGGTACTCGGAGGGCGTGAACTTGTCGAGGCTCTGCTCGAGGCGCAGCGCGTTCGTGCAGAGGTAGACGAATTTCTTGCGCGCGATCAAGCCGCGAACGATCTCGTCGATCTGCGGGTGCAAGAGGGGCTCGCCGCCGGGAATCGCAACGACGGGCGCGCCGCACTCGTCGACCGCCTTGAAGCATTCCTCTGGGGTCAGGTGGCGCCGCAGTACCTCGACCGGGTGCTGGATCTTTCCGCACCCCGAACACGCCAAGTTGCAGCGGAACAACGGCTCGAGCATCAAGGTGAGCGCGAATTTCTTGCGCCCCTGGAGTTTCTGTTTGATGACGTAGCCGCCGATCTTGGCCGCTTGCTTGAGGGTTACTGCCATGCTCTCTCGCGTTCTTTGTGAAGATAACCGTTCTCGGCAAACCATGCGATTGCCGCGCGGATGGCCGCGTCGATCGGTTGCGGGGCGAACCCCAGTTGAAGCTTAGCCTTCGACGCATCGTAATACATCGACTCTTGGCTCATTCGGACCCCATCGATGGAAATTTTCGGCTGCCGGCCGGTTCGAGCGAGAATCACTTCCTCGAACCAGGCGACCCCGAGGGGGAGCCACTGCGGGATCGTTAGGGAAGGGGCTCGGCGCCCGGCAAGGGCGCCCACGCGCTGCAACAGCGCCCCGAGCGAAAGGTTTTCGTTGCCCAGGATATAGCGTTCCCCCGAGCGCCCGCGCTCGAAGGCCAGCAAGTGGCCCTGGGCCACATCGGCCACGTCGACGAAGTTCAGGCCGGTGTTCACGAGCACCGGCATCTGCCCGGTGAGGAAGCGAACGAAGATTTCGCCGGTCGGGGTCGGTTTGCGGTCCCACGGGCCGATCGGGGTTGCCGGGTTCACGATGACGACGTCCTGCCCGCCGGCCGCGGCCGCGAGCGCCTCACGCTCGGCCAGGTATTTCGAGAGTTTGTAGGCACCGATCAGGCGCTCGGGCGGGCTCTGATAGGTCTCGTCGGCGATCCCGTGGTGCTTGACCCCAATCGCCGATACCGAACTCGTGTAGACGGTCCGCCCGACGCCGGCTGACCGCGCCGCCGCGAGCAGGTTTCGGGTCCCCTCGACGTTGCTTCGCATGACCGCCGCGCGGTCTGCCCGGTACAGGCTGTAGTGCGCCGCGGCGTGGAAAACCGCGTCGCAGGGACCGATTTTGTCCGCCAGGTCCACATCGCCGAGATCGCCTGCGACGATCTCGAGGTCGAGTCCGTCGAGGTTGCGCCGGTCGCTCGTCGGACGTGCAAGCGCCCGCACCTGCCAGCCCCCGGCAAGCAGCGCGCGCGCCAGGTTCGCCCCGACGAACCCCGTCCCGCCGGTCAGGAAAGCCCGCTTCATTGAAATGGGGGGTATCCCCCCAAGCCCCCGCGGCGCACTCGCGCGGCTCTCCACATTCCAACCACTACGCGCGTAACGTCGCTTGACCCCGCGCCGACGCGCGTGCGCGCCGCTAACGCGCCCCGCGGTCCTACCACGACGTCACGTGACCGAGCCGAAGCGGCCTCCGTGGCGCCAATCGTCGAAGATCGTGTAAGCGACCGGGATGACGATTAGGCTCAGGATCGTGGAGCTGACGAGCCCGCCGATGATCGCGACCGCCATCGGCGCGCGCAGCTCGGCGCCCGCACCGAACCCGAGCGCGATCGGAAGCATCCCCAAGATCGTCGCCGAGGTCGTCATCACGATCGGACGCAGGCGCTGTGCGCCCGCATCGAGGATTGCGTCGCGCCGCGCGTACTTCAGCTCGCGCAACTTGTTGATCCGGTCGACGAGCAAGATCGCGTTCTTGTTGACGAGGCCGAAGAGAAAGATGACCGCCATCAGGGAGATGAGGCCGAAGTCGGCGCGCGTGACCCACAATGCGAACAAGGCGCCGACGATCGAAAGCGGCAGCGCGACCGTGATGACGAGGGGATCGACCCAACTGCGGAAGAGGATCACCAAAACGAAGAAGATCGCGATCACCGAAGCGGCGAGCGCGATCCCGAAATCACGAAACGTCGTCTGCGCGTCCTGCGAGGTGCCGCCGAACTTGAGCGCGATGCCTTTGGGGACGTACTTGTGAGCGAGCGCGAGCACCTCGTCGTTGGCATCGCCGATCGCAAGGTTCGGGCTCAGGTCGGCGGTGATTTGAACGGCGCGCCTCCCGTCGACGTGTTCGATCGCCGAGAACGGCGTACCGTCGGAGAGCCCGCTGGTCGAGACGTCGAGCACGCCCTTCAGATGCGCGACGCGGTGCTCGAACTGACGTCCGGCCGTGCGCAGGGAGTCGAGATCGGAGCTGACCAGAGCGAATTGCAGCGGCTTCGTCGTGTCGCTGCCGACGAAGGGCAGATCGCCGACCGTCGCCACGACGCCGTCTAGGACGGGCAGTCGCGAGCGCACGGCGTCCTCGACGTCGAGCGTCGTCACCTTCCGCGCACGCCGCAAGCGGACGTCGATCGTGCCGGCGTTCGACTGTCCCTGCCGCGCACCGATCGCCGTGTAGACGTCGGTCACCGCGGGATCTTTGCGGATCGATTCTTCGAGGATTGCCGCGATTTTCTCGGTGTCGCTCAGACTGGTTCCGAGCGGCGTATGGAAATCGACCAGAAACTCGCCGCGATCCAAATGCGGGATGAAACCTTTGGGGATGAACGGGATCAGCGCGAGCCCCGCAACGAAGGCGATGACCGCGAGCGCGATGACGTACCGCCGATGGCCGAGCGCCCAGGTGAGGATGCTGCGATACTGCCGGTGGGCCCGGTCGCGGTACGTTTCGCTCGTCCCGCCGCGCGGCCGCAAGGTCCAGGCGGCGAGCGTGGGCGAGAGCGTGCGCGCCGCGAGCAAGGAGAAGAGCACGGCGGCCGAGGCCGTGATGCCGAACGCTCGGAAAAACTGTCCCAGCGTTCCGTTCATGAGCCCGATCGGGAGAAAGACCGCGACCACGGTCGACGAAGCCGCGACCAGAGTTCGACCGATCTCCTTGTTCGCGCTGAACGCGGCTTGCATCGCGTTCTCGCCCGCTTCGAGGTGACGCACGATGTTCTCGACCGCCACGATCGCGTCGTCGACGATCACGCCGACCACGAGGGCCAGCGCCAAGAGCGTGATCGTCTCGAGGTTGAAATGGAAGAGCCACATGATGCAGGCGGTGCCGAGCAGTGAGACGGGGATTGCGACCGCCGAGATCGCCGTCGCACGCCAGTCCCGCAGAAAAAGCAGAATGACCATGACGGCCAAGATGACGGCGATCGCGAGCGCTTCTTGGGTCGCGCCCGTCGCCTCGCGAATGAACGTCTCCTGTTCGGCCGTGCGTGTGATGTCGAGGTCCGGATTGCTCGCCCCGATTGCGGCCATCGTCGCGGCTGCCTCGTCTGAAACGTCGAGCGTGTAGGCGGTGGCGCGCTTGACGACGTCGACCGCCACGGCCGGTTGCCCGTCGACCCGGTAAGCGGATGCATCGACTCCCGTCGATTGACCGCCGGTGACGTCGACCTTCAGCACGCCGCCCTGTGCGGCGAGTTTCGGCGCGACCTCGTCGTGTGCGAACTTGGCGAGCTGCTGCATCGTTCGGCCCGGCTGCGTCAGCGCGTACGTCACGACGGGGACCTCGTTGAGGTTCTCGGTCGCGATCGAAATCTTCGTGCCCGCGGGCAGCCTCACCGTCGCGAGCGCCGCAGCGACCTGATCGCGCCGGGCGCTGAGGCTCGTGCTGACGTCGAACGAGACGTCCAAGGCGACGAATTGCGGATAGGTGAGCGAGTGCTCGCGGGAGATACCGTGAACGGTCCGCAGTGCGGCCTCGATCGGGTCGGTGACTTCCTGCTCGTTGCGGGCGACGTCGATCTCGTTCGTGCTCGCGGTGACGATAACGACCGGAAACGTGATGTCGGGGAACAGGGCCAGCTTCAGGTTAAGAAACGCGAAGACGCCGGCGATCGAGAGCAGAGCCCATAGCGCAATCGTCGCCTGCGGATAATCGATGGCGATTTGCGAGATGCTGGAGAACCGGTTTACGGTTTTGCCAGGCCCAGCTTGAAGCGCTGCCGACTGGTCTTCGAGACGAGCCACCGGGTCGTTTTGTTACTGATTGTCGAGACCGACCCTGCGAGAATCAGGGAGCGGACCTCGGCACGGGAGATCTTGACCGCACCCCCGGATTGCAGCATCGCCGTCGAGCGCTCGATCTCGCGCAAGGTGGCGACGGCGAACAGGATCGGCAGCAGACAGAAGAGCCGGATCTGCACCGCCGCCTTCGGGATCGCGTTGAAGTAATCGAGCGACTTGTGGATGTCTTCTTTCGCGAGCTGGACCAGGGCAACGAGGGCTTCACGGTTCTGCAGGCGCCAGTCGCCGTGAAGGATCGTCTGGTGGCTCGAACCTCGCGCGCGCAAGAGGTCTTCGGGGATGTAGGCGGCGTTTTCGTGCTCGATGTCCCACGCGATGTCTTTAAGGATGTTGATCGTTTGCAGCCCTTCGCCGAATGCTTCGCAGTTGGGAAGCAAGCGCTCGTAGTCGCGCTTCGTAACCAGCTTCGAATGGCAGTGCCAGAGGTCGGTCAGCATATGTCCGACGGTGCCCGCAACGTAGTAGCAGTAGCGCCGGTACTCGGGCATCGTTTGGATCCGGATGCCCGAGGGATACGAGCCGACAAATTCGCTCATCCCGAGGGTTAATTCGCGCGTCCACTTCTCAACGATTGCCGCGGAGTTTCTCGGCAGCGAGCGGTGGAGCTCGAAGACGAGCCTCGTGCCCT
This sequence comes from Vulcanimicrobiota bacterium, assembly GCA_003158195.1. Classification (GTDB taxonomy): domain Bacteria; phylum Vulcanimicrobiota; class Vulcanimicrobiia; order Vulcanimicrobiales; family Vulcanimicrobiaceae; genus Palsibacter; species Palsibacter borealis. Next base: position 11,896 of record PMHP01000226.1, on the reverse strand, counting down.
TCATCAATTCGAGATACGACGGGTCCGCTTTGATGTCGGATGCAACGCCGCCAAAGCGTTCGGCTTTCGCCGGATCGCCGAAGCACTCGAGGAACATTGCGAGCAGTTCCTGGCGTCGAGCGGCGGTCGACGTGCCGTCGTCTTCGATCGTATCGGCGATACGGCACAGGAGGTAGCCGACCAGCACGGCGCGGCCGAGGTCGCCCGGCAGGAGTGCGATACCGACGGCGAAGGTGCGCGAAACTCGGCTGATGATGCCGCGAGCGAAAGCGACCGCCGCGCGGGTCTCTGGAGTCACCACCATCAGTCGGTTCTGCCCGTCCCTTCTACTAACGACACCCCTTAAGTACTATGACCGCATCGGTCAACCCCCCGCCTCTTTCGCGAGCTGCCCGCGCAGGACTGGGAGCGGTCGGCGGCACAGACGATACGCGATGAGTCGCGCCGCCTCCCCGGTCCGCCGCAACGTCCTGTGCATTTTCCCTCACTATTCGCCGTCTTTCGGCACGTTTGAGAACGCCTATCCGTTTCTCGGCGTCAAGGCGTTCATGCCGCCGCAGGGCATCCTGGTTATCGCCAACTACTTACCCGAGAATTGGTCGGTGCGCTTCGTCGACGAGAACGTGCGCCGCGCCAATGCCGCGGATTTCGCGTGGGCCGACGTCGTGTTCGCCAGCGGCATGCACATCCAGCGGCCGCAGATCTGCGACATCAACCGGCGCGCGCATGAATACGGAAAGGTCACGGCGCTGGGCGGCCCCTCGGTGTCCGGCTGCCCCGAGTACTACCCCGACTTCGACTACCTCCACGTCGGCGAGGTCGGCGATGCGACCGATGCCTTGATCGCGCGCCTAGGCGAAAGCGTGGCGCGCCCGCCGGTCCAGGTGCGCTTTGAGACCAAGGAACGTCTGCCGCTCGCGGACTTCCCGGTCCCGGCCTACACGCAAATCGATGTCTCGCAGTACTTCTTGGGAAGCGTGCAGTTTTCGAGCGGCTGTCCGTACCGTTGCGATTTCTGCGACATCCCCGAGCTGTACGGTAACAACCCCCGCTTGAAGACGCCGGAACAGATCGTCGTCGAGCTCGACGCGATCTTGGCGAACGGCGGCCAGCGCGCGATCTACTTCGTCGACGACAATTTTGTCGGTAATCGCAAGGCCGCCAAGGAGTTGCTGCCCCACCTGATCGCGTGGCAGAAGAAGAACGGTTATGCAGTCCAGCTCGCGTGCGAAGCGACGTTAAACATCGCGAAATCGCCGGAGCTGCTCGAGATGATGCGCGAGGCGTATTTCTGCACGATCTTCTGCGGTATCGAGACGCCGGATCCGGCTGCGCTCAAAGCGATGCACAAAGAACAGAACAACATGATGCCGATCATGGAGGCGATCGGGATCATTCACAGCTACGGCATGGAAGTCGTCTCGGGCATCATCATGGGCCTCGATACCGACACGCCCGATACCGCCGAGCGCATTCTCGAGTTCGTCGAGCTCTCGAACATCCCGTTACTCACGATCAACCTGCTTCAAGCTCTGCCGCGCACGCCGCTGTACCGCCGNNTGCCGTACGATCAGATGATCGAGATGTGGCGCCGCACGTTCACCGCCGCTTACAAACCCGAGGCGATCTATCGTCGCTTCGCCTATCACATCGAGCACGTTTTCCCCAACCGGATCACGCCGCCGAACAGCAAACAGCGCCTGAACCTGCGCAACATCCGTACGGCGCTGCGCATTTTCGCGAACCTGCTCGTGCGCGTCGGCTTACGGAGCGACTATCGCGACGTCTTCTGGAAAATGGCCCGCCAAACGCTGGCCAAGGGCGATGTCGAAGCGATGTTCCACATCGGGATGGTGAGCCATCACCTCATCACGTTCGCGCGCGAAGCGGGCGCAGGCCGCCAAGGCGCATCGTTCTACAACCAAGACACGCGCGCGCAGTCGCTCGGGGAGACGGCCTAAGCCGCGCTAACGGCGCATCCGGCGCCGCGCGGCACAGCCCCATCCATGGGGCCTAGAACTCTTTGTAGGGGAGGAACTTCGAATCGAGCGTGATGACCGCGCGCTCGCCGCGGCGTTCGATTGCGATTTTGAGATCGATCGCGCTCAAGATGCCGTCGCCGAACGTTTCGAAGGTCCATTCGCGAATCGCATCGCCGTACACGTCGATCAATTCGTGCAGCCGATAGACCAGCGGATCGGAATTTCGTACGGGCGGCACGGTTAGCGGGGCAAGCGTCGATTCGTCGATCGAGAGCGCGCTCGCAAGTTTCGTCGCCGTTTGGGCCCCCAGCTGCGCCTGCCCGCTCAGGACGGCGCCGACGTAGATTGGGCTGCGGCCGAGTTGTTCGGCGAGTGCGCTCAGGCTTAGGCCGAGTTCGCGCCGCCGGTCGCGTAGCTCGTCGAGGAGGTCGGTGAGGACGGGGGAGGTTGGGGGTGCCGGCGTCTGCGTATTCATGTCCAGCGAGGATACCTCGATCGGGACGCGGTGCATTTCGACAAAGAGCCAACGCGCGCGGCCGTGGGCTCACCCGCGGCGCTGCGCTCGTGCGCTCGGGTTTCGGAGCAAGAAGAAGAGCGCGCCGGCGACGACGACGAGCGCGACGCCCGCCCCAAGGCCGACCCAAAGGCCCCGGCCGGTCACGACGCTCCAGCCGCTTTGGCCCGTGCACGCCTCGTAGGCCGTGGCGGTAAAGTTCGTATTCGCACACCAGTACGAGCGCCAGTTACGTGCGTTGATCTCCGGCCGGCCGCCGCCGCTGTAGAGCCGCGCGAAGGTCGCCCGCAGCGCGGCGTCCCGCCCGAGACGGCGCTGCAACCCGGCAAGTTCGGGGGAGGTGAAACGGCGTACGCCGAGCGTGCTGAGGTCGCCCAGGCGCTCCCACATGCCGCCGACGAGCGAGGTTTCGGCGACGGTCGAGAGCGTGCCGTCGGAGGCGACCGTCACCTCGAGAAACGACGGAGCGTTCGCGAAGATCGGCGAGACCGAGGGCACGAGCAGCATTGGGACGCGCGGGCTGCCGGACTCGGCGAGGATCCGGTAACCGAACTTATGCGCGTGGCCGGCAAGCGCGAGCGCGACGCGGTTCGGCGCGGCCGTAACGATTGCATCGAGGTCTTCGCGCGCGTGTGACCGCAGAAAAGGGACGATGCCCAAGTGGTGGGTGAGGTGGCTCGTCGTGTAGGCGTCGATGCCGGGCGGGATGTGGAGCAGCACCCAGTTGCGTTCGCCCGCACGTGTCGCGCGCAAATCGTTTTGGAAGCGCACGAGCGCTTCCGACGCCCCGTTCTGGCCGCCCGCACATGCGGCGCTGTAGCGCAACGAGTCGAACACGTCGTTCGTCACCACGACGCGCAAACCGGGGACCGGCAAGCGGGCCACATAGCTGCCATCGTGTGCGAACCGCGTTGCGAAGTCCGGGGCGGCGCCCCGCCGATCGACGAGCGGCGCCCACGCTTTCGCCGCGGCCGCGAGAAACGGACCGTCGATCGGCGCGGCGTAATCGCCGCAGGACGAATCGTTGTTGCCGAGAGCGATGACGAATTGAGAGCGCGGAAATGCGGCATCGAAACGCTTGGCGAGGGCGACCATCGTTGCGCCTGCGGCATCCAACCGAAAACCGTGTGCCAAGAAATCGCCGGCGATGATGACGACCGGCGGGTCGGGATCGATCTTACGGGCCTCGGCGAGAAATGAGGTCAAGAGCGCGTCGTTGGTATCTGCGCCATACGGCGACGGCGCGCGATCGTGCGAAAACGGCGTATAATGCACGTCGCTGACGAGGAGCCAGGGTGACGTTCCTCCCGCCCGCGCGGGGCACGCAGTGAAAAGAACGGGCACTAGGGCGCACGTCGCGATTCGCAGGAGCCGATTCATATCGGCTCGGGATTCGATGGCACGATCCGACTAGCCGCCCCGAATCACGGATTCACATAGACGACGAGGCCGTCAAGCCGCCCGTGCCGAGAGTCATTGTCCCGCGTCGCTGCCCTCGATCGGTACGTCGTGATCGCGCAGCCATGCGAGTACCTTGGCTCGCTGCTGCTTCGCGTCGCTCGTGAGGATGTTCTCGGGCGTCACGTTCAACCAGCGCTGGAACGTTCTGCCGAGTTTGTCGTGAGCGGAAGGGTCGGCCCCCGCCGCAAGGAGATCGAGGATGCGGTCGTAGTCGTTGATTTTGGCGGCGACGCTTAGCGGCGTAGCGTAGCCGGTGCCGAGATTGACGTCGGCTCCGGCCGCGAGCAGCTTGTGGAATTGCGCTTCGCGGTTGCCAAGTATGCTCTGGATGAGCGGGGTGTTTCCGGTGCGCGGGTTGAGCGTGTTCGGATCGACGTGGTGCGCGAGCAGGATGTCGAGATAATCCGGATCGTCCGCCCGCGCCGCATCCTCCATCACCGTTGCGCCTGTGTCGTCGGTGTGGCTTGAATCGGCGCCGGCATCGAGCAGGGCGTCCATGCCCGGCTTGCACTGCATCAGCATCGTCCATTGCAGTAGGCTCGTCTGCCGATCGCCCACCGCGCTCGGATCGCCGCCGGCGGCGATCGCCACCTTCATTCGGGAAACGTCACAATCGGCCGCCGCCTCCGCGATGCCGGCCGCGGCCGGATCGGAGAAGACGCGATCCGCCAGCCGTTCGTTGCCGGCGCTGTGATGGCCGCAGCCTGCGAGCGGCAACGCGGTCAGGATGCATGCGGCGAAGGTTAGGGCTGGAACCGAGCGGCTACGGTCGCGGTGCACGGAAGCACGAAACGGTTCGCGTTCGGTTCGCACGGTCCGCGCACGGACGCGCGGTACGGTAGGTCTATGCAAAATTCTCTCTGGCTCCGTTCTCTCGCGCTGCTGGCCCTCGTGGCCGCCACGGCCTGCAGTTCATCGCACCAAGCCGCCAGCGGCGACGCGGCTGCCGCGTCCGCTTCGGCGGGCGCGGACGGTCAATACCCGACTTGGGCCGCGGCCGTCGTTGCGGAGTATCCCAACCGTGTCGACGCATCGTCCGTCACGGATAATCTGTTTCAGATCGACACGGCGGATGACACGAAGACCGTCGTCGCCTGGTTTAAAGCTCACGCCTCGGCGCCGGTGACGGCGAGCGACCCCGACAGCGCTCCCCGCTGGTTTGTCAACACGGCCGCCGTCCACGTTGACATCGAGCCTAACACCTACGAAGGAACCACCGGCGTCAAGACGATGATGGCCTTTATGCGCAAATAACAGCGTTTAGTCAATGCGACGGATTGACTTGATCGACGATCGTTAGCGGTTTACCGGATTTTTGGAACAGGACGATCCCCAAACCGCGCGGATTGTCGCCCGGGGGTGAGAATGCGGCGACGCGCGCATCGGGGACGGGCATCGCTTGGCTATCCCAGTTGCCGGGAAGATGCGATTTGTACCAGGCGTACACGGTGTCGAAGTCGTCGGGCGTTTGATAGACGGCGCCCGATCCGGCGGGGAAATCGGGATTGTCGCCGGCGCTATTGATCGAGCCGCTCGTCACGTTGGGGTAGTGCGGCAATCCACTCTGATCGAGCGAGAAATCGTGGGCGATCTTTTCGCTCGACGTGCTGTCGGTCGGAGCGGGCGACGGCGCGTCGCCGTTCCCGGCGTCGGCCGGTGGGGCGGACGGCGCATCGGTCGGTGCGGCACTCACGCTTGCCGGATCGCTTGGCGACGTCTGCGGCGCGGGCGTCGCAGCGCCTCCCCCGCCCCCGCCCTCGAGATCGCCGGTTCCACCCGAGCCCCCGCCGCCCGCGGCGCCGGCTGCGTTGCCGTCGCCGTTTGCGGTGTCACTCGCAGCGCTGCCACCGGAACCCACGCTGCTGCCGGAGCCGCCGGAAGCGCCGCGGATCGAACTCGCGCCCGCTCCGGCGCCGGCGGCCGCGAGCGCTTGCGCTCCGCACGCCGGCTCGCCGTGACGCAGGAGGAAGAAGATGAGCAGAAGCGCTGCGATCTCGAGCACGGCGACGACTGCGAGAAACGTTCGCGTCCGTTTGGTGCGCGCGGGTTGTATCGTCGTTTGCATGACGCGTTATTTTGCGAGCGTGAAGCCCGGCGGGATGTCGAACAGCCCCGCATCCGCGCTCGAGAGCGATCGGACGTTGCCGCGTTCGATCACAAACGACATCGGGTGCGAGCCGGCGTCTTGACCGGCGTTCATCGACAGCAGCTCGTAAAGCGCGAGCCGACCGCTCGGTGCGGTCGCAGCGGAACGCACGCGAACGTACGGACGCAGATGACAGCCGCTCGGATCGGATGACGTCGCGAGTTCCGAGGGCGAGTAGGGATGACGTAATGCCGCCGGTAGCGGACAGTACGGACGCGGTGCGCGATAAGGCGCGTAGTACGCCGTCGAAGACACCGTGAACGAACCGTTCTTGCACGAACCGGTGGCGTTCTCGATCGCGATCGCGTTGGTCGAGCGCACACCCGTCGCCTGAACGCCGTCGATCGTTTGAGACCCTAGCGCAACGTTGTCGCTCGTTACGCTCAAGGTTCCGGTCCCGGGCGCCATCGTGGTTTGTTGCCCGGTGCATCCGCGGCTGGGCGGCGCTCCGGCGCTTACCGGCGCCGACGGATCCTCGATCCGGTAGGTCTTGCGCGCGAGGTCAAGCACGATCCGCTGGTGGCGGTCGCACTTCAGGATCGTCGCCGTGTTAGCGGCGACGTCGTCGACGCGCTCCCACGTTCGGTAGAACGCGTGATGTTCGAGCCGGCCGTTCGCGAGGCTTTCGAATTGACGCGCGACCGGCCGCACGGCGTTGGCGAGCATGCCGTCGATCGCGTTGTCGATCGCGGCGTCCTTTGCGTTCGAGATCGATTGGTTCGCGACGTCGCCGACGGCGCTTCCGGGATCCGTCCCGCCGGCGACCGAATGTGCGAGGCCGCGGAGGTCGATGCCGCCGAAGAGTCCGCGCTTGGGCGCAGCCGTTTGAGCGGTGCTTTGCGGCGACGTCAGCGTGGCGTAGTCCGCCGCGAAGCTGCCGGGCGGCGGCGGCGTCGCGGTGATCGCGAACCGCACGATCTCGTCGTACGCGATGTTTTCCGTGGCAGCGTTACTAATGCCGGGATGCGCGGACAGCGCGCATGCGACCGCAAAGGCAGCAGGCAACAAGGGGGAATGGCGTCTCATGACTCTCGTCTCCCATCGATCGAATCGTTTACCGAAGCGAGTCGGCGTGGAGAAACGCTAGCCGCTGCGCGTCCACGGAACGTCCAGCGGGCTTTCACGACAGGACGTTGTGAAAGGGCGCGCATAACGAACAAGCACGAGGGAATTGAATGAGTGCTTCCGTCACGATCATCGGTGCCGGCCTCGGCGGCCTGACACTTGCGCGCGTGCTGAACGCTCGGGGCATCGCCGCCACGATCTATGAAGCGGAAGCCTCGGCGAGCGCGCGAGCGCAGGGAGGCATGCTCGATATCCACGAGCACAACGGGCAGCTCGCACTCAAGGACGCGGGACTCTTTGAAGAGTTTCTCGAGATCATCCGCGCCGGCGGTCAGGCGACGCGAGTGCTCGACAGAGAAGGCAACATTCTCTTTGATGAGCCGGATGACGGGACGGGCGGTCGACCGGAGGTTACCCGGGGAGAGCTCCGCCGGATTCTGCTTGGCTCACTTCCCGCCGGCTCGATCCGCTGGGGACAAAAGCTTACCGAGGCGTCTCCGCTCGGCGGCGGCCGATACCGGTTGACCTTTGCCGGCGGCTCAACGATAACGACCGACCTTCTCGTAGGCGCGGACGGCGCTTGGTCACGAGTGCGCCCGCTGCTTTCCGAGGCGAAGCCGGCGTATACCGGCACCTCATTCATCGAGACGCACCTCTATGATGCCGAGACCCGTCACAAGGCGAGCGCGGAAGCAGTTGGTGCCGGCGCGATGTTTGCGATGGCGCCGGGAAGAGGCATCGGCGCGCACCGTGAGCCCAATGACGTGCTACACACGTACGTGCAGTTGAACAAGCCGAAGGATTGGATCGACAGCATCGATTTTTCTGACCCCGCGACGGCTCTAGCCCGTGTCGCCGCGGAGTTCGACGGCTGGGCTCCCGAGTTGACGGCGCTCATCACCGACGGCGAAGCTGACCCCGTGCCTCGTCCTATTCATGCGCTACCGGTCGAGCACCGATGGGATCGCACACCCGGAGTTACGCTGCTCGGTGATGCCGCACACGTGATGGCGCCATCCGGCGAAGGGGCCAATCTTGCAATGTTCGACGGCGCTGAACTCGGGAAAGCGATCGCTGCCAACCCCCGTGACCTTGAGGCCGCGCTCAACGCGTACGAAAGCGCTCTCTTTTCTCGCAGCGCGGCCGAGGCTCGGGAGTCCGAGCGGATTCTTGATGTGTGTCTCGGCCCCAACTCGCCCCAGAGCCTCATTGACTTTTTTACGAACACGTCGTCCGAGGAATAGCCTTGTCAGATTCAGCTCGGCACGTACGGGCTAGCGATCGTCGCGCTTGTCGCGCGGGTGAGCGTCGTCGTAGGTCTTGCGCATGTGCTCGACCGAGACGTTCGTGTAGATCTGTGTCGTCGCAAGGCTCTCGTGGCCGAGCAGTTCTTTGATCGTCATGAGGTCCGCGCCGTTTTCGAGAAGATGCGTGGCGAACGAGTGACGCAGGACGTGCGGTGAGGCGTGGAGCCGGATGCCGCTGAGGCGCTCGAACGTCTTCACGATCTCCCAAATCGCACGAACGCCGAGCCGCGTGCCCCGGCGGCCGACGAAGAAGGCCTCGTCGCTCGTTCGGGGGCGGTGCCCGAGGTAGAGCCGCATCGCCTCGGAGGCGGCCTCGTTGATCAGAACGGTGCGCTGCTTGTTGCCCTTACCGGTGACCCGCATGATCCGGCGTTTGAGGTCGACGTCGCCGAGGTTCAAACTCGCGACCTCGGCGCGGCGCACGCCGCTCGCGTAGAGCATTTCCATGATGGCTCGATCCCGAAGCCGTTGGAACTCGGTACGGCCCGCCGGCGGCGGCGTTCGCAGCAGCCGCGCCACCGCGTCCTCGTCCAAGACCGAGGGTAGGTGCTTGGGGAGCTTCGGCGAGTCGACACCGACCGTGGGGTCGTCGTCGCGCCGGCCCTCGACGGCGAGGTAGCGGTAGAACCGGCGCAAGGCCACGAGCTTGCGCCGGATCGCGGCCGGCTGATAGCGGCGCTTTGCGGCAAGGTCGAGGACGAACGCCTTGACGTCGGAGCGCTGGGCCGTCATCAAATCGCGACGCAGAAACGCCGCGAAGAATTCCAGGTCGCGCGCGTACGCCTCGCAGGTCCGTGCCCCGCGGCCGCCCGCGTAGTGCAGTTCCGTGACAAACGCCGCGATCGTCGGGTCCTTGGGCAGGTAGATCGCCTCGTCGGGCCGCCCGCGTCCCTGCCGTTCCGCCGTCTTCCGAGCCATTCTCCCAAGACTTCTCTACCCAATTCCTACATCCTAGAATCGTAGTTTCATGATGTAGAACTCTGGCGGAAAACGGGCGCGGCTCGTGGCTCTACATCATGAAACTACCCGCGTGAACGAGGCGCCGCGCATGGCTGGCGAACCTGATGCAGCGGCATTACTTGCTCGACTGAGGTGAAAATGCCAGCTTTCTCACGCTGAGCTTGTCGAAGCGCCGCCGGAGTCNNCAAATTTTCATCCGCTTCCATGTGGCCCCGTGGGCCACGTACAACTCAGGGGCGTATGGCTTCCGCGGCTAGCAGGTCCATGAGGGCCCCGACGCCTCAGCTTCTCGCGCCTGCGTTGAGCAGGTTGGCCGTGTCGCGATAGTCTTCGACTGCGATGCCTTGGAAGCCGTGGCCGTAGCGTTTCTCGAGGTCCGCGGCGGTCGCGTCGATGTCGGGGAAAAACTGCGCCGGCGGCAAGCTCGCGTACGACTCGTCCGGGCCTTTGTTCGCGTGGGTGCTCACGCCGATCCACCAGGACTTTCCGCCGCCGGCTAGCTGCTCCAAAGCCGGGCCCGCGAAGCTCTGCAGCTTCTCTTCGGAATTGCGATACGCCATTAGCGCGGTTGCATCGACTGCCTGCGCCACTGCCTGCAAGAACGTTTGACCGTTTGCGGACGGCGGCGAATACTTTGCGTACGTCGGATGGACCGTCGCGAGAACGGGCAGGTCGAGTCTTGATGCTGCGGATCGAATCAACCCGAAGAGGGCAATGCTATTGGCCGCAAGCGTATCTTTCTGGCTGCCGTCCTTCCACTCGGGGAGGGTGTGCGGTTCGACGTCAAGTGCGACGCCCTCGAAGACGCCATGCGCCTTGTGGGCAGCGAGCAGTTTATGAACGCTCGTCGGCGGCTCGGTCCGCGAGCGCTTGACCCATGACGGGTCGCCCGCAGTGCAGTAGATGGCCAGCCCTGCGCTCTTCAGCGCGCGCAGCGCTCTGAGCGCAGTTGGGTCGTCCTTCTCAAGGGCGCTCCGGTCGGCCGCCGGTATCGACAGAAACAGCGTCGCGAAGTGGTTCTGCTGCGCGAACGTGGCGAGCGCGCCGGTTTCCGCGAGCGGCGTACGCCAGACCCAAAGCGACCGCGACCCGGTTGCGGCGGCTGCGGCGGCGACGGTAATTCGTCCGGCGACCAGAAAACCGGCGGTCGTTCCGATAAAACGCGCGCGATCCATGAAGCGACCTTAGCACGAGTACTTGTCTTCCCGGAAGATGCTTGGGCCGAACTACCGCTACGAGCCGAGCGTCGCGTCGAGGCTTGGGCCGAACGTCTTTGCGATCATCGCCGGTGAAGCGGATGCGAGCGGCTCGTTGCAGAGGACGTAGCGCATCCAGGCGAGCCCCGTGAGCTGAGCGGCGACGAGTGCGGCGCGCAGCTTCGGCATCGCGTGCCGGCGGCCGATCGCCGCTGCGCTTGGCGTCACGAGGGTCGTCGCGATCAGGTCGGCGAGACGGTCCTGCGCCTCGCGATCGCTGGCGGCGCTGCGCATAAATCCGGCCAGCGGGGAAGCGGCGCCGGGCGCATCCCATGCATTGAGGAACGCGATGACGAGGGCTTCTCCCGGCGACGACTGCTCGAATGCCGCACGCAGCAGTGCCCCCGGGTCCTTCGGCATCTCGTTCGCGGCCGCGAACAGCCGCAGCTTGGTTCCAAAATAGTGGTGGACGAGGGCGGAGTCGACGCCGGCATCGGCCGCGATCGCACGCATCGAGACGCCGCCATAGCCGGCCCGCGCAAAGCGGAGCCGGGCGGCATGTAAGATCGTTGTCCGGGTATCGCTTTGGCCGCTTCGACGGCCGCGAGGCCTTGACCGGCGCATTATCCGATCAATTCATCAGATGATGAATTCTACCTGTTAGCCTAGTGAAAGAGCACCGATTGGCGGGGCTCCACCCGTTCTGCCACGGGATTTACATTAATTCATCGACTGATGAATTACCTCCTGGAGCAGAACTCGACGGTGGATTTGCGCGCCGGCGAGGCGAACTGAAACACGCGAACGGCCGCCCGATACAGCGCACCGTCGTTCCCCATGTTCCGGTCTGGAGGTTTTGCTGTGAACTGCCCGTCATGTCAGGCGCCGCTGGATCCGAGCGCCAAGTTTTGCGGTAGCTGCGGCGCGCCCGCTCCGCAAGTGACCCAGGTCGGCTCGTATTCGGAGCCGGTCTCCGAGAGCGATAATCCCAAGGCACCGATCGTGCTCGGCGACCTGTCGATCAAGGTCGAGGGTGAACTCGTGCCGGTCGTCGACGTCGAGCTTGGGACGCAACAGACCGTCTACTTCGAGCACCACATATTGCTCTGGAAGCAGCCGCAGGTGACGCTCGGCTTCATGGGCATCAAGAACGCCGCCAAGCGCTTCTTCTCCGGCCTGCAGATTTTCATCTCGACGGCGAAGGGCCCCGGCAACATCTCCTTCTCGCGCGAAGCGCCGGGCCAAATCGTCGCCCTGCGCCTGAC
>PMHP01000085.1 GCA_003158195.1 Vulcanimicrobiota bacterium | reverse complement strand
AACTCATCTTGACACGGGGGGCCCCGCATCGCAGCGTCCCCCACCGGTGAAACTTTGACGGTCTGACTCGCGTTGTGCAACCAGCGAGCGACACCCAAACGGAAAGGGCGCAAACGCCCAAGACGCCTCTACGGTTCATTCGTAACCTCGGCATTTGATTTAACCAGCAAGCCTCGAGAGGGATGCAGACATAGCTTGCCAGAAACGACCTCGTAGAGACATCGCCGGCTAGGGTGAAGCGGGGGGGTCGATGGCCACTCCCGATGCTCCCGCTAACGGAAACGTCTTGACAACGACGCCATTCGCATAGTCGAACTCGTCAACCTGGTTTGCGCCGCTGTCAGCGACGTAAAGATACATGTGAGACTTGTCGAAAGCTAGAAACTGGCCAGACGAAAGCTTGCCAAAAGTGCGTACCGGCTCGGTGTCCCCGTGCGTAAACACGTCTATCTGAGTACCACCGTCGACCACGACGAGGTTTCCTTTCTCATCGAAGGCCATTCCAGTGGGATCATGGACGTGCCAGTGCGTATCCTTGCCTTTCTGAGATCCCGGAGCGTATTCCATGATGCGGCTGCTGTGCGACGAAGCATACGAGACGTGAAGATAGTTGCTAGAGTCAATTGCGTCGCCTTCAACAGCTACGCAGCACGGAAAGTTGAGAGAATAGTCGTAGGTCGTTTGTCCTTTTTTGTAGACTAAGACATCGCCCGGATCGTCGTAAGCGGTGACGAGGTTTGCAAGGTACACGGTTCCGCTGGCGTCAACCACGATGTCGTACGCCAGGTAGGAAGGCCCAGGTTCTTGGAGCGTTAGCGACGGGTCCGTCTTACCGCGGGGGAATATTAACGCTTCGGTATCATTGGCTATGTAAAGATGGCCCTTTGCAAAAGCCATCCCCTCGGGGTCGCTGATGCCGTTCGATGCAGTGAGCGTACCGGCGATCGTTCCACTTGGGAGACTGTACTCGGTAACCGTGTTGGCGTTCGGCGAGGACACGTAAAGCGTCTCGCCGGTTACGACGGAAGATTTTGGCTGGGCTAGGACCTGACCCCCGTGATCAAACATGGCGCCTTGGCTCGGTACCTGCGCGGAAGAAACCCTATCGCCGCAACTAGCAAGAAGAAGCGCCGCGCTCGCGACAACTGCAATGCTTCCAAATGGGCTAGCGAAGCGCATCGTCGACAGCGGTTTTGCGATCACTGATGGCTCCATCTGAGCGTTTTAGCGACCATCATTAATTAGCGCCTCTTGTCATCGCTTCCCCTCGAAGTGTGCGCCCAACGCCCGCGTGGGATAAGGGCTTCCCGCCGTCATGGGACAGTACGGGACTGGTGCCTCACACGGTCTTATAATGCGACTCCTGTGTAAACCGCCTAAAACCCCGAATATCGTGCACGCCCATGTTGCGGACGTGATATTCGGTCATTCGGGCGACGATTCGCCGCGCTGGGGCGGCGCCAGGGCAAAGTCGCCGCGTTTGCGCGGTACGCGAGAACCCTGACGAAAGGACCCTTTACCGCACTCTATACGGCGGGCTAGCGAGCAGCTGCTATCGCGCCGTCCTCATCATCATCGCGCAACCTGGCAAATGCTGTTGCAGTCTGGTCGGTTGCTGCACGCGAAAGAGGTCGCATCTGTCGCTCATCGAAAAACGCTACGGGCACGAAGGTTCGGTCTGCAAGTCTAACCCGTGGCGTCGAAGGAGCTTACTCGCTGCCTCGGCAGCCTCATCTCCGGCGTTCCTACCAAGAGATGAAGATTTCGCCGTTGCTGGGGTTACCGCCACCTTTCGACATGGTTACGCCGGTTGCGCTCGCTTCAGCGAAGGACGAACCACCACCCCCGCCGCCACCTGACCCAGAGTCAGCGCCTGCGGAGGAGCCGCAGTTGAAGTTGGCGCCGCCGCCGCCGCCGCCACCGCCCAGCCAGCAAGAGGCATCGGCGCCGGCTCCACCTGCTCCGCCGATGCCAAGCGTTCCGCCCGCTCCGCTCAGCCCTGCTACCCCGCTGCTGTTACCAGTAATCATTCCGCCTGCGCCGCCAACGCCGGCTTCACTCTGTCTGCCACCGGTACCGCGGCCACCACCGCCGGCCTCGTTACCCCTGCCGTTGTAGTAACTCACTCCGTGATGCCTCGCATACCGGTAAGCCCGCCGCCAATGCCGCCGAGGCCGCCGTGATAGTGGCCTTTTCCGCCTTTCCCACCCGCGCCACCCGCAACGACCACGCGATCGGTCAGCGTGCTGCCGCCTTGGCGCACGTCAGATGCTCCGGCCCCACCGTCTGCTTGCAAGCAAGTGGGGCACTCGTAAGTGCCTCCGTTGCCACCGCCGCTATAGCCGCCCGTGGTGCCCTTGGGCTCGCCGCCGACGAAGACGGCTAACGATTCTCCGGGTTTTACACCGATCGTGGCTGCGACCAAGCCGCCATGAGCCGACGGTCTCCCCGCACCCATAACCGTAATGGTTATTCGTTTGACGCCAAAAGGCACGATGAAGTTTTGCTGCGCGCCGGTGTAAACGAACGTTTGTGATTTCTTGCCAGCGTGCGCGAGCGCATTGTTGGGCGCGATTACCGCGGGGATGTCTTTGCCGCCGGCGACACAGGCGGCGAAACTCCAGCGCCGCACGCCGCGAGCATCGCAACGGCTGTGTAAAGCTTGAGGGCGTAGCGACCAAAATCTGAAACCTTCATTCCTGTGGATCCCTCCCACCGCGTGAACGCGAACCCGGCTGGGGTTCCTGCCGGGGCGACGCTGGGGCTTGATTGTAACACGATGTTGCGATATCGGAAGTCCCCAAGCAATGACTCCAGGCCGCTCAGGGCGCCGCGATTTGCCGCGCACTTACGCGTCTTGCCTTCGACGAACGCGTGCAGAGCGTCGCACGCCGCAAGTGCGACACGCGCGTGCCGAGTCGACAGCGCGAGCAAGCTGCAAGCGACAAACCTGTAGCGCGTGCGAATCGCGGTCAGCGCAACGGCGTCGAGCATAACTTTGCGTAGAAACCAGGCACGATCAGGTCCGGCGCCCGGGGTTCTCGTGCTTCCATTGGCGGTTGCGCCGCCGGTGCTCGACGATTCGCCTCACTCGTTTGTAGTTGGTCTCTACATCGGCGCGAGGATCGCCGCCCGAGCATCTGCAGCGCCTACGAGCGAGAAGTTCGGGCGTAGCCGTGGACCTCACGGCCTCCCCGCGAATGGCTGGCTGGCGGTCAAAGGGCCGTTCAGGCGTAAAGCAAGCTGCGGATCTACGGTTCCGTACGGCATGCGACTTGACACAACGCGTCTTGTGTTAAGTCGCGTTTTCCGTCCGAATCGGGTCAACTGGGATGCCAGCGCAACGGGCTTAGCTCTCGGAATCAGCATCAGTATTCGGGATTCGGGGCGGGCTCGTAATCGTCGTCGACCCACGCTTGAAGTTCGCGCTCTTCACTAACACGTCCAAAAATCGGTTCCATCCGGTCGGTGTGCTCGTTTGGATTCCACAGCGTGAAACGGCCGCTCGGATAAAGCTGGAGCACGGTTTGATCGTAGAGTTCGCGATAAAGCACGACATTAGCAAGAACGGCCGAAATCAGCGACCAATCCAAACGCCCCGCATCCCCTCGCGGAATGACGACTATGCCCGGATTAGCATCTCGATCGATTTGGCGGGGACTTACGAAGCGTCGATCATGAGTAATCAGGACTCGGTCTTGTCGCTTGGCCTCGGCAAGGACGACGTCATCGGAACACTTTCGGAAACGCGGCTCAAGCTGAACAATACTGACACCCACGCCCTGCATCTGACGCAACAGCCACGTGTACACGTCATTGTCAATGAGGAAACGAGTCGGGAGGCCCTCGCGGTCATCCTCGCCTAGCCCAATTGGCATCCAGGTCGCCACGCCACACTCCTATTTCACACCGCCCTCAAGCGCCTCCCGACGCCGTCGCCCGTTACGCAAAGGACTAGCTTGGTGCGCTTGGGCTTCCATTGGCGGCGTAACGCGCCGCCTGTCGACCTCGCGCGAGTTCCTCACACGCTCATCTCCATGACGTCATCGTAGTAGGCGACGCCGGCATCGGACAGCCTGACGAATCCCATCATGTTGCGATCGCCCTCGACGTGCCCGTGGCGGATGAGGTCAAAGCAAATTACCGCGACCCGCTTGGCTGGTGCCGCGAGTTCGCGCCCAAGGGCCGCGACCGCAACGCCCCGACGCCGACGCCCGCCGCGGTCCGACGATCATAGAGGTTCTTGCCGATTTGGGTTCTGAGGCCTACATCGTTCAGCATAACTTGCTCCTCAATAAGAGAAGCGCGTTCAGCGACACAAAAACCGCCTCGAGCCGACGATGTCGACGTGTGAGACGGTTTACCGTAAAGCTGAAACGCGCAATTTCGCCGGCAAAGCCGGTACGCTAGGCCTGATGTTCTTGCGACGGTCGGAACTGGCCTTCTTCAGGCCAATCCTTCTGCGGAGGGGTCAAATTAATCGCGCCGCGGGGGTCAAACTAAGCGTGCCGTTCCCAGCCTTCTTGCGGCAACGTCTGAACGATCTACGGAAGACGATTGACGAGCTTGCGATTCAAAAGGTCGCGATCGACGCGTCGTCGACAAAAACCAAGATCGGCGATGTGACGAAATCGCTGTCAGACAAAGGCCTCGTCGCAAATGGACTCGTGGCGATCTTCCAATCGCCCTCGGCGGCTCCGCGGCTATTACGGGTCTCAACAACTTTCAAGCCTGCCTTCAGGCCGCATCGTCCTCGGTTTAGGGAGCGTTAAGGGTTGATCGCTAGACCGATCGGGCCCGTCAGACTGATCGTGTTTATCAACTCTCCGGTCGAGTAGTCGAACTCGTCGATCTGGTTAGCGCCGTAATTTGTCACGTACAGAGCCGTTTGCGCCTTGTCAAAAACTAGGAACTGGGGCTGCTGTAGCGACCCGAAGGTACGGGCGGGTTTTGAGGTCCCGGGCGTGAAGACATCGATGGTTCCGCCATCGATGACGACGAGGTTTCCGCTCTTGTCGAATGCCATTCCGCCCGGAATCTCAGACTTCAGAGACCAACCTGTGTCCTGACCCTTCCGCGACCCGGGTGGATACTCGGCGATCCGTGCCTTCGGGCCGTGTTCGTCGCTGTACCCGACATAGAGATTATTGCTAGAGTCCAGCGTCACGGAGTTTACGGGATCTGTGCTCGGGAAGTTGATGGAATACTCCGGCGCCGTTTTCCCTCGCTTAAATACCTCGACATTGCCCTCAGAGCTATAATTGACCTCGAAGTTCGCAAGGTAAACGGTCCCATCAGTCCCAACGACCACGTCACTCGCAAATGGCCCTTCGATTGGGTCTTCCAGCGTTAGCGATGCCGTTGTTTGGCCCGCGGGAAAAACGAGCACCTGGTTTCCGTTGGTCACGTACAGATGGCCCTTCGAGAAAAACATGCCCGACGGGCCGCTGTTAATTCCGCTCGCCGCACCGAGCGTCCCTATGACGGTGCCGTTCCGCAGGTCGTACTCGGTAACCGTATTGGCCGTCGATGACGCGTAGAGCGTCCCATTTGTGGCATCGTGCTGCAAGGTTGTGAAAGGCTGATTGGATCGCCATGCTTTCGACGCGAATTCGCCGCTAGTTGGCCCGGACGTAAGCTGACTGGGAAGGCTACTGCAACCACAGAAGGTGGCCGTCGCGCACAGAAGTATAAAAGCTCCCAAGAGGTAAACGAACGATTTGCGATCGAATCCTCCAGCCATTTGCTTGTCTGAAGTTGCCCGGCTTCCGTGGACACTTTCCACTTTGTGGAGAAGGGTCCACCAATGGCCAAGAAACATCCTCGTGCCTACCCCTTTGAGTTCCGGGCTAAGATCGTCGAGTTGGCCCGCGCGGGCAGGCGACCTGAAGATCTCGCAGCCGAATTTGAGCTCTCCAATCAAACGATCCGTAACTGGATCAAACAGGCCGATCTCGACTCCGGAAAGCGTACGGATGGCCTAACGAGCGAAGAACGGGCTGAGTTATTCATGTTGCGCAAGAAAGTGAAGCAACTCACGATCGAGCGCGAGATTTTGTCAAAAGCGGCGACCTGGTTCGCTCGGGAGACCGAGACACTGCCGAAGAGATCTTCCGACTCGTGAAGAGCAATCAGGCCGAGTACCGTATTTCCACGATGTGCCGTACGCTTGGGGTCTCCACCAGCGGGTATTATGCGTGGGGCGTGCGTACGCCGTCGGCGCGCAAACAAAGCGATATCGCATTGGGCGATCACATCGAAGCCGTACATCGACGCTCGCGTAATACCTATGGGCGTCCCCGCGTCAAGGCCGAACTCCAAGAACAGGGAATATCGATCAGCAACGATCGGCTTGCGAGATTGATGAACGAGCGCCATCTGCAGGGCGCTAGTCGCCGCAAGAGGATCCGGACAACGCTGCGCGATCGGGACGCCCGCCCCGCTCCCGATCTCGTCGATCGGAAGTTCGTCGCCAATGCACCGAACAAACTCTGGGTCGTGGATATCACGTACGTGCCGACCTATTCCGGCTTCCTGTTCCTCGCAGTCGTTCTTGATGCGTTCAGTCGGCGCATCGTCGGCTGGGCGACGAGCTCGAATATGCGCACTCAGTTGGTCCTCGACGCGCTCAATATGGCGATCCACCGGCGTAACCCTGAAGACGTCGTTCACCACTCAGGCCAAGGAACGCAGTACACGTCGATCGCGTTCGGCTCCCGCTGCGGCGAAGCAAACATTCGCCCATCGATGGGATCGGTTGGAGATTGTTACGACAATGCAATGTGCGAGAGCTTCAACGCGACTCTCGAGTGCGAACTGCTCGACAGGCACCGCTTTCGCACGCATAAGGAACCTGAACTCGCGATCTTCGACTTCATTGAGGGCTGGTACAACCTGCACCGCCGGCACTCCGCGCTCGGCTATCGGTCGCCAGCAACCTTCGAGCAGGAAACCGCATGACTTTCCAATCTCAAACTATCCACGGAAGCCGGGCAGCTTCACACCCGGTCGAGACCTGGAAACGAACGCATTGATAACCTCCGGGAGCGAATATCTTCATGCCGTTTGGAATGCTATAGCCATGAGGCGAGCCGCCACTCTGCGTGATTGGGAACTGAAACTCGTAGGTCCCGCATGCCGGAATGGAGACCGCCGCCCCGAGCGCAGCGGCCGCGATGATCGCGTTCTGCATAGCCGTGGAATTGTCTGCCGAGGACGTCAAAACGCCGTAAAGGTTGGCGTTCAGCGGAGGGACGGCGAAAGGGCCGCTCCCGATAGGAACCTGTCCCGCAGCGAAGGCCGGTATGAGCGCGAAGGCGGCGATCAATAGCAACAAACCTCGAGTCGATCTGGCCTCGTGATGGTCGCTTGAGGAACGCGCCGCCGCAAAGCGAACGACCTCAGCCAAAGAGAAAGGCCCCAAGAACTTTCGCATACGCCATCCTCCTCGCGAGGGTACGCCTACACTAAAATGCGGAACACTTCGAATTATCTCTACATTCTAGCTCGACTCGGGCTTCGATTCAAAAAACAGCTCGAGAGTATCGCCCGTCATAAGCGAGCGATGGTACGAAGCAGGCAATACGATCTTCAAGTGGATCGCATCGCCGCTGGGCGCGACAGTATGTCCGCTTGCGAAGTCGTCCTGTATTGCAGATCTCGATTCGCCGTCGATGACGCATAGGCCGTACAGACTGCCCGGCACAATCAAGGTGCTCGAGCTAAACTTCACCGGGAAATGATTTGATACAAAGTGGGCTGTTTCGACGCCGGGTTGCGCCAATGTTCTGGTCGTTATGTACCAAAATGTCGAGCTTCCTTGCTCGCACCCACCATCAGGCAACGAATATGCACACTTTCCCGTGGCATGGACCGGGTTGGGACTCTCGCAGAGGAGCTCGTACTGCGGCGGCGACGACAAATTCGTCACGCCGGGCGCGCGGATGTTGCCTGTCGCGCCACAGTCAGGCGTAAGATGCATGGTGACTTCCGTTGACGCAAGGTCATAAACCCGGTGAATTTCGCCACAGGAGGGCGGGACGTCTGGCCTTCTGCGAAAAATGTTCTGTCCAATTGGCAGGCCCTTGTAGGTCGACAACGCAGCTTGTCCATCGGATGGCGGCGCGAGAGGGGAGCTGCGGCTACTGCATGCGACCAGAAGACAACAAACGGCGATTTTGAGACTGAATTGAACCAATCGAACAATGGTCATTTGACAACACCTTTCCGCCCAGTGCTCGCGCCGGCCTACCGCGTCACGAGAATTATGATGCGCAGCGCGTTGAAAGTAAATCGAGTGGTTTAATTTTCGAAGGATCACTGATCCGGAACGTCTTGAATGTGCTAGATTCTTGCGTCCAAGCCCCCCGTGTCAAGATGAGTT
>PMHP01000075.1 GCA_003158195.1 Vulcanimicrobiota bacterium | reverse complement strand
GGGCGGCTGGTACGATCACGTCCCGCCGCAGATCCTCGGTTCCTACGAGCTCGGAGCTCGGGTACCGCTGATCGTGATCTCACCCTATGCCAAGCGCGGCTACGTTTCGCACGTGCAGCACGAGTTCGGCAGCATCCTCAAGTTCACCGAGCAGACCTTCGGCACCGCGAGCATCGGATTCACCGACGTTCGCGCCGACGATCTCTCGGACTGTTTCAACTACGCGCAAACGCCGCTAACGTTCCGAACGATTCAAGCGCGGTACCGCGCCGATTACTTTAAACGGCTTCCCCCCGACCGTCGCAACCCCGACACCGACTTCTGAGCGGAATTGAATCTCCGCGCGCAGGAATTGGAACCTCGTCGAGTCGAGCGAGGAGGATGACCGAAGGCCAGCTTCTGTGGACGCCGGATCCCGAGGCGGCGCGCAACTCGTCCGTTGCGCGCTTCATGCGCTATCTCTCGGAGCGTGGGCACACCTTCTCCACGTACGACGAGTTGTGGCGCTGGTCGGTTAGCGAGCTCGAGAGTTTTTGGGCGGCGATTTGGGACTACTTCGACGTACAGTCGGCGCAGCCGTACGAGCGCGTTCTCGACGAACGCGTGATGCCGGGCGCCGTCTGGTTCCGCGGTTCGCTCGTGAACTACGCGGAGCATATGTTGCGCTATGAGGCGAAGGCCGCACCAGGAGAAACCGCGATCGTGCACCGTTCCGAGTTGCGGCCGCTCGCCGAGATGTCGTGGCCGGAGCTTGGCAGTGCGGTGCGCGTTCTGGGGACCCGGCTGCGCGAACTCGGCGTGCGTCCGGGCGACAAAGTTGCGGCGTACATGCCGAATATTCCGGAGACCGTCGTCGCGATGCTGGCGACCACGGCGATCGGCGCGGTGTGGTCGTCGGCGGCTCCCGAGTTCGGCGCCCGAACCGTGATCGACCGGTTTTCTCAGATCGAGCCGACCGTGCTCCTCGTCGCCGACGGGTACCGTTTCGGCGGTAAGGATTTCGATCGGCGCGGCGAGATCGAAGCGATCCGCGCGGGGTTGCCGACGGTTCGCGATATCGTGTGGCTGCCGTATCTCGATGCGGGCTCGCGCGCGCCGTATCCGGGCGCGCACCTTTGGACCGACCTTCTGGCGGGGGCGCCCGTCGAGCGGGATGCGTTCGTCTACGAGCGCGTCGCGCACGATCATCCGCTTTGGGTGCTCTTCTCTTCCGGGACGACGGGGTTGCCGAAACCGATCGTTCACGGACACGTCGGCGTTCTGGTCGAGCATCTGAAAAGTACCGGCCTCGGCCAAGACCAAGGCGCCGATGCGCGGATGTTCTTCTACACGACGACCGGATGGATGATGTTCAACGCGCTGCTCTCGGCATTGCTGCAGGGCTCGTCCGTCGTGCTTTATGACGGGCATCCGGCATATCCGACGCCGGCATTGTTGTGGCAACTTGCGGCCGATTCATCCGCAACGTTGTTCGGAGCGAGTCCGACCTTCGTGCAGATGATGCGCAAAGCCGGAATCGTTCCGCGCGAGCGTTTCGATCTTTCCGCGCTGCGAACCGTGCTGCTGACGGGTTCGCCCGTGACGCCGGAATCGACGGCGTGGTTTTACGAGAACGTGAAAGACGATCTGTGGGTGACCTCGCCGTCGGGTGGTACCGAACTCTGCGCGGGGCTCGTCGGCGGCTCGTCGCTTTTGCCGGTGTACGCGGGCGAGATCCAAACGCGCCTACTCGGTATGGACGTTCATGCTTGGAACCAGGACGGCAAAGAGGTCATAAATGAGGTGGGAGAGCTCGTCGTGACGAGCCCCGCCCCATCGATGCCCCTGTATTTCATGAACGATCCGGGCGACGCGCGCTATCGTGAAACCTACTTCGACTACTTCCCCGGCGTTTGGCGGCACGGCGATTTTATCAAGATCAACGAGCGCGGTGGGTGCTTCATCTACGGCCGCTCGGATTCGACGCTCAACCGGTACGGCGTCCGCATTGGGTCCGCGGAAATCTATCGCGTCGTCGACCAGCTCGACGAGGTTGCCGACAGCCTCATCGTGTGCCTGGAATTGCCGGAGGGCGATTTCTACATGCCGCTCTTCGTGCTCCTTGCGGACGGTGCGGTGCTCGACGATGCGCTGCGTCAGCGGATCGGCGCGAAGCTTCGTTCCGAAGGCAGTCCGCGCCACGTTCCCGACGAAGTTCACGCCGTCGATGCGATTCCGTATACCCTCACCGGCAAGAAAATGGAGATTCCCGTGCGTCGCATCCTTGCCGGCATGGCGCCGGAGAAAGTGGCCAGCCGCGAAGCGATGATGCAGCCGGCAGCGCTCGACTGGTTCATCTCGTTTGCGCGCGAACGGAGAGGCGCGAAGGTTTGAATGTCATCATTCGCGGCGACTCGCGATCCGTGGGTCGACGCCGGCCGGGTGATCGATCGTCGAGCGCACGGTCGAGGCGACGACGAGCGTCGCCGTGCGGGCGTGAATCTTCGTGAACTCGGCGCCAAAGAGTAGGATCAGCGCCGAGTAGTAGATCCAAATGAGGGCGACGAGGATCGATCCGGCTGCCCCGTATGCCGACGCGACCCCGCCATAGGCGATGTACAACGCGATCAGCGCTTCACCAATGACGAAAAGCACGGCCGTCACCGCCGCACCGAACCACACGTCCCGCCACGCAACTTTCACGTCCGGGAGGATCTTGAAGATCAGCGCGAAGATAACGGTGATCAGCACGAGGCTGGTCACTTCGTCGATGGTCGAGATGACGGCGGGATTTGCCGCGAACGGAATGCGCGAAAGGAGGTGCGCGTTGACGAACGTGATCGCGGCGTTCGCGACGAACGTCACGAGCAGAAGGAAACCGACGACGACGATCATCCCGAACGCGGCGGCGCGGTCGCGCAACATCAAGCGCCAGCCGCCCTTCGTGCTCTCGACGTGCCAGACGGCGTTGAGTGAATCTTGCAGCGCGGCGAACAAGCCGCTCGCTCCGGCGGCGAAGAATATCCAAGCGAGAATCTGCGCGATGAGGCTTTGGCGCGGCTTGTTGAAGCTCGCCTCGATCAGTTGCCGCACGGCGTTCGCGGCGCTCGGTCCCGCGTTCTTGCTGATTTCGGCGAGCAGGGATTGCTCGGCGTCGGCCTGACCGCCGGTGCCGCGGAAATTCAGGAGCGTCCCGACGAAGGCGATCAGGAGCACGAAGAGCGGGGCGAGCGAGAAAATCGTCGAGTACGCGATCGCTGCAGCGAGCCGCTGGGCCTTGTCTTCGTTGAAGGCGAGCCAAGTAGCTCTCAGCGAGGCAAGATTGATCGTCCGCACCAGGCCCTACGGTTTCCAAGTTTCGCTGACGCTCGCCTTGCGGTGTTGCAACCGGTCCCTTGACCCGGACCCAGCGCGAATGTGGAATGCGCTCGAAGACGAATACGAACGCCATGTTCCGCGTTGTCGTCGTTCTCGCCTTACTCCTAGCGCTCGGCGTCGCTCCGGTGCTCGCCGCCGAACCGCCGTATCTAAAACTCGCACAAGAGCTCGGCACACCGCACTTAGCCGACTCGGCCGGCCCGAGCGATAAATCGCGCTTGCTCCTGCATTTTGTGCCCCAGGGCCAGACGGCGACCAACTGGACGAAGATGACGACGATCAGCATCTTGAAGGTGTCGCAGACCGACACGGATCAAGCCACGCGCACCGTAATCCGCGACTTCCGCGACGCGCTCAAGCCACGTCACGCGACGATCGAAACGTTCGACGAAAGCCCGCTTACGCCGGTCACCTGCTTCTTCGAGTTCAGAACCGACGACGAGATGGACAAGGGCATCATTTACAGTCCCGACCCGGGATTCGTTACCGTCGCGCAAGTCGCCGTTAAGACGCCCCAAACCTTTGGTTCGGACGACGCTAAGGCACTTAAAGCCGTCATCGCAAAGTAAAGGTATTAGGCAGCGCTCGATGCGTCCTTGAGGCGCTCGATCCGGCTGCGCAGCGAGGGGTGCGACGAAAACAGCAGCTCCATCCACTTCGGCTGCTCGTCTTCGGCGAGATTGCGTTCGCGCAGACGCGAGAACGCGGCGGCGCCCGCCTCACCGTCATTGGTCGCCTGCAGTGCGAAACCGTCGGCGGCGCGCTCGCGCGAGCGCGAGAACGCCGACAGGATCGGGCCGGCAAGCGTTCCGAGCAGCGACATGAAGAACACGAGCCGCACGAGCCCGGCGGTGCTCCCGAGCTGACGGCCGGGGCGCTCGGCGAGGCTGCGACCCCCGAAGAAAACGAAGGCGGACGCGGCCACCCCGAGCGCGACGGCCCGCCAGACGTCGCGGTAAACGTAGTGGCCGAGTTCGTGCGCCACGACGAAGAGCGTTTCGCGCGGCTCGAAGCGGTCGAGCAGCGTATCGCCGACGACGATCCGCTTCGTGCCGAACAGCCCGGTCACGTAGGCGTTTGCTTTTTCGGTTTGCCGGCTCATATCGACGCGCAGCAACGCCGCGTCGCCCGCACCGTAGCGGCCGGCAAGCGCGCGGATCTGCTCGGCAAATTCACCCTCAATCGCCTCGAACTTGTTGAAGAGCGGCGCGATGAACGTCGGCGCGACGACATTTGCAAGGACGAGCAACGGCAGGCTCGCTGCGGTCGCGAAGATCGGCCAGGTGCGCGGCGCGCGGCCGAGCGCGAACGCGAGCAACTCGAGTAGTGGCAAGGTGACGGCGAGCGTCACCGCGCTGCCCTTTGCGTAATCGGCAAGCCAAGCGGCATCGCTTTGTTTCGAGAGGCCGTAGCGCCGTTCGAGCGCGATCCCCTCGACATAGTCGCAGGGTAGATCGAGAAGGGCCGAGCCGGCGAGACCAAGCGCGACGAGCGCCATCCGGCGGCCGAGCGGTTCGGCCTCGCCTTCGGGCATTTCGAGCAGCGGGGCGATCGCGCCGGCCGCGAAACCGAGGGTCCCAAGCGAGCGAGCCATGCCGGCCAACATCAGGGCGCGGCGCAGCGCGCCGTAGGTCTTCGGATCGGGCTCGAGGCGCGGCGCGTGCTCGCGCACTTCGGTCAGCGCTTCGCGCGCGCGAACGAGCGTATATCCGAGAACGGCACCTCCGGCCATGCCGATGAGAAAGCGGCGCATGCGGGAAGATGTACCACGTGTTACCGTTCCATAACTGCCGCAGAGCGAATGCGCGCGTGTTTCGAGCCGCGGCCGTGACCCTGACCGCGGCCCTTCTGTGCGGCCACGGCGCGTTCGCGCAGGCGGTCTCGCCGCTCGACTACAGCGCGGCGTCGGTTGCCGACGTGCGCCTGGGGGTAGCGCTCGCGACCTTGGCCGAGCTGGCCGACACGCCGGAACTGCTCGCCCGACCTTCGTCGCAGCAGTTCGTCGACGATACGTTTGCCGAGGTCGCGCAGACCACGAGCGACACGTCGATCCTGGTGCGCGCGCGGGACCGGCGCAACGCGCTGGACGCCGGCGGCAATCCCTTCGACAGCTCCCGGGCGTACACCAATCTCGCGGACCTTACGAAGGACGTGCTGCGCACGGCGGGTTCTCCCCGAAATAAGCTCATCGCTTTGGGCATCCTGGCGGAACAAGAGGCCTACAACGCGCGGGTGTTGCGCGATCCGGCAACCGATACCGCCGACCGAGCAGCCCTTGGAGCGAGCG
Source organism: Vulcanimicrobiota bacterium (assembly GCA_003158195.1). Lineage (GTDB taxonomy): Bacteria > Vulcanimicrobiota > Vulcanimicrobiia > Vulcanimicrobiales > Vulcanimicrobiaceae > Palsibacter > Palsibacter borealis. The sequence continues at coordinate 19,173 of PMHP01000075.1, read as the reverse complement.
ACGTCGCCGATACGCTCGTACCGGATCTGCCGGGCCTTCGCGCGCAACTCGCCGCGCTTGGGCCGAATCAGTGGGGCGCTGCCGGCGATGCGTCCGAGAAAATCGTCGCGGCGCTTTTGGGCTCGAGCTTTGCGGTCCCGTTCGCGTCGTCGCCCGCGGTCTGGCTTGTTCTGTTGCGAACGCGGCCGACCAACGCCGACAAGATTCGCCACGCGCAGCACTATTGGCTCGACATCGTGCACTACGACGGAACCCATCAAACGATCGGCGCCTATCCGGACGGCAAGAACGTCTTCGATCGCGACGCGTCCCGGCTGCTCTGCAGCCTCGATCGGGAATCGGACGAAGTTGCCGCGCGCACGATCCCCGTGCAGCCGGGTCCGGGCACGACGAGTGCACAGCTCGCCGTTACCCTCGTGCACCTCTGCGATACCGAGCGTCTCTCCGGCATCCGCTACCATGTCAAGGATGCCGACGACGACCGCCTCATCGCCGACATTTTGTTTCGCGCGGGAGTCTCGGTCGCCCCAATCCTGCGCGCCGCCGCAGGCCGGTAACCGACATGGCTAGATAATTGAGATCGTCTCTTTGACTTTCGGCAGTGCTGCGAGCGCGCGATCCAGGGCGGCGGCGAGTTCGTCGCAGATCGGATCGTCGACCTCTTCGATGCGGCCGCTGTCGGCGAGCGCCATCAGCGCCGGCGAGATCGGCAAGCGCGCGAGGACGGGCGCGCGCGCAAGCTCCGCGACCTGATCCGCATAGGATGGGCCGAAGATGTCGTAGCGCTTGCCGGTGTCGGGGGCGACGAAGTACGACATGTTTTCGATTACGCCGAGGATCGGCTTCTTCAACTGATGGACGAGGTTTGCGGCCTTGCGGACGATCATCGTGGCCAGAGCTTGCGGCATCGTCACGAGCACCACGCCGTCGATCGAGAGCGACTGCAGCACCGTCAGCGGGGCATCGGAGGTGCCGGGCGGGAGATCGATCAGCAGCACGTCGAGATCGCTCCAAAGCGTCTGCTCGTAGAATTGGCGGATGACGCCGGAGAGAATCGGACCGCGCCAGATCATCGCGGTATCTTCTTCGGGCGTGAGCAGATTCGAGCTGACGACCTCGATAGCCGAGCGGCTGGTCGCGGGGACGAAGAGCGGGCGCGTCTGCGCCTGGGCGCCGGGCTGCTCGTTCGGATCGCGCTCGATGCCGAGCGGCGTGCGCAGTCCGAACAGCCGCGGGATCGAGGGCCCGGTGATATCCGCGTCGAGGATGCCGACGCGCTTGTTCGCGCGGCGCAGGCCGACCGCAAGCAATGCGGTCGTCAACGACTTTCCGACGCCGCCTTTGCCCGACATGACGGGCACGACCGCTTTAAAAGCGCCGCGCCGTTTGAACGCGCCGGGCGGTCCGACGTGGCGGACTTTGTCTTCGTTCATGATCGTTGGAACGCGGCCCGAGAGCCGGGCCTGGGTCAGGGCGGCAACGATCGGCTCGATGCGCAGCCCGTGGGCCTTCGCGCCGGCCTCGAGCGTTTCGTACTTGCTGACCCCGCAGCCGGAACATTGCAGGCCGAACGCGGAGAGTACGTCTTGGGCGATCGGGAGGTCGGCGACGAGCTCCCGGATATTCGTTCCGGGAGTAATTGAAACTGACGGCATGGGCCCACACTATAGCACCTTCCCAGCATCCTCGCGCGGGTGAAAGGAGTACGATGCCGGCCGCGACGCTGACCATCCCGGTGACCGTCAAGACACCCGCGCACGCCGCTCTGGTCAAGGATTTCGTGGTTGCAGCCGCCGGTGCGAGCGACGTCGTCGTCGACGCGACCGCCGGCAAAGCGACCCTGCGCTACGAGTTTCCCGGGGATATCGACCCGCTGATGCGGCGGCTCTACGAGCGCGGCCTCGCGAATTCTGCGACCCTGGCCGTCTTGGTCTCGGTGCGAGCGAACGCCGGAAGCGCGGCGAATCCCTCCAACCTGATCGCGACGCTCAACAACTCGGCGAGCGTGACGAATGCATCCTATGACGGCAAGACCGTTGCGGCGACGATCGCCGCTGCCGGCGAGGCGATGCGCTACCTGTACGACGAGATCGTCGCCGCGGGATTGACGCCGATTTAGCGTTGAAGAAAAATTTCAACTTCAACGCCGTCGTCGCGGCGTATCTCGCGGCGGGCATCGCGCTCGCGCTGCTCGCGCATTTCTTGGCAACCCGTCCGGGGTACGCGTGGCTTTATCGCTAGCCCGCCCGCGCGAAGCCCGGATTACGGGCTGCGCTGGATGTTGAACAGGCGATCCATCTCTTGAATCTGCGCGTCGTATTCCTGTTGAACGGTCAGGAGTTTGTCGGCTTCGGCCCGCGCTTTGGGCATTTTCCCGTACTTGAGTTCCATTTTGCAAAGCCTGATGATCGCCGGGCTGATGACCGCCATGTCGTCGGCATAGACCTTGTCCGGGCTCTTCGCGGTGACACTACCAAGCTTCGTCTGCATTTGGTCCGTGATCGCGTGCATTTGAGCGTTGGGATCCGGCGCCTGTTGCGCTAGCGCAACGCTGCCGAGGACCATCCCAAAGAGGACGAGGCCGACCGAACCGAGTGGATTCTTCATACTGGTTCTCCGTTGACTGCAAGTGAGCACTGCTGGTGTACGCCCGGGACCCTGCGCTCGGATTGCTGCTCGAGGACGAATGCCGATCGGCGAGGAGGCTCAAGTGCCCTCGCGCGGAATCGCGTCGCCTCATGACCGCTACCGCGAATGGCGTAACGGCGGGAGCGCTTGCGGGCGGCGCGAGTTCGGCCGTCCGGTCCGGGGCAGCCGTCGGGGGTGCGCCCTTCGTGCAGGCGTTCGGCCGTGGTGCGTACGCGTACGATAAAGCGGGGAGGGCCTACGTCGACTATCTGATGGCGTACGGGCCGCTACTCTTTGGCCACGCGCATCCGGGGCTGGTGCGCGGTTTGGACGCACTCGCCGCCGGCGGAACGGTCTTCGGTTCGACGACGGAGGATGAAGAGCGTCTTGCGGCGCGGATCGCGGCGCATCTTCCGTCGGTGGAGCGGCTCCGCTTCGTGAGCACCGGGACCGAAGCGATGATGAGCGCGGTTCGGGTCGCGCGGGCGTTCACGGGGCGGTCGCTGATCGCGCGGTTCGCTGGGAACTACCACGGGCAATTCGACGCCGCGCTCGAAGCGGCCGGCGCATCGGCGTATCTGGGCGGCGAACGCGGCCGAACCGGGCTACCGGCGAGCACGCGCGCGGACTGTGTCGTCGCGCGTTACAACGATCTTGACGATCTCGACGTTCGTCTGGGCGGTCGCGAGCGCGAGCTCGCGGCGATCGCCGTAGAACCGGTCGTCGGGAACATGGGGCTTGTCCTCCCGAGCCCAGGCTTTCTCGACGGCATCTTTGCCCGCGCGCGCCGCTGCGGCGCGCTCGTCATCTTCGATGAAGTGATTACGTGGCTGCGGCTTGGGCTCGGCGGCGCACAAGAGCGATTCGGGTTGCGGCCGGATCTGACGGCGCTCGGCAAAGCGATGGGCGGCGGATACCCGCTTGCAGCCTTCGGCGGCCGGGCCGACGTGATGGCCGCGCTCGCCCCGGAAGGTGCGGCGTTTACGGGCGGGACGTTCTCCGGCAATCCGTTTTCGATCGCGCTCGGCCATCGCACGCTCGATCTCATCGAGCGCGATTCGCAGATATTGCCCAAGCTTGCCGCAACCGCCGAACGTCTCGCCGCCGGCATCCGCGCGATTTTCGCGGCTCGCGGACTTCGCTACGCGGTCGTGCAACTCGAGAGCATGGTCGATTTCGCGTTTCGTCCCGGGCCGCCGGTTCGCAACGCCGACGAACGCCGCGAGGCGAGTGCGCCTGCCTTCGCGGCGTACTATCACGCGATGCGCGCGCGCGGCGTTCTGCTCGCGCCGTCACCGAATGAGTTGATGTTCGTCTCGACCGAACACGGGTTGCCCGAGATCGACAAAACGCTGGAGGCCGTTGACGCGGCAATCGATGAATTGCAACGGAAGGAAATCGTATGAGCGTGCTCCACAGCGACGAAATCGCTCGGCGCCTGGAAAAACTGCCCGGATGGCACCATCGCGGCAACGCGCTTGAGAAGCACTTCGACCGCAGAAACTTCGACGGCTCCCTGGCATTCGTCAACGCCGTCGCCAAAGCCGCGAACGAGCAGAACCATCACCCGGACGTCACGATCTCGTGGAACGATGTGGCGCTGACGCTGTGCTCCCACGACGCCGGAGGGATCACCGACCGCGACTTCCGCCTCGCGGAGGCGATCGAGGCACTTGCGGCCGGCTCGTGATAAAAATATCAGGCTGTCCTTTTGCACGGCGATGACGCCGCGCGTCGTCGCGAAGAGCGTTTCAGGCGGCACTCGCCCCGACCAGCTTCGCGAGATTGTTCGTCGCCGCTGACGCGCAGCGTTTGATGCGCCCGCGAGCGTCGATGACGAGCGGATCGTCGCGATAGAGCGCGAGCTCCCCGAGTGGATTGAGCCGCGTGGCCGTCGCCCAACGCGCAAGCGCCGGGTGGCCCTCGCGGGCCCGGTGATTCGTAAGGCCGGCGAGAAATGCCGAGGGGTAATCCGTGTCTGTGTCCCAGTTGGCGATCGGCGGACAGAGGCGATTTTTCTCTTCGTCGCTTTCTACCGTAGCCTCGACGACGCCGAGCGTGGCGAGCTGGTAGCAAGCGAGTCCCCACTGGAACAGCTGGACCGTCACCCGTTCCGGCTCGTAGATCGGGCGGACGGGACGTACCGGCAGCCCTCGCGACGCGCAATGGACGTGCACCATCCCTTCGCTCGTCGGCACGCTGCCTTCATCGAGGACGATCTCATCGCGCTCGATCCGACGCACGTGACCGAGCCGAACGACGTCGGTGATCTGACGCAGCAGCCTCAGCTCCGCCTCGCTGATGATCGCGCCGCGGAACATGCTCGCAGGCACGGCCGGATCGACGCGAAGGAAGAACTCCTCGTCTTCGAGCCGCGCGAAAAGATCCCGGATCGATGTCGCCTGCGCCATGGCCTCGAGCTGGATCGCGAGCCCAGTATAGCTCTGCGGGAGCAGTGAGTGCGGTTGTTGGAAGCGCCGGTTCAGCCACCATCCTTCGCGCGGTTTGATCCAGCGGATCGCCGAAGCGAGGACGCCCTGCTCGAGTAGCCAGACGCAGGCGTCCAAGGCGGTCTTGCCCGCCCCGATAATGACGAAGCCCTCGGGGCGCTCGCTGATGCGCGTGATCTGGCCTGCGGGCACGCAACGAACCCCGTCGGCGACTTGGAACGGCGGTGGGCTGGTCGCGGGGATGGCGCCTTCGAGATAGGTGGTGTCGACGACCTTACGCCGTACGCGCGCCTTCCAAATCTGTCCCCCCAGCCGGGAGACAACGCGGCCGTCCTCCAGAAAGTCACTGCTCGGGAAATAGCGAACGCGGCCGCTCGGCAGAAAGCGGCGAAGCATCACGTTCGCGTAATACGCGCGAATCTCGTCCGCGCCGGCGGTCTCGTAGTAGCCGGCATTGGTCCCGGCCACATCGAGGGCGTCTTGCCCGAGCGGCACGGAGCTGACGCCGTAAAAGGCGGACGGCTGATGGAGCCGCACGTAGGGATAGGCATCGATCCAGTGTCCTCCGGGCGCGTGGCGACGATCGACGATGGTGATCGTCGCGTCGCAATGATCGAGGAGCGAATCGGTAAACGCCATCCCTGCGGCCCCAGCCCCGACCACGAGATAGTCGGTTTCGAGTTCTTCGGCCATGGTTGTGACCGCGCAGACTCAGCGCGCCGGCGTCGGAAAGGCGGCCACGCTTACGTTGCCCGCGGCGTCGACGGCGCGCACGCCGAAGAGCCAGTCGTCTTTCGAAAGCGGTATCGTAACCGTCGTGACGGCGCCGGCGTCTTTGACGTCGGTCCAAAACGGCTCGTCCGTGCGGCGCGAGACGACTTCGTAGCGCACCGCCGTGGGGACGGCGTCCCAACTGAGCGTCGTATCGTAGCCGAGTTTCTTGACGCTCATCGTTACGACCGGAGCGGCGGGAGCGAGCGCCAAGGTTGCGAGCGCGGCGATGTTGAGCTGCGTGACGCGGGCAAGATAATCGAAGTCGAGGTATTGCAGCAGGTCGCCGTACTGGATGCCGTCCTCGACGCGAACCGTTTGATGCTGGTGGTCGAAGTTCTCGTGCGCTTCGACGTAGCGGATCGCCGGAAAACCTTGCGCGGCAAACGACTGCTGGTCGCCGCCGCGCAAGAAACGGTCGGAGCGATAGATCAGCTCGGCGTGCATCGACGGAACGTACGCCTGGCCGATCTCCCGCGCGAACCGCGCGAGCTCGCGCGCCGGCGAGTCGTTCTCGCCGCCCTGCACGTCGATGGCGCGCATGTCGACGCCGGCAGGGAGCGCCTCGCTGAAAACGCGCACGTCGTACGGCGCCGCCACGCCGTCGTGGCCGACCGAGGCTCCGATGATGTCGTTGTTCAGATCGGCATCGACGCGAACCCCGTCGGCCTTCAGCTTGGCGGCGAAATGGGCCGAACCGAAGAGTCCCTGTTCTTCACCGTCGAAGCACGCGAACACGATCGTGCCCGCAAAGTGCTTGGGTGCCATGATGCGCGCGGCCTCGAGCACCGCCGAGACCGCCGAGCCGTTGTCGTCGGCACCCGGCGCATCGCGGGTCGCGTCGTTTCCTTCGCTGTTGCGTGAGTCGTAGTGGCTCGACATGACGTAGGTTCCGCGGGCTGGATCGTCGCCGCGAAGGGTCGCGTAGACGCTCGAGACCTCGACCGCGCGCGGCGTGCGGTTCGGGACAACCGGCTGAACGAAGGTATCAAAGGCGACCGAGAGGCGCCCCCCGCTCGTCTCGGCGATGGCGCGAAATTGCGACGCGATCCAGTCGCGCGCCGCGTAAACCCCGCGCTTGGGGTCGTTCAGGCCCTCCGAGAACAGGTTGCGCGTGCCGAAGCCGACGAGATGCTCGTCGTCCGAACGCAGGCGCGCCGGCGAGACCGCGCTCACGAGCGCCACAACTGCCGGATCGGTTCGGGCTGCCGCGCCGTGCTGCGCCTGGAGCGGGACGGGCGCGGCGACGGAGGCCCCGAGCAAGAGTGCTAGGACAGTCCGCAGATGCGACGCTCCGGCGCGGGCCACGCAGCGCAGTTACACCGCGCGGGCGACGACTCCCCGTTCGCGCGCGAACGTAACCCAGTCGCCGTGGTGCGGATCGTCGCCGGTGACCGCGCGCATGTACGCCGCGCGCAGCGCAGTGGTGACCGGGCGCTCGGCCGGGTAGACGCGATCGTCGATGCACTGCAGCGGCGTGACCTCGGCCGCCGTTCCGGTGAAGAAGACCTCATCGGCGGCGGCGAGATCGCCGGTCGATAGCGGGCCGATCTCGACCGGGATGCGCAGATCCTTTGCGAGCTCGAGGACGCTTGCGCGCGTGACGCCGAGCAAGATATCGGCGCTCGCGTCGTTCGTGCGGAGCACGCCGTCCTTGACGACGAAGACATTTTCACCCGTGCCTTCGGCAACTTCGCCCCGATCGTTGAGCAGGATCGCTTCGTCGAATCCGCGTTCGGTCGCGTCGGTCATTGCGAGCACCGAGTTGGCGTAGTGGCCGCAGCCCTTCACGGTCGAGGGCAGGGCCTGCGACGAGAACTTACGCCACGGCGAGATCGCGACGCGGATGCCGTTCTCTTGCCCGGCCCCGAAATAGTTTCCAAGCGCGCGGAACGCGAGCAGCACGTGCGTCGGACAATGCCGTACCGGTGCGAGCGAGATCGTCTTCTCCCCGAAGAACGCGAGCGGCCGAATGTAGGCCGACTCGAGCTCGTTGCGCACGAGCGTCTCGACGATCGCCGCGCACAATTCATTGACGTCCCAGCGCAGATTGAGGCTGTAGACCTTCGCCGAGCGCGCGAACCGCTCCATGTGGTCGCGCAGCCGAAAGATTCCAGGACCGCGTGGCGTCGCGTACGCCCGGATACCCTCGAAGACGCCGGTTCCGTAATGTAATCCATGCGCGAACGGGTCGACGACGATTTTTTCGCGCCGCGCGATTGCGCCGTCGAACCAGTAGTACGGCGCGATCTCCATGTGTTTTAGGGGGACGGACGACATGATGCTCCTCAACAAAAAACCCCGCCCGCTCGGCGAGGTCCATCGTGTGTGCGTGTGATGCGCTGGTTACGACGAACGAAGCCGAGCCCACTGGGGAGAGCTAATAATGCTATCGGTAAGAAGCCGGACGGTCACGCTCACGTAGCGGAACCCTATCACGAGCTCGCGCCGACCGTCAAGCGAGCCGGCGTTCAGGCGACGCTCACCGCGGGGTCGGCCCGGACGCGCAGGTAGCGTCCGACGACGACCGCGGTGCCCTGCCCCGGCACGCTCTTGACCAAGAAGATGTCGGAACAGCGGCGCATGATCGGCAGGCCGCGCCCGCGCTCGGCCTGGGGGTCCGGCAGCGGCGGCTCGGGAACCACTTCCTGCGCGACGAACCCGACGCCCGTATCCGAAATCGTGGCCATGATGGACATCCGGTCGATCCGCACGTTGACTTCGATCGGGTCTAGCGCGTGGGCGTGCTCGATCGCGTTGGCGAGCGCCTCGCCAAGAGCGGTGAGGAAATGGGCGAGATCATCGGGGTCGACGCTGCGGGCATGCGCGAACTCCGCTACACCCTCGCGGACGACGCGCGCCAAATGAGGATGCGCCGGAACCCGAAAATCCAGGACAGCTTCCGGAGTTGACATGTCGTTAAGTAACATTCTGCCCGCGCACGGCTCCGGCCAAACGTCCCGGAACGCTTCCGCCCTGGGTCATTGTCCCCTAAAGTCCCAGTTTGTCGTGTACGTGCTCCGTTGCGCGGACGGTTCGTTGTACGCCGGCTGGACGAACGATCTTGGGGCGCGCCTCGCGGCGCACCGCGCCGGAACGGGATCGCGCTACGTCCGCTCGCGGCTGCCGGTCGACGTGCGGGCATTTTGGACGGTCCGGAACCGGGGCGCAGCGCTCCGCGACGAGGCCCGCTTTAAAGCCCTGGACCGCTCGGCAAAGTTAGCCGCGCTTGCGAAGGGACAGGTGTTCGGCCGCAAACTGCGCAACGCCCCGGACGTCCCCGAGCCGCCCCGCGCGGCCCGTCCTGGAGGTACGATGCCCGCCCTAACGCCGCCGACCGGAGCCGAACTCGATGCGCTGGCTCTCGAGGCCGAAACCGCTCGCGCCCGGATCAAGACCAAGAAAGGCGACATCGTCTTCCGTTTCTATCCGCACGATGCCAAGCAGCACAGCGCGGCGTTCATCAAGTTAGCCCGCGCCGGCTTCTACGACGGCCTCAAGTTCCACCGGGTCGAACCGAAGTTCGTGATCCAAGGCGGCTGCCCCCAAGGCACCGGAACCGGCGGCCCGGGTTACCAACTCGCCGCCGAATTCAACGACAAGCCGCACGTCAAGGGCACCGTCGCGATGGCCCGCTCGGCAAACCCGAACTCCGCGGGTTCGCAATTCTACATCTGCATCGACGACGCGCGTTTCCTCGACAAGCAATACACCGTCTTCGGCCAAACCCTCGAAGGCCAGGACGTCGTCGACCAAATTCGCGTCGGCGACGTCATGGAAAAAGTGACGATCGAGACCTAGTCCGAAACGGCCGCCATGCGATCGAGAACGACCAGCCTGCTTCTACTCTGCAGCGCCGCGTGCACCGCGCCGGCCCTCGCTTGGGGCGGCGCCGGCCACACGTTGATCTCACGTGCGGCCGCGCAAGCGCTGCCGGTTACGCTGCCCGCGTTTCTGCGCTCGCCGGCAGCGGTCGAAGAGATCGCTGCGCTCGGCCCGGAACTCGACCGTTCCAAGGATGCCGGGCGCACGCACGATCTCGATCGGGATCCCGGCCACTACGCCGATATCGGCGACGACGGCAAGATAGCGGGCGTCGATCCGCGCGCGCTGCCCGTCTCGCGTGAAGCCTACGACACGGCCTTGCGCGCGGCCGGCACGGACCAATACAAGATGGGATTTCTTCCCTACAGCATCATCGACGGCTGGCAGCAGGTGGCCAAAGACTTCGCAATTTGGCGCGTCGATCGCGTCGGCGAAGAAAAATCGGCGGATGCCGCCGACCGCGCCTGGTTCGCCGGCGACCGCGCGCTCCGCGAGACGCTCACGTTGCGCGATATCGGCGTGTGGAGTCACTTCGTCGGCGACGCGAGCCAGCCGCTGCACGTCAGCGTGCACTTCAACGGCTGGGGCGACTTTCCAAACCCGAACGGCTTCACGACCTCAACCCGCACGCACGCCGATTTCGAGGGCGCTTTCGTACGCGCGCATGCGACACTCGCGGCCGTGGAAGCCCACATGCGCGCTCCCGCGACCAGCAGCGCCCCGATCGCGGACCAGGTCGGCGCGTACCTCGAAGCCGGCGCCGCGAACGTCGTGCCGCTCTACACGCTCGAAAAACGCGGCGATTTCGCAAGCGGGAGCCCGGCCGCAGTCGATTTCGTCGATGCCCGGCTCGCCGACGGTGCCGCGGAGCTGCGCGATTTAGTCGTCGAAGCCTGGGATGCGAGCGGATCGATGAAGGTTGGGTATCCCGCCGGTACCACCCCCGCCGAGGCGGAAAACGGAACGGTTCCTCCCCGAAATCTCGTATCGCCCTCAGACTAACCTAGTACAGCGCGCTGTGAACCGCTGCCGCGATGCGGCGGATTGCGATGTTGCCGAGGGAGAAATCGTTGAGGTCCTTGGTGAGGACCGCGATGATGTAGGGCGAGTCGCCGTATGGGTCGACGATGCCGACGTCGTTGCGCACGCCGTCGATTTCGCCGGTTTTGTTCGCGAGCGGAATGCCGCGCGGGATGCCGCGAGCGATCTTGTCGCGGTCCTCCTGGCGCAAGAGGATGTCGATCATCCGATGGCACGAAGCGGGCGAGGCGAGGGTATAAAGCGCTTCGTGCGCGCCGCGTTCGATTTGGTAGAGCAGCATCCCCATGTCGCGCGCGCTCGTGAGATTCTCGCTGTGGTGGACGATTGCGTTGACGTCCATGAAATGGCGGTGCAGTTGCGTCTTCGTAAGACCGGCGTTGCGGATGGTCGCGGTTATGCGGTCGAACCCCAGATAGTTGATGAGGACGTTCGAGGCGGTGTTGTCGCTCTGCTCGATCATCGCGTGCGCGAGCGTATCGACCGAAATCGTGTTGCCGGGATTGTAGCCGTCGAGGACCTCCGAACCGCCGACGAAATCGCCGAGGCGCAGCGTGAGGCGTTGCGCGAACGCGCCCGGATGCTTTTCTGCGTATTGAAACAGCGAGAGCAAGATGACGACCTTGATGACCGAAGCTGACGGAAAGCGTTCGTTGGCATTATAGGTGACCGACGAAGCGGAGCCGAGCTTTCGGGCGAACACGCCGACGGTGCCCGAAGAACGCGCGGCGGCGCGCGCGATCTGGTCGTCGAGCGCGCTTGCGCCCGAGCGGGCGGGGAACGCGGCCGTTGCGACAGCTCCGGCGACGAACGCGTTGCGCTTCACGGCTCGCTGGGTACGGACGAGGAGTCGACGAATCCTCGCGCGCAAGCGCGCTGGATGAAATCTCGCTGGTTGACCGGGGCACTGCGGTTCGCATCGACGTGCGCGTTCGGTGTCGTCTTGCAATCCGGAGCGAGCGCCGCGGCGTCGCTGCGCGGCGACGTTTTCGTCGTCGACCCGGGCCACGGGACGAAGTTTCCGGACGGCACGCCGCTCAACGTGGGGGCCGTGGGTCCCGGCGGCCTCCAAGAAGAGCAGGTCGCGCTCGAGGTCGGCGAGGATCTTGCGGCGCTGTTGCGCGCGGCCGGCGCGAAGGTCGTCCTAACGCGTTCGCACGCCGTGCCGTTTCGCATCGCAACCGACAAGCGACTCGACAATCGCGCGCGCGCCGCGCTCGCGAATCGCTTGGGCGCGACGGCCTTCGTCGCGATCCATTGCGATTCGTCGCTCGAACCGAGCGCCCACGGCACGAGCATCTTCTGGCTTCGCCCGAACTCGGTGTCGCTTGCGAACGCCGTGCGCGCACGGCTGAGGCCGCTCGATCTCGGCGAAGCCGCGTTTCACGCGCGCGATCTCGCGGTAACGAGCGAGGCCCGCGTTCCGGCGGTCCTCGTGGAACTGGGCTTCGTATCGAATCGGCACGACGCAGCGTTGCTCGCGGCGCCCGCCTTTCAAAAGCGCGAGGCGCAGGCCCTCTTCAACGCAATCGCCGATACGTTCGCGCGATGAGCCGTGCGCCGCTGGTCCCAACCGATCTCTTCCTGCTCGCGCTGCCGAGCGATCCGCAGCCGCCGGTCGACGGCCGTGTCTTCTACGTCCTCGCGACGCACGTCGAGGAGAGCGACGAGGTAACGACGGCGATTTGGTCGGTGCGGCCGGGCGAAGCGCCGGTGCAGTTTAGCTTCGGGAGTCACGACAAAATGCCGCGGCTCTCGCCCGACGGCAGGTGGCTTGCATTCGTGGGCGAGCGCGGCGAGAACAAGCGCATCTACCTCGCGCCCCTCGGCGGCGGCGAACCGCACCCGCTCGGGCCGCCCTACGACGCGATCGCCGGCGTGCGCTGGTCGCCCGATTCGCGCACCGTTGCGTATACGGCGACGGCTCCGCTCGAGCCGGTAACGGCGCGGATCGCACACGACGAACGCTCGGGCGCGCGCCACATTCGCGGTCTTCCCTTCAAGAGCGACGAGCTCGGGCTGCTCGACGGCCGCCGCATGCATCTCTTTACGGTCGACGTCGCCGGAGGCGAACCACAGCGCCTCACGCAGGGCGACTTCGACGTGCACGATCCGGCCTGGTCACCTGACGGAACGCGGCTCGCGTTCTCGGCCCAGATCGATTTGCCCGAGACGGCGTTCAGCGACGATATCTATACCGTCGCGTCGAGCGGCGGCGCGCGGACGAAGCTAACGCGTTCCAGGGGCCCGTCGGGAAACCCGTCGTTCTCGCACGACGGCCGCGAGGTCGCTTACGTCGGCCACGAATTCGGCGACGACGTCGGCGGCCGGTTCAACCACGAGCTGCTGATCGTGCCGGCAGACGGCGGAGCAACGCGTTCGCTCTCGCGAGCGGTCGACCGGCCGGTGATCGACTACGTGATTTGCGACACGCGCAACGTCGGCGGTCAACAAGCGCCGTTCTGGTCCGCCGGCGATCGCGAACTGTTCGTCCCGCTTGCGTCGGAGGGAACGTGCGCGATCGCCGCGTTCGCCCACGACGGCTCGGGGCACAGGGTCGTCGCCGCGGGCGAACGCGACATCTCATCGTTTGCGCGCGGCGAGGACGGGACGATCGTCTTTGGGTTTTCGTCGCCGCTCGTTCCGTCGGAAATCGCGATGATCGACGGCTCCGGGACCGAGCGGGTGCTGACCGACTGCAACCCGTGGCTGGCGGAGCGCTCCGTGCGCGCGCCGCGGCGCGTGCGCCCGGCCGCAAGCGATGGCCACCTGCTCGACTTGTGGTTGCTCGATCCCGACCAACCGCAGGACGCACCGTACGTCTTACAAGTGCACGGTGGTCCGCACATGGCGTACGGCTTCGCATTCATGTTGGAGTTTCAGATTCTCGCCGCGCATGGGATCGGCGTGGCGTTTGGAAACCCCCGCGGCGGCCAGACCTACGGCCACGCGTACGCGGACGCGATCACCGGCGACTGGGGCGGCTTAGACGCCTCCGACGTGCTCGCGTTGCTCGACGGCGCGATCGCGAATGCGTCGATCGATCCGGCCCGGATCGGTCTGGCCGGGGGTTCGTACGGCGGCTTCATGACGACGTGGCTGCTCGCACACAGCAAGCGATTCGCCGCGGGCGTTTCGATGCGCGCCGTAAACGATTTTGTCAGCGAAGTCGGAGCGACGGACCTCGGATGGTTTCTGGAGGGCGAAGTCGGCGCGCCGTGGGGTGAAGGCGGCCGCAAACTCTTCGAAAAGTCACCGATGCGCGCCGCTCACGAGATCGCGGTGCCGCTCTTGGTCGAGCATTCGGAGCGCGATTATCGCTGCGCGATCGACCAGGGCGAGCAGCTCTTTACGCTCTTGCGCCGCGTCGGCCGCGCGCAGACGGAGTTCGTCCGCTTCACCGGCGACGGCCATAGCCTCTCGCGCGCCGGAAAGCCGCGCAATCGCGTACTTCGGTTGCGCGCAATCGTGCATTGGTTCGTCCGCTACCTGAGGCCGGTGGGAATCGACCCCGTTGCCGACGCCGCCGGCTCGCTCTTCGAACCGCTCGCAACCGAGGCGCGCTAGGGTTTCGCCGGGACCGTCGTCGCGACGGTCGTAGGTACGCTCGTCGCGACGGTCGTGGCAATGGTTGTGGGCACGGTTGTCGCTACGGTTGTCGCGACGGTCGTCGGCACGGTGGTCGGAACGGTCGTGGCCACGGTTGTCGGAACGGTTGTCGGCACCGTTGTCGCGACGGTCGCCGGCACGGCCGTCGCAACCGGTGCCGGTTCGGTGGTCGCGACGGGCGTTGGAGACGGCGTTGCCGGAGCGGTTCGTAGCGGCGCAGGCGTAAGGAGCGCGTGCCCCATTGGCGTAGGCGGCGCCGGCGCAGGCGATCCTTCGGGGGTCGGCTGGGAATTGTATTTGGTGCGGTAGATGTACGCGCCCGAAACCGTCTCGCAATCGCGGATCTCGGCGGCGTACGTGGTAGCGACCGCCGCATCGTAGGTTGCGCCGTCGAGGAAAGCATCCCCGGACGAATGGACGATCACGGCTTTTTCGACGGAGCCGTCGCGCGCGAGGTACACTTTGACGTCAACCGTACCGCCCTTCCGATTGATTTCGATGTACCGCTCGGCGCCGATCGGCCGAACGAGCGTTATCACCCGCGGCGGAGCGGCCGGTGCGGCGCACGCGGCGGTCGCGCTCGGGGCCGGTGAGGGCGCGTCGGCGAGGATCAACTGCCGGCACCTTGGGGCGCGGGCGATCGGGGGGCTCCTAAAAGGTATTTTGTGCGGTAGATGTACGCACCCGAAACAGGCTGGCAGCTGCGGATCTCGGCGGCGTACCTCGTGGCCACGGCCGCATCGTAGGTCGCGCCGTCGAGGAACGTGTCGCCGGACGAGTAAACGATGGCGGCCCGCTCGACGGAGCCGTCGCGTGCGAGGTACACCTTGACGTCGACCGTGCCCGCTTTGTGATTGATTTCGATGTACCGGTCGGCGCCGACCGGCCGCACGAGCCGTATCACCCGCGCCGGAACGTTCGGTGCGGCGCACGAGGCCTTTGCGCTCAGCGCCGGTGACGGCGCGCCGGCGAAGATCAACTTCCGGTACCTTGGTAGCGGTTGAGACCGACGCGCCAGAAAGCGTACGCGACTGCGAGCCAAAGGACGCCGACGACCGGCGTAAGCAAGCCGACCGAGGGCGAGAGCGAGAGCGCGCCGTCCGTCTTGTGGAGTAAGAACGTAGCCGGGAAATAGTTCATGAATGCAAACGGGAAAACGAACGCTAAGAAGAAGCGTACCGCCCGCGTGTAGATGCTAATGGGATAACGCGTAAAATCCTGCTCCAGCGACATCACGACCCAGCGCAGGCTGTCGATGCGGATCACCCAGAACGCCGCCGTCGCGATTGCGAGCTGGATGCCGAAGTCGATCAGCGCCCCGCCGACCATCACGAGCGGCACGTACGTGATGAACGTCACATCGACACGGGCGCCGACATACGCCGTCGCAACCGCAAAGAAGCCGATCGCAAGCAACAGTTCGTCCGGCCAGACCTGTTGGGGGATCGTCATCGCTTGAAAGAGCGGGTCGAGCGGGCGCACGAGGAAGCGGTCGAAGCGGCCTTCCTGAATCATCGCGGGCACATCGCCGACGGTGAAGAAAAACGTGTTGTGAAATCCGTGGCCGAGCATCCAGAGGCCGTAAAGAAACGCCATCTCGCGAAAATCCCAGCCGTTCATCGAGGGAAACTGGTGCAGCGTCACCCAGAGCGCGCCGATGGCCGTCGCGTGATAGACGATCGTGAACCCGAACCACATGAAGAAGTTCGCGCGATACTCGATCATCGTCAGCAGGTTGATGCGCCAGTACTGAAGGTAGGCAGCTAAGCTCACGGACCCCGAAGCTTCACGCCGGCTCTGAAGCGGGCCTACGCGCTTACGGGGTGACGAGCGGATTTTTGTCCGCGAACGCTCCCTTCGGATTGGGCTTCACCCAAACGATCAAGTCCCAGATGCTCGGGAAGTAGAAGACCTTTACGACCTCGTTCGTCGAGGCGACGCGATGCAGCTTGACGAGCGTCGCTGTCGTCGGGTGCTTGGCGTCGCCCCCGGCTGCGTCGAACGCCGGGACGAGCACGTACTTGTCGTAGAGCAGCGTGCCCGTTTTCGGATCTTTGGCGACATAGTGGACGTGCTCGTCAAACTCGACCCAGCGGCCGGGTTGTACGCCGAAGAGATGCGGGCGGGGCGCGGCTCCCGCGCTCGAGACCGAAAAATCTGCGCCAAGAAGCTTTCCGTTCTTGTCATACCAGAGCTGGCTTGGGTGGCGGATGTCGCTCGAGGTCCAGGCAAGGTTGGCGTAGCTGATCGCGCCCGTGTCGTCCGCGTTCGTATAGCGGAAGTAGCCGGCTTTTTCCGCGTCGACGGCGGTCGGGAAACGCTTGTCGAGGTCCGCCTGGATCGCGCGCACGAACGCGATCTCAGAGGCGTTCGGCGGCCCCGAGACGCTCGGCCCCTGATCGGCGGACGCGACGCGAAGCGCGAACGAGGCGGCGACAAGAACGAAGACGAGGAAGCGAATGGGCATGGGAAACCTCCAAACGTCGGGGATGTTCCTCGGATGTACGGCGCGGCGCCGTCAAACGTTTCAGCCCCGCGCATCGCTGCGCAACCCGCCCCGGGTTGTACGAGGATGAGATGAGTATCAAGACTTCCACCCAACTGACCATTGCGCGCTCTGCCGAGCGCGGCTACTTCGACCACGGCTGGTTGCAGACGCACCACTCGTTCAGCTTCGCCGGCTATTTCGATCCGGCGAATCAAAACTGGGGAGCGCTGCGCGTCCTCAACGACGACGTGGTCGCACCTGGGACGGGCTTCGGGACGCATCCGCACCGCGACATGGAGATTCTCACCTACGTCCTGGACGGAGAACTCGAGCACCGCGACTCGATGGGCAACGCCGGCGTCGTTCGGCCGGGCGGCGTCCAGTATCTCAGCGCGGGGACCGGCATAACGCACTCCGAGTACAACCACTCGGCGCAGCGGCCGGTGCACTTCGTGCAGATGTGGGTCGTGCCGCGGGCCAAGAACTTGGAGCCGCGCTATGGGCAGGTCGATTTTAGCGCGACCGATCGGCACAACCGCTGGTTGACGATCGCAAGCGGCGAGGCCGGCGTCACGGCTCCGATCGACCTCTGGCAGGATGCGACGGCGTTCGTCGCGCGGCTCGACGAAGGACGGCTGGCGAAGCCGGTCCGCGCCGGGCGCTTCGGGTTTCTTTACGTAGCCACGGGCGAGGTAACGCTCGGCACGCAGAAGCTCGGGGCGGGGGATGCGGGCCGCATCGAAGGTCCGTTCGAGGTCGAGGTTTCGGGTACGGGTGAGCTCGTGCTGTGGGACGTCCCGCCGATGCCCGAGAGCGCCGCATGAGCGTCGCGGGTGGCGCACTGCTCGCGTTCGTCATCCTCGAATTCACGCTGTGTCTGATCCCGGGTCCGGCCGTCCTCTTGACGGTCTCGACGGCGCTGCGGCGCGGGGCCGCGCGCGGGATGGCGGCGGCCGCCGGCATTGTGGCCGGAAACACGCTCTACTTCGCGCTTTCGGCACTCGGCGTCGTCGCGGTCCTGCTGGCATCGTATCAGGCCTTCACAATCGTCAAGTGGGCCGGCGCCGCGTACCTTGCATTTCTCGGCATTCGCTCGCTCTTCGTGCGGACGGCGCCCCCGCTCGACATCGGCACGCCAAGCGCCGCGACCGATCCACGGGTCGCCTTTTCGAGCGGTTTCGTTACCCAGGTTGCGAACCCCAAAGCAATCGTGTTCTTCGCTGCGATCCTCCCGCAGTTCGTCGATCCGCACGGTAACGTGCCGTTGCAACTTCTCGTCTTGGCCGTCGCTTCGCAGGCGATCGAATTCGGCGTGCTGAGCGGCTACGTCGTGGCCGCCGAGCGCGTGCGCCGCAGTTCGCTCGCCGGCCGCGCGGCGCTGTGGATCGAGCGGTTGGGTGGCGCGATCTTGATTGCGATTGCGGTCCGCATCGCGCGCGAGCCGCTCGTCGCGACGCCGTGAACCTCGAAGCCGCGGCGGCATACGCGGAGCGGCACGGTCTCGAGGCGCTGCTCGTGCAGCGCGAAGACGAAACGCTTTTCGAGCGTTATGCGGCCGGCCTGGGCGCGCACAAACCACACGCGCTGTACAGCGGGACGAAAAGCTTTTGGGGCCCGGTCGCACTCGCCGCGGAAGAGGACGGTTTACTTTCCCTCGACGAGCCGGTCGGCGCGACGTTCGCGTCGTGGAATGCCGGCCTTAAAGCTCGCGTCACGCTGCGCCAGCTCCTTGCGCTCACGAGCGGCATCGGTTTCGGCGGCCTCGGTAGTGCCGTGCCGTCGTACGAGAAAGCGCTTGCGGTCGAACTCAAGAACCAGCCCGGCGCGGTTTTTACGTATAGCGGTATTCCGCTGCAAGTTTTCGGCGCGGTCCTCGCGGAGAAACTCGGGCCGCGCAACCTGACGCCGCACGAGTACTTACAGTCGCGCGTCCTCGATCGCGCGGCGGTGAAGGTCGGGTCGTGGCGCACGCTTGCGTCGGGAACGAAGCCGCTGCCGACCGGCGCATTCGTCGCGGCGACCGAGTGGGCGAAGTACGGTCGCTTCGTTCTCGCCACGCCGTCGCTCGCTACGTGTTTTGCCGGCTCGAGCGTCAATCCGAAGTACGGCCTCGGTTGGTGGCTCGGTTCCGACGGTGTTGCGTACGCGAGCGGCTCGGGCGGCCAGGCGCTGTATCTCATTCCGAACGAGCGCGCGGTCGTCGTGAAGTTCGGTCGCAGTTCGTCGTACAAGCACGATGCCTTCTTGAAACGCCTGCTGACCGGCGGCTAATCTCGATCTAGTCACCGACCTTGTCGACCTTTGTCACGTTGAGCTTGTCGAAGCGCCGCCGGGATCTGGCGCTGCTCCGTTGGCCGTTCGACT
>PMHP01000154.1:1777-24813 GCA_003158195.1 Vulcanimicrobiota bacterium | reverse complement strand
GCAGCTCCAACCATGTCACCCTGAGCGCAGCGCCGCAGGCGCGCAGTCGAAGGGCCGACGGCGCAAGGCCAGATCCCGGCGGCGCTTCGACAAGCTCACCGTGACAAAGGCTACGAGTTTGTAACGGTGTACGGCGTGTTGTACGGCAGATTGTTGAACGCTTGAGTTGGCGTTCCGGGATACGTGAAGGTGAACGTCAAGTCGAAGTTCCCGACGTTCGTGCTCGTGTTCGTATTCTCGATATAGCCTTCCACCTGGAACGTAAAGGTCGTCGTGTTGCCGCTTTGGACGTAGTTGAACGGACCGGCCATCCCGGCTGGAATGGTCGTCGCCCACAATTGATACTGCGAGCCACCGCTGTTGAACGTGATGAAGGCCGATGGTAAGGTCACCGTACCGGTGCCCTCATTGAGGCTTTGGATCTGCCCTCCCTCACCGCTTGTGACGCCAAGCGTTGCGAACTCGCCGGAAGTCACGTCGATCGTGAAGTTCCCGTAACCGGGCGCCGGCTCATAGATTCCTCCGGTCGTCCCGAAGTCGATGTAATTCGAGCCAACCTGGAGGTTGCCCGACATCAGCGGAGGCACCGGCGTCGCGGTCGGGCTCGGCGTCGCGGTCGGGCTCGGCGTTCCCGTTGGAACGGGCGTAGCTGTAGCGACCGGCGTCGCCGTCGGAACCGGCGTAGCTGTCGGGACCGGCGTCGCTGTCGGGGCCGGCGCAGCCGTCCGGGTTGGACCGACCGCTGCGACCGCCGCCGTCGATGAATTCGCGCCGCAAGAACAAACGAGAAGGGCTGCAGCCGTGGCCCCGACCGCGCGCAAAATCGAGTACTTGTACACGAACGTGTTCCTCACGGCGCCATCTCCTCCCAAGGATGCTTGGGAGCGCTACGCCGCCCTCAACATGCACCGTCGCACAGGGCTTGTCTTCAGGGGAAACCCCGAATCTCGCCGCGCTTTCGTCAAGATACCTTAGCAAAGCTGGAACGCGCATCGATCGAAGGCCAAAGGCGCGGGGCCACCCGAGGAGCGAACCACCTCGGCGATGATCGCGCCTACGCTCGCGCGCTCACCTCGCCTCGTACATGGCAAACGAGGCCCGCGTAAAAGCCTGACGTTAGACGAACTCTTAGCGAACGGCGACCGGGTGCGCGTCGCCGTCAACCGTGTGAACGGACGCCGCCATCGCGGTCGCGGTGCGACGCGCGAGGGCCATGATCGTAACCATTGGATTCACGCCGAGCGCCGTGGGGAAAGCACTCGCGTCGCCGATCCACACGCCCGGCGTATCGTGCAACTCGCCGCTCGGCTTCGCGACGCTCGTCCAGGGATCCGGGCCCATGCGGCACGAGCCCATCTGGTGCGCGCTGAACGGGCGCAGCCCGGTGGGACCGATCGGCGCGCGGTGCAGCCGCGCGCTGAATGCCTCGAGGTCGTCGCCGGCGCGCCAGTGCGGTAAGTCAGCGGCGCCGCCCGCGAACATCGCGGTCGCGCCGGTTACGGAGCCGAGCCGGAGCTGCGCATCGAGTGCTTTGCAGTAATTCTTGCGATCGAGATCGTCGGTGATCGCGTACGTTATGACCGCTTCGCCGGCCGGGTCTATTGCGACGCGGCCGTAACCGCGATCGCGCAACACGCTGATCGTCACCACGCCGCGGCTTGCGTCGGCCATGCGTTCTTTGTGCGCGCGGCCGCTCGTCCACGGCGTCGCCGCGCCGGCGAGGGCCGGCGCATAGTTCGCGCCTTCGATAAGAAAACCGTAACCGTCATCCGGATTTGCGAATTCGTCGCAGATCATCGCGTGCGGTGCGCCCCACCAGTTCTTCATGTCGCCCGCGTGCACGGCGGTGACGACCGGAAGCGGATGAAGCCGCAAATAGTTCCCGACAGCCGGGCCGCCGATATTCGAGCGCAACAGCAATGCCGGCGATTCGAGCGCCCCGGCGGCGATCACGACTCTTGGGGCGTGGATCGTTATGCTCGCGCTCTTCCCGGTTGTCGGATCCGCGTATAGCGCTTCAACACCCGCGGCGCGTCCGTTCTGGACGAGCACGCGTTGAGCGTGGGTCCGGGTGAGGATCGCCGCACCGTGCTGCAGCGCGTCGACGAGCCAGGTCTTGTCGGCGCTGCGTTTGCTGCCGCTTTGATCCCCGAAGCTAAGGTAACCGGCGGTGTCCGGCGAGTACGTCGCGGGATCCGTGTTGCGGACGGCGCGCTTGTGCTTCCAGCCCAAGCGCGTGCAGCCTTCGACAAGCCGCTCCTGTGCGGGGTTGAGATCGCTGCATTCGTCCGTCGCTCCGATGCGCGCAAGCACCGCGTCGAGATGCGCGTCGAACTCCGGCCCGTCGACGCCGTCCAGGCGGTAGTCGTTCGCCCACTCGCGGCGGACCCGATCCGGCGTGCGAACGCAATTCGTAAAGTTGACGACCGTTCCGCCACCCAGCGTAGCGCCGGCCAACAGCATGATGTTGCCGTCGGCGCTCAACGTTGGACCGCCGCGCCAATAGAGATCCTGATATGCTTTGAGTTCTAATTGCGCAAAATCGGCCTCGTTGTGGTAGCCTCCCGCCTCGAGCACGACGACCGAGAGACCGCGCCGCGCAAGCTCCGCCGCGATGACCGCACCGCCGGCCCCGGAACCGATGACGCACGCGTCCGCTTGGGCTTCGAGATCTTCGTTGGGAACGATCGTCGACAGCTCTTTGGGCGTCATCGGCGGAGGCCTTAGCGGACCGGGGTAGGCGAGCAGCGTCCAGTTGGGATTTTGGCCGGTCAGCGGGTCGGTGATGCCATAGTAAAACAGCAAGATCAGCGAGCGCAGCGCTTCGAGAGCGAGGGCTGCTTGCGAGGAGCTTTGGTTCATTTCGGTGAGAATTTGTTCGCGTGAGAGATCGCTTGGCGCGCTCGCAAAGTCTTGCATCGCGAGCCCATCGAGCACCATCGTAAGGTCCGCTCGTCGATCCGCCGCTAACGTCGCGAGGTAGCCCTCGACGTACTGGTCGACGCCGGTGTCCGTTGCGCGTCGCGCCCAAAATCCGGTCGGATCATCGGCACAATCGATTGGCGGAACGATCGTGTCGCAGAATGCGCGCAAAGTCGCGCGCTGGTCAGAAGTCAGCACATCAGCCATGAGAGAAACGGATTGTGCTTCGCCCATCCACGCCCTGC
Organism: Vulcanimicrobiota bacterium; assembly: GCA_003158195.1. Classification (GTDB taxonomy): domain Bacteria; phylum Vulcanimicrobiota; class Vulcanimicrobiia; order Vulcanimicrobiales; family Vulcanimicrobiaceae; genus Palsibacter; species Palsibacter borealis. Next base: position 21,646 of record PMHP01000154.1, on the reverse strand, counting down.
AGGTTTGTCAGTATTGGAACCGCGGTTAGACGCGTAACGCTTCCGCAAACGCTTCTTCGGCGCTTGTGGCCGCGCCGCGTTCGATAAGAAAGGCTAGGTCTTCGGGAGGAATCGCCGCTCGAAGCGCGGCCCAGATGCGCTCGCGCTCGTCCCCGTCGGTTGGTTCCGGCGGCGCCCCGAGCGCCGCGTATTGCGCATCGACGAAACCGTGCAGCCGTGCGCCGCGCGAGAGCTGGTCCATCGAATCCACCGGATCGTGCGGCGCTAGCGCGGCAATCGCGGCAAAATGCTGGAGGGCCCACGTTTGCAGTAAGACGTTCTGCAGCCGGCTCGCGAGGTCGAGCGCTTCGCGCGCAAAGGTGCGTGCTTCTTCGAAGCGGTTCAGTGCCACAAGGTACGCGGCCATATTGGCGTTGAGCGACGATCGGAGCGTATCGGTGTCGGGATCCGAGCCGCAACTGTGCAACGCCTCGGCGACGAGCCGCAGCGCGGCCTCTACATCTCCCGCGCGCCGCTCGATATCGGCTAGGGTCGTCATCGCGATCGCCGCAGACTGAGTTTTTCCAAGCCGCTCGAAGATGGAGAGGGCCTCCACGCAGGCGGCGCGCGCCGCATCGAGGTCGCCATGCATGGCGAGGGTCACCGCAAGCTTGTCCAGGATGTTGCCGACCGTGACTGGGCGCCCAAACTCGCGTGCGGCTTTCAGGGCCGCGACGAGCAGCGTTTCGGCTTCGTCGGGTTGTCCGAGTCTGATGAGGGTGATGCCGGCGATCATTTGCGGGCGAAGCGCGCTCTTGAGGTCGCCGAGCTCGCGGTATCGCGCAATGGCCCGGTGCGCGGCTGCTAGCGCCGCGCTCACCTCGCCGTGCCGCTCGCTGAGCATCGCGTCCGTGGAATCGAGATCGGCCGCGACGTCGTCCGGCGTCCGCTCGTCCACGAGTTCTAAGGCGAGTCGGACCCACCGCCGTCCCTCGGCGGAGGCGAGGCGATGCCACGTGACGTTCAACGCAGCCGTCAGGCGCTGACCCGAGACGACATCTGCCCGCGTCCCCAACGCCCACTCGAGTGCGGCACGCCAGTTCTCGAGCTCGACGCTCGTAGATGCCATCCACTCCCGGTCGGACATCCCGTGCAGCAGCTCGGCGCAACGTTCCGCGAGCGCGAGGCACGCCTTCATGTGGCGGTGAAGCACGGCGTCGAGTTCGCCTCGCTCGATGAGCCGTTCGCGTCCGAACTGGCGAAACGACTCGAGCATCCGAAAGCGCGGCAGCGCGGCTCCGTCATCCGAAATAACCAGCGACTTCTCAACGAGCAACGAAAGCAGGAGCAGAACGTCGTCCTCACTCTCTCCGCTGTCGCCGCAGACGACCGTCGCAGCCTCGAGCGTGCAACCACCGGCAAAGATCGAGAGGCGCTCGAACACCCGGCGTTCCGGCTCCGCAAGCAACTCGTAGCTCCAATCGATCGTCGCGTGCATCGTTTGCTGGCGCTGCGGTGCGCCGCGCGCGCCGGTCGTGAGGAGCGCCAGATGTTGGTCGAGCTTTTCGGCGAGGAGCCGGAGTGGAAGCGAGCGCAGGCGCGCAGCCGCAAGCTCGATTGCGAGCGGAATCCCGTCCAAACGGCTGCAGATCTCGGCAACGACCGGCACGCTGCTATCGGTCAGTTCGAATCGGCGGTCGGCGGCGCGAGCGCGCTCCGCGAAAAGCGCGATCGCGGGATAAGAAGCGACATCGGCAAGGACGAGTTCGCGCGCCTGTGCGAGCGACGGAACGCCAAGCGGCGGGAGGCGAAAGGTGTGTTCGCCCGGGACGCGCAGCGCCTCGCGGCTCGTCGCGAGGATCCGTAGGCCGAGGCAGCCGCGCAGCAGTTCGTCGGTGACGCGAGCCGCCTCTGCGATGACGTGCTCGCAATTATCGAGAACGAGGAGGACGTTCTTGGGCCGCAGATGGGCGAGCAGCGTCTCGAAGAGCGAGCGATGAGGAATCTCCACAACGCCCAGCGCGCTTGCGATCGTGCTCGTTACGAATTGCGGATCGGTAAGTGGTGCGAGTTCGACGAGCCATGCTTCGCCGGCAGACGCATCGTCGTAAAACGCGCCCGCAACTTCGAGTGCCGCCGTGGTCTTGCCGATCCCGCCGGTTCCCGTCAGCGTCACGAGCCGACGCTCGAGAAGCAGCGCTGCGATCTCGGCTAGCTCCGTTCCGCGGCCGACGATGTCGGTCAGTCCGACGGGGAGGTTCGAGGTCACGGCCTCGGGCCATGGGCCGGCAGCGACGGAGCGAGCGGCGCGAGGCGCACTTTGTCGGGCCGCAGCCGCTTCGAACGTGGCCCGATCTTCCGTGCCAAGCGCAAGCGCCTTGGTGAGCATGCGCAAGGTCTCGCGCTGGGGCGTGCGGCGATCGCCGCGCTCGAGCGCGCCGATCCCCTGCACGCTGATCCGGGCCCGCTCGGCTAAAGCCTCTTGTGAAAGCCCTGCAGCCAGCCGATAACTCCGCAGCAAGGCTCCGAAGGCGGAAGCACCAGCCGAAGCCCTCTCAATCTCCAAAGCCCGCANNCCTCGATCGCTTCTTCTTCGCTCATGGCGGCCCCGCGGGCGAGCGAAACGTCGAGCTCGTCTGCGGGAAGCGCCTCTCGGAGTGCGGCAAGAACCCGATCGTATTCTTGGCGCTCCGTTTGCTCGGGCGCAGCTCCGAGTTCCCGATACCGTTCTTCCACGAATCCGATGAGGCGTGCGGCTCGAGAGGAAGCTTCCGCCGCGGGGGCATTCGTTTGCGGCTCGAGCACGGCGATCGCTGCAAGATGCTGCAGCGCCCACGTTTCCGGCAAGAGAAGCTGAAGGCGCTGCGAAACCTCGAGCGCTGCGCGTGCGTAACTGCCGGCCTCGGCGTACCGGCCGAGCGTCACGAGATAGGCCGCCATGTTCGCGTTGATGACCGGCTCGAGCGAGTCCCCATCCGCTTGCTGCCGGCAGGCAGTCAGTGCCGCGGCGGAAAGGCGAACTGCCTCTTGCGCATCGCCCGCAAGAAAGTCGATCTCCGCACGCATAATAAGGGCAGTCGTCAGCGCGCGTTCTTTCCCAAGCGCCCGGTACGCGGCGAGCCCTTCGGCGAAGGAGGCGCGAGATTCGGCGAAATCTCCGCGTAAAGCTTGTGCCTCCGCGAGCGTCATAAGGATTCGCGCCGTGAGCGCACCGCGGCCGTACGTCTGCGCTACGAGCAGTGCTTCGTGCAGCAGCGGTTCCGCTTCCGGCGACCGGCCAAGGCGCACGAGGACGTTCCCAGCCTCAGCGCCGGCGCGTGCGATTCCGATCGGGTCGGCAAGATCGCGATATCGTTCCAGTGCCCGCAGCGCCGCCGCGAGCGCGGCACCGAAGTCGCCGATTTCCGAGCTGAGGTCTGCGTCGACGCACTCAAGTTCTGCTACGAGGCTAGGCTCCGTGCGTTCGAAGCCCCGATCGAGCGCGAGGCGGATCCACCGCAGTCCTTCGCTCGCCCCGAAGCTGTGCCACACCGCTTTCAAACGCGAGGCCAGCCGCTGTCCGAGCACGATGTCGTTCTGCGCCCCGAGCGCCCATTCAAGTGCGGCGCGCCAGTTATCGAGCTCCAAGCGAGCCGGCCCGTGCCACTCTCGGTCGGGCCGCTCGCGAGCTTCCGCCGCGAGCCGGCCGGCGATCTCGAAGTATGCGGCCGCGTGGCGGCCGCATACGGCATCCAGAGCTCCTTGAGCTGCGAGGCGTTCGCGCGCGTACTGGCGGAACATTTCCAACATCCGGTAGCGTGGCGCGCGGCCGTCCACGTCGGCGACGATCAGGGACTTATCGACGAGAGATGACAGCAACTCGAAGACATCGGACTGCACTTCCTCGTCGCCTGCGAACACGGCAGCCGCTGCCTCGAGCGCGCAGCCGCCGGAGAAGACCGAGAACCCTTCGAAAAGCCGCCGTTCCGGCTCGGAGAGCAGTTCGTAGCTCCACTCGATCGTCGCACGCATTGTCTGCTGACGCGCGAGAGCGGTGCGATCGCCACCGCCGAGCAAAGCGAGCTGCCGGGTGAGTTTTCCGAGCAGCGCCGGGAGCGAAATCGCGGTCACGCGCGCTGCGGCCAACTCTATGGCGAGCGGAATGCCCTCGAGGCGTCCGCAAATCTCCGCGACTAGCGGCGCGTTCTCATCCGTCAGGCTGAAATGGCGATCGACCGCCTGCGCGCGCTCGACGAAGAGGTGGACCGCGGGGAACGTTGCGACCTCGGCAGTACACAGCCTCCGAGACCCGGTAAAGTCCTCGAGCACCGGAGCGGCGAGCGGTGGTAAACGATAGGCTCGTTCACCCCCAACCCGAAGCGGTTCGCGACTGGTCGCAAGGATCCGCATTCCCGGGCTGCCGCGTAACAGGGCGTCGACGACGTGCGCGGCTTCGACGATGACGTGCTCGCAATTGTCGAGAACCAGGAGCACGTTCTTCGGCCGCAGATAAGCGAGCAGCGTCTCGAGGAGCGAGCGATGAGAAATTTCCTGAACGCCGAGCGCGCCTGCGATCGTGGCCGTGACGAATTGCTGATCGGTTAGTGGTGCGAGTTCGACAAGCCAAGCGGCGCCGCCGCCGGCCGGATCATCGTAGAAGGCGCGCGCAACTTCGAGCGCCACCGTCGTCTTGCCGATCCCGCCGGTTCCCGTCAGCGTCACGAGCCGATGCTCGTGCAACAGCGCCGCGATCTCGGCTAGCTCCGTCCCGCGGCCGATGATGTCCGTCAGTGCAATGGGGAGGTTCGATGTCGCGGCCTTGGGCCATAGGCCGGTAGCGACGGAGCGTGTAGCGCGAGGCGCACTTTGGCGCGCCGCGGCCGCTTCGAAGGTGGCCCGCTCTTCCGTGCCAAGCGCAAGCGCATTGGTGAGCAGACTCAAGGTCTCGCGCTGCGGCGTGCGTCGCTCACCGCGCTCCAGCGCGCCGATCCCCTGCACGCTGATCCGAGCGCGCTCGGCGAGAGCCTCTTGTGAAAGCCCGGCAGCCAGCCGGTAGCTCCGCAGCAGACGTCCAAACGCAGACGGACCCGGAGCAGCCGTTTCGTTTTCCAACCCGCGCCGGTTTTCGCCCCTTCGTGGCCGGCGTCCTCACGTTAGCCGATGAATTCTGACCGCTGCTAGCGCGCGGGTGCTGCGTGAGATTGCGCCTGAGCGTGCCCGTTGTTCGCGTGGTTGTTTGCGACGGCTTCACGAGCTGTCTCATGCGCCTCAGCGCGATACATCTCCGACCGCAGCGCCGGCACTTCTTCCCAGCTCTTGCGGCCCTCGGGCCCTCCCGCGTCCGCTCCGGGTTGTACGCCGTCGCGGCCGGCCTGGGCCCCGACGTGGTGGTCGAGGTGCGCCCGCATTGCGAGCTTATTTGCCGCTTCCGGGTCGACGCCGGGCTCGTAGTCGCGTAAACCCTTTACCTTGTGTTGATTTGGGTCGACCATTTTGTCTTCGATCGGACGGACGTTCTTGTTATAAAAGTTCTCGGCGAACGCTTCCGATTTGAGTGCCCGGGCTTGAGCTCCGTTATCGAGCGGGCGCTCGTCGGCNNCTTCTCCAGCTTGGTGACGTCTTGTTGGGTGACGTCGTACTTCTTATGTAACTCTTCCTGAGAGGGCGGCTCGGGGGGCCCGTAAGCTTCTTTGCCCGCGTCCTTTTGGCTCGCCGGTTGCAACCCGTCCTTCGTCTCCTTCTCCTGAGCCGGCGGCGGCGGCGCGGCGGGGCTGGGCGGCGCGACGCCTGCCTGGGTCGCGTTCACGTCCTGCTCACCGGTCGGGGGTCCTGGCATGTCTTCTCCTCGTCGAATCGCCCGGGGATCCGGGCGGGCACCGTTATTCTAGGCGAGGCGTGCGGGGCGCCCAAGCGACAACTCTACAAATCAGCTCTACAAATGGGGGCGTTTACGAATGCGACGCATCCTCGGCCGCGTCGTCTTCGCTCATCGCCGCTCCGCGCGTCAGCGTGAACTCGAGCTCGTCGGGGGGAAGCGCCGTCCGAAGAGCGGCGTAAATTCGATCGTATTCCTGCTTGTCGGTCGGTTCCAGCGCAGCTCCAAGGCCGGCGTAGCGCGCCTCGACGAAGCCCATAAGGCGGGCGGCACGCAGGAGCTCCTCGATCGGCCTCGGATCGGGCTGCGGCCGAAGAACCGCGATTGCGGCAAGATGCTGTAACGCCCACGCGGCGTGTAGCGGGAAATGAATGCGGCGCGAAATGTCCAGCGCTTCTCGTGCATGAGCGCGGGCTTCGTCATAGCGAGCCAGGGTTACGAGATAAGCGGCCATGTTGGCGTGAATCGCGGACTCCACCGATTCTCGATCTTCCTGTCCGCGACAAACCTGCAATGCCTCGGCCGCGAACTGTAGCGCGGCCTCGGGAGCGCCAGCCCGAAATTCAAGCTCGGCGCGCGTCGTCAAAGCGACCGCCACCGAACGCCCCCTTTCGAGCGCACGCCACGTCGCGAGCGCCTGAGCAGACGCGGCCCGAGCCTCAGCGAAGTCTCCGCGCAACGCTCGTGCCTCTGCGATAAGATTCAGTATTTTGGCGCCGAAGGCGTCCCGGCCGTGCGCCTGAGCTACAGCCAGAGCCTCTTGCAAGAGCGGTTCCGCTTCTGCGGGCCGCCCAAGGCGAACGAGGGCGTTTGCGGCCTCGGCTTGCGAGCGCGCCGTGCCCACTCGATCGGCGAGATCGCGATGACGTGCGACGGCTCGAAACGCCGCCGCCAGCGCTGCGTTGAATTCGCCGAGTTGTTCGCTCAGCGACGCATCCGTGCGCTCAAGCTCTGCCGCGACGCCGGGGGCCGTGCGCTCATCGGCCCGCTCGAGGGCGAGGCGAACCCAGCGCCTGCCCTCAGCGGCCGCGAAGCTGACCCATATCGATCTCAAGCTCACGACTAAGGACTGCCCGAGCGCAACGTCGCCGTGCGCACTAAACGCCCATTCGAGCGCCGCCCGCCAGTTATCGAGTTCCAAGCGCGCCGGGGCGTGCCACTCTCGATCGGGCAGCTCGCGAAAGAGGCGCTCGGAATCCTCGGCGAGTTGCAAATGCGCCGCGGCGTGGCGGCGACAGGCGGCGTCCAATTCTCCGCGCTCGATGAGTTTTTCGCGGGCGTAGTGGCGGAACGTTTCCAACATTCGATAGCGCGGCGCCGGGCCGTTCACGTCGGCGACGATCAGAGATTTGTCGACCAGCGATGAGAGCACATCGAAGACGTCGGCTCGGGGTTCTCCGTCGTCCGCACAAACGGCGATCGCTGATTCGAGCACGCAGCCGCCCGCGAAGATCGAGAAGCGTTCAAAAAGCCGTCGTTCGGGTTGCGAGAGCAGTTCGTAGCTCCAGTCGACCGCGGCGCGCATCGTCTGTTGACGTGGAAGTGCCATCCGGCCGCCGCCGCTGAGAAGCACGAATCGCCGGCTCAGCTTCTCGGCAAGCGCCGGAAGCGAAAGAGCGGAAACGCGCGCGGCGGCCAATTCAATCGCAAGTGGGATGCCCTCGAGCCGCCGGCAAATGCCGGCAACCACTTGCGCGTTCTCATCGGTGAGCGAGAAGTTGTGGTCGACCGCCTGCGCGCGTTCGGCGAACAGCCGAACCGCCGGGAACGCCGCAGCTTCGACGGCGCTAAGCCGGGCAGACCCACCGAGCGGCGGCGCGGCAAGCGACGGCAAACGATAGACGCGTTCGCCTGCAACGCGCAGCGGTTCGCGGCTCGTCGCCAGGATCCGCAGCATCGGACACGTGCGCAGCAATCTATCGACGACCAGTGCCGACTCAGCGACGACGTGCTCACAGTTATCGAGGACGAGCAAGAGCTTCGTGCTGCGAAGATATGCAAGAAGCGTCTCGAGCAACGGGCGGTTCGGCACTTCTTGTATGCCCAGCGCCACGGCAATCGTCTCGGCGACGAGCGTCGCATCAAGCGACGCGAGCTCGACGAGCAGCACCCCGCCGCCTCCATCGTCGCTGAAAAGCGCACCGACGTCGAGCGCCGTTCGCGTCTTCCCGATTCCGCCGGCCCCCGTCAGGGTGACGAGCCGGTGCTCGCGCACCAGTTGCGCGATCTCGCCGACTTCGCTCTCGCGCCCGACGGTGCTGGTCAGCGAAAGAGGAAGGCTCCAGCACGGCGCGGACGGCCACGGCCCGGCGCTTACCGCCGCGCGCGTCGAGCGTGCTGCGCCCTGCCGAACGGCCGCTGCCTCAAAACCGCGCCGCTCATCGGCTGTGAGCGCCAATGCCGCCGTCAGGAGGGTCAGCGTCTCACGCTGCGGTGTCCGCCGGTCGCCGCGCTCGAGCGCACCGATCCCCTGCACACTGATCCGGGCGCGCTCGGCCAAGGCCTCTTGCGAAAGCCCCGCGGCCAGCCGATAGCGGCGCAGCAGGCTTCCGAAGGCCGAGGGACCCGCGGACGCCTTCTCGTTCTCCACCGGGCGGCGGTCTTCGCGCTATCGCGTGAGCCGTCCTCACCGAGCGGCTCAAAGCCGAGCGATAATTGGTACGATTGCTAAACGATGCGGAAGGCAACGTGGAAAACGCAGCTTGGCCGGCCGGCAAGCCTTATCGAACTTGTTGGGGCGCCGGTTGAGTTCGATCTAACGGCCACCGTGTTTGGACGTGTCAATGCCGGCCTTCCGGGGGAAGTGTGGCCGGACTACCGGGGACGTCCCATGCAGCCGGTCGCGCAACTGAATTTACTCGAAGCGCCATACTTGCCGGACAACCTCCGCGATCTCGCGCTGATCGCGCTGTTTTTCGATCGCGACGCGCTGCCGATCGATGCGGGCAATGGCGATGGTTGGCGCCTCCGCGCTTACCCGAGTCTCGACGGCCTGTGCCCCCTCGCGATACCGAGGGAGTTCGAGCGCGTTCGTGGCCGCCCCGCACGCTATCGGCTCCTCGAACGCGACTTTCCCGATTGGGAGGACGCGGCCGATCTCGATATCCCCGACGAGGTATCCGACAATTGGGAAGAAGATTTCGGCTCGACGGAAGGCTCGAAGCTCGGCGGTTGGCCATCGCTGCTGCAGTCCAAAATCTCTTGGGCGGCCGGCGAGGAACACCTGGCCCTCCCGGAATATGCGTTTCAAATTGCGCGGATGGACAAGCTCAAAACGGCAATGTCGGCCGACTCGATCGGCTACTTCGGCCGCGGCACCGGAACCTCACGTGACGTCTGGACATTCGCATACCAACTGTACTAGAGCCGAAACGGTCGTGGGTCCGAATCACGGACGGATCGTCGCACCGGCCGCAAAGCTGCAGGGACCGATCGCCGAGCAAGAGATCAACGTTGATGGGTCACTCGATAATGGGACCCGTTTTGAGGACAACATTACCGTCCACTAGGAGATATGAGCTATTTGAGATGTTGGTCTGCGTTCCCGCCGGCACGCCTCGCGATCGTCGTCGGCGTGCTGGTTCTCGTTCCGCTCGCCGCCCCAACTCGCGCGGCCGGCGATATCTCGCAGACGCGAGACGTCTGCTGCTTCTACCTGGTCATCTTCAGGGGCGCCTTCAGCGGCGCGATTACCGCCGGGAAGCCAACCACGCGCGTCGTCGTCTCCGGCAACCCAATCGTCGTCTCCGGCGTGACGACCGAGGTGAGCGGCGGCACGCTCATCGTTAAGATGAAGGGCAAGCTCGGACCCTCCGAGCCGCTGCCGAAGGTTGAGATCGAACTTCCAGAACTGCACGGCTACGCCGATGAGGGTCCGGCGAGTTCCGTAAAGATCGCCGGCCTGACCGGCCGCGACATGCAGATCCAAACCTCCAATTCCTCGATCGTCGCGTCGGGCGTCGCCGATACCGAGGACGTCCAGCTCGAGGGAGCGGGGAAGATCGACACGACCGGCGTCGACGCGCGCGAAGCAGACGCCAGGAACTACGGCTCGGGCACCGTGTACGTCCGCGCGAGCGGCAACCTCAGGATGGATATCGACGGCGTCGGCGACATCCGCTACATCTACACCGGAACTCCATCGCACCTAGTAACCCAAATGAACGGCACGGGGAAAATTCGCCGCCTGTAGCCTCGAAGCCGGTCCGCGTGGAAACGTCGCAGAAACGGAGGGCAAGCATGCAATCTCGCTCGTTAATCGGCATCGGCGTCATCATCGCAATCGTTCTCGTCGTCGCCCTTGTCATCGGTGGAACGTATAACTCACTGGTCACGCTCGGGCAAGCCGTCGATTCGCAGTGGGCGCAAGTCGAGAACGTCTACCAGCGCCGAGCCGATCTCGTGCCGAATCTGGTCGCGACCGTCAAAGGCGCAGCCAATTTCGAGAAGAGCACCTATATAGCGGTGACGGAAGCCCGCTCGAAAGTCGGTCAACTCGCACCGCAAGCCGCTCAAAACGCGCCAAACGATCCGCAGGCGTTTGCGCAGTACGAACAGGCGCAAAATCAGCTTGGCTCCGCGCTTTCACGCCTACTGGTCACCGTTGAAAATTACCCCGATCTCAAGGCGACGGGCAACTTCGCCACGCTTCAGGCGCAGCTCGAGGGTACCGAGAACCGGATCGCGGTCGAGCGCATGCGCTACAATGAAGCGGCGCAAGCGTTCAATACCAAGCGCGATACGATCCCCGCCGTTTTGTTCGTTTCAATGTTCGGGCCGAAGTTCAACGAAAAGAACTACTTTAAGGCACAAGCCGGCGCCGCGACCCCACCGACCGTCGATTTCAGCAAATGATCGCCGCCGACGACGAACGGATCAGAGAGGCAATCGCTAAAGCCGAAGCAGGCACGAGCGGCAAAGTCGCGATTCGCATCGTGCCCGAGAAGGACGCCGACGCGCTAGCGCGGGCCAAGGCCGAGTTCATGAAAGCCGGACTGGGCCGCCACGAAGCGCGCAACGTTGCCCTGATCCTGGTGGCCCCGAAGGCCCGTTCGTTTGCGATCGTCGGCGACCGGGCCTTACACGAAAGAGTCGGCGATGCGTTCTGGCAGAATCTTGTCGCCGAGGCGCAGCCGTATTTTGCTCGCGGCCAAATCACCGACGGAATCATTTTTACCGCCGGCCGTTTAGGCGAGACGCTGCGCTCGCATTTTCCGCGCGCGGAATGAGCGCGCGCTCGATCTCGCCGGTCGTGCTCGGGGTGATCCTTGCGCTCGGCCTGGCGCCGGCGGCTTGGAGCTCGACCGTTCCGCCGAAACCGACGCACTTCGTGACCGACGGGGCGGCCGCGTTACAACCCGATACCGTGACCCAACTCGAACGCGAGCTACACGAATATCAATCCGCAACCGGTCACCAGGTTATCGTTTATATCGGTGAGACCACCGGCGACGAGCCGCTGGAGACCTACACCGTCAACGCGGCCCAGCGTTGGAAAGTCGGACACAAGGGCAAAGACGACGGCGTGGTCCTGTTCCTGTTCATGCGAGACCACCACGTTCGGATCGAGGTTGGGTACGGACTCGAAGGCGATCTTCCCGACGCGCGCGCAAAGCAGATCATCGACGAGACGATCGTACCGCAACTCAAAGCCGGCAACACGGATGCGGCCGTCGCTTCAGGAGTTGCAGCGATCCTCACCACGATCAGCCCGCAGTTCAAGCCCTCCCAACCGGTGAGCGCAGCATCGACCTCGCAAAGTTCGAGCGACACGGACTACGGCGACCCGCCCGGGTGGCTTGTCTTAACGGTGTTTCTCGCGTTCATTCCGGTCGTCATGCTTGTGTTCGGCACCATCCGCTGGCTTTTCACACTGCCGTGGGGCTTGAAAGCGGCGGACAAAGCGTTTGTAAGCACTCCAGCTCTTTTTTTCGGATCCGGTTGGGGAACGTCTAGCTCCAGCTCCGGCGGCGGGGACGACGGATTTTCCGATTTTAGCGGCGGCGGCGGAAGCTTCGGCGGCGGAGGCGCGTCGGGAAGCTGGTGAGCAGCCAATCCAGCACGCCGCCGATTCTAGCCGGTCCCCCGCCGCCGGGGAGGAAACGGGCGTTCAAGACGTTCCTCATCGGCTGTGCGGGGGTACTTGTGCTCACGTTCGTCCTCGGTGGCCTGGCGGTATGGTGGACGATCTCGGCGGCCGGCAGCGCAGTGCACGCAGTAGGGGACGCTGCTCATGCGCTAGGCGACACTGCGCGTGAGCTAGGCGACACCGCTCGAGCGTTCACGGATCCGCAAGGCTATCTTCGTGAACACAATCACCAGGTACCCGCAGCGCCGTCCCGGCCGACCAGCAATCCTTGCGGCCAGAATCACGGCGAAACGTCCGCGGCTGAGCCGAGGAATGCTGCGACGCAACTGTACGTCATCGACGCTTCAACATACAAAGATGAGACCACCGTTTACGATCGGCCCTTCACCGGCACGTCGTGCCCGAGATTCACATTCGGAAACGGTATGGAGATAGCCGAGCGGATTGCGTTCGATGCACGCGGCGATCTTTTCGTGGCGCACAAGTACGGGGTGACAATGTACAAACCGCCATTCACGCACTCGTCGTCGCCTCGCTTAACGATCTCGAAAGGCATCGCCGATGTCGAGAAACCGGGGTTGCTGTTCGATGGAAGCGGCGACCTCCTTGTCGGGCAAGATAACTCGGTGGTCATCTTTCACCCACCCCTCGACGACGCATCGTCGCCGAGCGCGAGCGTCACTGCGCCCGGCGATCGCGGCTTCGCCCTCGATTCGGCCGGCGACCTCTTTGTCGCGGTTGCGGGCGCCGCCGTCGTCACGATGTATCGTCCTCCGCTGACGAGCAAGTCGAAGCCAATGGTTAGGATATCGACCCACGTCGCCGCCGACGATGCCGGCCAGGGAAACGATTACCCTAGTGGCGTGGCGGTCGATCGGGCCGGTAACCTCTACGTCTCGTTCAACTCTTCGGTGCGGATTTATCGTCCGCCGTTTACCGCATCGTCATCGCCGGACGTCATCATCCCGACGGACCTCGACAACGTCGAAGGCATTGCGGTCGACCCGCATGGCAGCCTTTACCTCTCCGACGCCGGCGACAACTCGTTCCCGGACCATAACGCTCGCGCGTCGGTAACGGTTTACGATCCGCCGTTCAGCAGCTCGTCACGGCCCACCACCAAGGTCACGTACGGCCTGGGCAATCCAATGGGGATAGCGTTTCGCTAAGATGTCGAAAAAAACGGCCCGCATCGCTGCGGGTCGTTTCTCGGTCTTCCCTGCTCCGTCGGTGCTCCGACTGCGCGCCGGAGCCTGTCCTGAGCCTGCGAAGGCGCGCTCCGCTCAGCATGACAAAGCGCGCGTTAGAGGTCTTCGGGGTTGATGCCCTTGGGTTTGTATTGCGTGGATTTGGGGGGAGCGACTACGGCGACGTCGCCTTCGTAGTCGCCCTCGTAGTGGACGGTTTGCTCGAGCGGCGGGCGGCGGTCTTGGAAACCGGAGACGAGCTTGGAGCCGGTGAGGACGGGCTCGGGCTCGACGCCGTACTCGGCGCCGTCGAGGAACGCACCCCTCGGACGGCCTTCCTCGTCGAGATCCTGGCCTTCCGGCTCGATGATGATGTTGCGGTAGCGCGACATCCCCGTGCCGGCCGGGATCAGTTTGCCGATGATGACGTTTTCCTTGAGGCCGAGCAGCGGGTCGTGCTTGCCCTTGATCGCGGCGTCGGTAAGGACGCGCGTCGTTTCTTGGAAGGACGCTGCCGATAGGAACGACTCGGTTGCGAGCGACGCCTTGGTGACGCCGAGCAAAACCGGCTTGCCTTCGGCGATCTTCTTGCCATCGGCCTTCATCTTTTCGTTCTCGTCGGCGAAGACGGCCGATTCGATCAGCTGGCCGGGAAGCATTCGCGTGTCGCCGCCGTCGACGATCTTCACTTTGCGCAGCATCGAGCGCACGATCGTCTCGATGTGCTTGTCGTTGATGTCGACGCCCTGCGAGCGATAGACCTTCTGGACTTCTTGGACGAGATATTGCTGCAACGCGTTCTCGCCCTTGTACTCGAGAATCTCGTGCGGATCGAGCGAACCTTCGTTGAGTGGATCGCCGGCGGTGACGGTCCCACCCTCCTGGACGTACGACCGCGTGTTGTACGGCACGTCGAACTCATGCGTCTCGCCGTGGGCGTCGGTGACGACCATGACGCGCTTGCCCTTCTCCTCCGTGATGTGCACGATACCGGAGACGGTCGAGATCGTCGCCTTGCCCTTGGGCTTGCGCGCTTCGAAAATTTCCTCGACGCGCGGAAGGCCGGTGATGATGTCCTCGGTCGCGACGCCGCCTGTGTGGAACGTGCGCAACGTGAGCTGCGTGCCGGGTTCGCCGATCGATTGCGCCGCAATGATCCCGACCGCTTCGCCGATGTCGACCTTGCGGCCGGTCGCGAGATTGCGGCCGTAGCACATCGCGCAGACGCCGATCTTCGCCTGGCAACTCAGCACCGAGCGAATCTTCACCGTCTTGATGCCGGCGGCGATGATCGTGTGGGCTTTCTCCTCGTCGATCTCTTCGCCTCGAGCGACGAGCTTCGTACGCGGCTTCTCCGGATCCTTGATGTCCTCGGCCGCGCGGCGTCCGATGATGCGGTCGTAGAGCGGCTCGATGATTTCCTTGCCGATGCCGATGTCGTAAACGGTGATCCCGTTCGCCGTGCCGCAGTCTTCTTCGCGCACGATGACGTCCTGCGCGACGTCGACGAGACGGCGCGTCAAGTAGCCCGAGTCCGCGGTGCGCAGCGCCGTATCGGCGAGACCCTTGCGCGCGCCGTGGGTCGAGATGAAGTATTCGAGAACGGTGAGGCCTTCCTTAAGTGAGGCTTTGACCGGAATCTCCAAGATGCGGCCCGAGGGGTCGGACATGAGCCCGCGCATCCCGCCGAGCTGCTTGACCTGGCTGATCGAACCGCGCGCGCCCGAGGTCGCCATCATGAACACGGGATTGAGCGGATTTTGGGCAGCCTGCATCGCGGCCGTCACGTCTTCCGATGCCTTCGACCAGACCTGGATCGTCTTGTTGTACTGCTCGTCTTGCGACATGAAGCCCGTCTCGACGAACTCGTGAAGCTTGTCGACTTCGTCCTGCGCATCGTCGAGGATCTTGAACTTCGCATCGGGGACGATGATGTCGCTGATCGAGACCGTCGTACCGGATTGGGTCGCGTAGCGGAAACCAAGGTTCTTGATCGCGTCGAGCAGCAAGGCCGTCTCGGCGTTGCCGTGCTTGCGATAGCATTCCGTGATCAGCTTGCGCAGCGCCGTCTTATCGATCGTGTAGTTGCGAAAGCCTTCGTTCCACGAACTGGGGAACGCGTCGTTGAAGATCACGCGGCCCACGGTCGTGCGGATCAGCTCGCCGCGCCAGCGGACCTTGATCCACTGCTGCAGGCCGATTTGCTTGTACTCGTGCGCGATCACCGCGGCGTTGAGGTCTTCGAACGTCGGCAAACGCTCGCCGTTCGAATCGGTGGGGGCGTCCGCGCCGTCCCTCGTCTTGGCTTTGCCGTTTTCGCGAGCGCCGGGAGCCATATGCTGGGCCGACGCGGGCTCGAGCGCATCCTCGGGGATGACGCCCTTGGCCGGCCCCTTGTACTCGTCTTTTTGGAACGTGAGGTAGTAGAGCCCAAGGACCATGTCCTGGGTCGGAATCGAAACCGGTTGGCCGAACGACGGCTGCAAAATGTTGTTCGACGAAAGCATCAAAATGCGCGCTTCCGCTTGCGCGCCCGCAGAGAGCGGAAGATGGACGGCCATCTGGTCGCCGTCGAAGTCCGCGTTGTACGGCGTGCAGACGAGCGGGTGCAGGTGGATCGCTTTCCCTTCCACGAGCACCGGTTCGAAGGCTTGAATGCCCAGGCGGTGCAACGTCGGGGCGCGGTTGAGCAACACCGGATGCTCGCGAATCACTTCGTCGAGGACGTCCCAGACCTCGGGGCGCACACGCTCGACCATGCGCTTCGCGCTCTTGATGTTGTGGGCTTGGCCGCGGTCGACCAGCTTCTTCATCACGAACGGCTTGAAGAGTTCGAGCGCCATCTCCTTAGGTAGCCCGCACTGGTGCAGCTTGAGGTGCGGACCGACGACAATGACCGAACGGCCCGAATAGTCGACGCGTTTGCCGAGCAAATTCTGCCGGAAGCGCCCTTGCTTTCCTTTTAAGATGTCCGAAAGGGATTTCAGCGGACGGTTGTTCGGCCCCGTGACCGGGCGGCCGCGGCGGCCGTTGTCGATCAGCGCGTCGACCGCTTCTTGGAGCATCCGCTTTTCGTTCTTGATGATGATCTCGGGCGCGGAGAGCTCGAGCAGACGCTTGAGCCGGTTGTTGCGGTTGATGACNNACCATCGGACGCAGCTCGGGCGCGATCACCGGAACGGCGGAAAGGATCATCCACTCCGGCTTGTTGCCCGAGTTGAGGAACGCTTCGACGACCTCAAGGCGCTTGATCGCCTTGATCCGCTTCTGCCCGGTCGTCTCTTTGAATTCGCGGCGAAGGTCCTCTTGGAGCTTACGCAGGTTCAGGTCGCGCAGCAGCTCGCGGATCGCTTCCGCGCCCATGCCGGCTTTGAAGGCGTTGCCGAACTTTTCGCGCGATTCGCGGTACTTCTGCTCGGTGAGGATCTCGCGCTTGACGAGCGACGTGCTCCCGGCCTCGATGACGATGTAGGCCGCGAAATAGATGACCTTCTCGAGCTGCCGCGGCGACATGTCCAGGAGAATGCCGATGCGCGAGGGCACGCCCTTGAAATACCAGATGTGGGTGACGGGCGTCGCCAGCTCGATGTGGCCCATACGCTCGCGGCGCACCTTCGCGCGCGTGATCTCGACGCCGCAGCGGTCGCAGATCATCCCTTTAAAGCGGATGCGCTTGTACTTGCCGCAGTGGCATTCCCAGTCTTTGGTCGGGCCGAAGATCTTCTCGCAGAAGAGCCCGTCGCGCTCGGGTTTGAGCGTACGGTAGTTGATCGTCTCGGGCTTCTTGACTTCCCCAAAGGACCAAGCGCGGATTTGCTCGGGTGAAGCAAGCCCGATCCGCATTGCATCGAAATTATTGACGTCGAGAAGGTTCATCGTTCCTCAGCCTGCCGGCGGTCAAAAGACGGGACAAAAAGCAAACAGGGCTCGGCCGCGGCCGTTCCCTGAATTCTCCGTTTTATTGTCCGCGGGGCATAGACGCCCATTGTACACCGGGCGCCCGAGCCCGTCAAATGCCCTCCGTACAGCGCCGGGGCCGCCCGGCAGGGCACTCCTCCTGCACCGCTACAGCGGCGCCAGTAGCTGTGCGAGCAGAGGGGTCGCCGGATGCGCACACAGGTCGGCCCAGGGCGCGTCCTGGACGGCGCGGCCGTCTTCGATCGCGATCGCGCGCGGGCAGAGGCGCGCGAGCACGTCGGCTTCGTGATCGACGGCGAGCATCGTGAACCCGAGCTCCTTCTGCCAGCGCGCGATGGCGCCGAGCAGCTCGCGCACGAGGTGCCGGTCGAGCCCGCTGAACGGCTCGTCGAGCAGGACGAGGTGCGGCTTGCGCGCCAGCATTCGCGCGAGGGCGACCCGCCGCGCTTGGCCGCCTGAAATCGCGTGCGCCGGTTCGTGCCAAATCGGTTCGAGCTGGAGGCGTTCGCGCAACTCGACGATCCAGGATTCGCTTTCGTCGCGGGCGCCGTTCGTCAGCCCGAAGCGGACGTTCTCCGCGACGCGCAGGTGCGGGAACAGGTTCGCATCCTGGGTGAGATAGCCGATGCTTCGGCGGTGCAGCGGGAGCGGCGGCGGGAACAGGGCAACGCCGTCGAGCGTCACGTGGCCGCCATCCGGCGTCTCCGCGCCCGCGATGCACGCGAGGATCGTGCTCTTGCCCACGCCCGATGCACCAAACAGACCGCATGCTTCGCCGGCAGCGATCCGCACGCCGACGTCGACCGTGAAGAGCGTGCGCGCTTTGACGACGTGCGCGTCAAGCACGGGACAAGCGCCGCTGCGCGAGCACGTGCAAGAGCCACGGAAGCGGCAGGGCCGTGACGAGAAATATGACGAGCAGCGGCATCACCGCGGGCAGCCCGAAGTTTTCCAGGCTCGTCCAAATCGCCACCGGCACTCCGGCCGGATAATATGCGGTGATCACGACCGCGCCGAACTCGGTGAGCGCCCGCACCCACGCGAGGCTGAGCGCAACCGCCAATCCCAGGCGCGCGATCGGAAACGTGATGCGGCAGAAGACACTCCAGCGATCGTGGCCCAGCAGGCCGCCCTGGACCTCGAGGGACTTCGGTACGCCCTCGAGTGCGGCGACCGCGGCGAGAACGTAGTATCCGATGCTGACGTAGACTTGGGTCACGACGAATGCGAGCGGCGTGTTCGTCATCCGCAACCCGGTGCGTTGGAGGAGCGCGCCGATCGCGTGCGGCCCGAACGCGAGCGAGAGTAATATCCCAAGTGCGAGCGGGGGTAAGAGGACCGAAATCAGCAGAATTGCCTGCCACCACAATCGTTCGCCTGCCGGCGCGCGGGCGACGTAGAGCGCCATCGGTGTCCCCAGCCCCACGACAACCAGCATCGCGATTGCCGTCAAGCTGAGTGAAACGCGGACGGCATCGAGCGCGATCGCCCCGTCCCAATGCCATGGGCCGACCGGAACGAACAACCCGGCCAGCGGATACAGCAGCGCGAGCGCGAAGACCGCCGCCGCGACGCGCCTTACGAGCATGGGCGGGCGTCGTCGATCGCGTTCGTCGCTACTTCCCGATCATGACCTCGGTCGACTTGATGATGACCGTGACTCGGTCGCCGGCTTTGAGCCCAAGCGATTCGACCGACCCTCGCGTAATTGCCGCAACGACCTCGCCCGCGTCGACCTCGACCGTCACCTCGGCCATCACCGAGCCGAGCTTCGTCGTTTTGACGGTTCCTTTAAGCTGGTTTCGCGCACTGATCTTCATAACGGCGGGGCATCCTCTACATCGATCGCAGTGACCTCTCGAACCCAGCGCTTCTGGTGCTTGTCGCCGGGAACGATAAGCTGATACGGTCCGTCGTGCGCACTCAGCGCGGCGCCGTCGCGCGTGTCGGCGATCAGGACGACGCGATCCGTAATCGACGGGTCGAGCTCCGACAGCGAGAAAACGACTCGGTAACCGTCTGCCGCATCGACCACGACGTAGCGCGTCATGACGTCACCGCGAAGCGCTTCGCCCGTCGGGACGCCCTGTTGGGTCAAAACGTCGCGAAGCGCGACGCCTCCGTACTGCGCGGTAACCCCATGCTCGTCGGTCGCCGAAATCGTGCGATGCGGCAGGCCCGCAAGCAGCGCTGCGACGACCGCGACGTGAATGACCGCAGCGGCCAGCACGCTAAGCATGCAGCGGCGACGCACCCGACGGCGGATCGTAAAAATACTTTCGGAAAATCAGCTGACCGTCGTGCGTCAGCCAGTCGACGAACGCCGCCGCTTTGTCGTGATGCTGCGAGTCGTTCAGGACCGCGGCATAGTATACGAGCGGCTGCGGCTGGTAGGTCTTGTCGCCGAGTTGGAGCGACGCGCGCGCATAGTGGTGCGCAAGCGCGTCGACGCCAAGATTGATTTCGGGGCGCAAGGTGATGAAGGGCAGGTTGAACGGGCCGGGCTGAATCTTGTAAGCCGAGGCCGCGTCCAGCTCGCCGCTCTGCAAACGCGCCTCGACGGAGGGCTCGGTGAAGATCTGGGCCGGGTTGACCATCGGGCCTAAGATCTTCTGCGCGAGGCCCGGCTGCTTGTAGAATAATTCTGCAAGTTGCAAGGTGAAAATGATGTTGCGACCTTGCGGGTCCGACGCGGGATCGGTTCTTCCGAACCGGATGTCCGGCTGCTCGAGGATCTGGTACCAAGGCATCGCGCCGTGCGTTCCGGCTGCGGCGGCGTCGAACTGCGCCGCGTACTTGCTCTTCGGACTGTAGGCGATCACCATCTCGGTGCGCGCGATCGG
>PMHP01000154.1:0-1735 GCA_003158195.1 Vulcanimicrobiota bacterium | reverse complement strand
TCCATCATCGAGCCCATCGAGCCCGCATAGGCGACGTCAAGCGGCGTGAGGCTTTGCGCGTAGGCGGCGCCGTTTGCAACCAAGAGTGACGCGCACCCGCCTGCCAGGAGATTTCGACGATTCATGCCGCTTGTTCTCCTATTCTTGTGACGTCGTAGCATCCCAGCGCCTCGAGATCGCGCCGGTATGGCGTGGAGCGCAAAGCGTCGATCACGGCTCGAATCTCCGGCGAGCGCAAAGCCGTGCGAGGGACGAACAGCGCACAGCGTTCTTCACAGAGCGGCGCGAACTGCAGATCGAAGACCCGCGCGACGCTGGCAACCCCGACGGCAGCGTCGGCGTACCCTTGGGCAATGGCGCGCCCGGCATCGAGCTGCCCCGCAAGCGCGCGATCGTAGCCCTCTACCCGGCGCGGGTCGATCTTCTCGCGACGCAGCTGCTCGTCGAGCAGACGACGCGCGCCCGCGCCGGCCGGTCGATTCGCTAATCGCAGCCTTTTGCGCGCGAGATCGGCTGCGCCGTGTAAGCCGAGCGGATTCCCCCGTCCGACGAGCCAGCCGGCTTCGGTGGTTGCGAGCTCGAAGCGAACGAAACGCTCGAGCCGCCTGGCTTGTTGTGCCGTGACCTCACCGTGAAGGGCGGCTGCGTGCACCTCGCCGCGTTCGAGAGCGACAAGCGCCGCGCGATTCGTCCATGCAAGCCACAGGACGCGCACGTCGCGCGAACGTGCCGTCGCGTGCCGTGAGAGTAGACCGACCGCGAGATCGCAACCGGCTATGAGAACGCTCGGAACGGCGCTTTCGGCCGGCTCGATGACAAGGTGATCGCGATCGAGAGCGTGCGTGACGGTGCGGCCGCCGATCGTCGCGCTTGCGACTCGCGCCGGCGGCGCAGGCAAATCGGATGGCTCGAACAGTTCCTCGACCGTCATCCCGAGTGCCCGCCCCAGCGACAGCGCAATGCCGACGCTCGGCTGCATGCGGCCGCTCTCTATTGCGCCGACGGCCTGACGGGTGATGCCCGCGGCGTCCGCAAGCGCCCGCTGCGAGAGGTCCCGGGCGCGCCGAACACGTGCAATCTGCGAGGCAACGATCTTTGCCATAGGCAACGAGCGTTGCCTCCCAAGCGCACCGCACCCTGCTCCCGAAATCAGTCGATCTCGAAATCGCGAAGATTCAAGCCGTCCAGCCCTGCTGAGCACCTTTGTCACGCTGAGCGTGTCGAAGCGCCGACGTGATATCGCCGTGCTCCGTCGGCCCTTCGACTGCGCGGCGGAGCCTGTCCTGAGCCTGCGAAGGGCCGCTCCGCTCAGGGTGACATTATTCGTCTTTTTGGGCTTCGAGTTTGGCGCGCTCTTGGAGTTCTGAGACGATGGTGGAGTCGGCGAGGCTTGTGGTGTCGCCGAGCATGCGGCCCTCGGCGATGTCGCGCAGCAGGCGGCGCATGATTTTGCCGCTGCGCGTCTTGGGCAGCTCGGGGACGAACGTTACGTACTTGGGCGAGGTGAACTTTCCGAGCTTTGTCGCGACGTGGGCGCGCAGCTCGCTTCCGAACACGTCGGAACCGAGCTCCCCATCGCGCAGCAGAACGAAAGCGCAGATCGCCTGTCCCGTGAGGTCGTCGTTCTTGCCGACGACCGCGGCCTCGGCGACGTTCGGGTGACTGACTAGGGCGCTCTCGACCTCCGTTGTCGAGATGCGATGCCCGGCGACATTCATCACGTCGTCGATGCGGC
>PMHP01000034.1:41242-42238 GCA_003158195.1 Vulcanimicrobiota bacterium | reverse complement strand
GGGCGGCGGCGGACGCGATCGTGGCGATCTCGTCGATCGTGACGCCGGCCCAACCCGTCGCATTTCGCAGCGCGATGCGAACGCGCGCGCGCCGTCCGCTTGCGCGGCTCCACGAGCCGGCGGCTTTGATGCCTTCGGTCGTCGAGATCGTCGGAATGCCGCCGTCCTCCAGCAGCCGCGACAGATCCGCCTCGGCGATGTTGCCGAGTGTTGCAATCGGCTTTACCGTCAAACGGCGAACCGCCCCAAACTCCTCGGCATCGCTCACGTAGTATCCGTCGACGGTCCGATCGAGCGCTTCGACGAGCGCATCGACTCCCCAACCATAGCCGTTTGCCTTGACAACCGCTCGCAGCGGAACCCCCGCTCGCTCGCGCCACGCTAGCGCGTTCGTGCGAAGGTCGCCGGCATCAAGCGCAACGTCGGGTCCCATCACGACGCGTTCTTGGAAACGCTTTCTCGAACCCGCGCCAAAACCCAAGCGCCTGATCCACGCTACAGTGGTCCTTCGACTTCGGGCCTACGGCCCTACGCTCAGGATGACAACTTAGCGCGGAAGGTAAACGGTGTCTCCCGCAAAGATCAGGTTCGGGTCGATGATGTGAGCTTCGTTCAGCGCGATGACTTGGTTGAGGTCGGCCGCGTAACGGGCCGCGATGCTCGCGAGGGTGTCGCCGGGACGGACGATCACTGCACGGAAGCGCTGTGGCCGGCGCTCGAGTGCCGGATCGATGCGGCCGGTTCTACCGGTCGCGCCGCCCGCGTGCAGCCTTACGTCCGCTGCGGCCACCCATCCGAAGGACGCTGCGCCGGCGGTACGTCCGGCGACGACCACTTGATCGAAGGTTCCGTGCGCAGTCGCGACGCGCCGGGCAGTCGCCTGCAAGAACGAGCCCGAGCGCACCGTCTCGATGACCCGCGCGTCAAATGAGGGTCGAGAGCGCACGTGCACTCCGACGTCTGGAAGGACGACCACTTGATGGGTTGCGCGCGGCA
>PMHP01000034.1:0-41224 GCA_003158195.1 Vulcanimicrobiota bacterium | reverse complement strand
TACGCGATCGTGCTGAGCGATGAAATCGTATGCGCGGCTTGCGCGCGCTTTGCGTTGCTTCGTATTGCGCTCGCACGAGCCTCGGGATCCGTCTGCGCCTTTATTCCCGCAAGTCGACCGTCGAGCACCGCCTTCAGCGAGGCTCCGGCGGTAAAACCGGCCGCCGCAAGTGCTTCGCCGGCGCTTCCTCGAGCAATCGCATCGAGTGCCCAGGGTACCCCTGCGGCGGCATACGCGCGCTGGACGTTGCGCATCGCCGTTGTCACCGATTTGCGTCCGGCTAAGTCCTCATCGCGCCAATAACTCACGGTGCTTAACGCGTCGCGCACGAAAAAGCCGGAATTCGCCAATCCGAACAGAACTTCGGCCGGCAGTTTCCAGGTCAGGCCCAGCGCGAAATTCGCCGCCGACCCGAGGACGTTGAGGGCGCGCGAACCGGCGCTCGCAAAGTTCAGCACGGCGCCTCGACGCGTGCGATAGTCGGTTGGGTCGATCTTGATGAGCTTATAGTCGAGATCTTGCCGGAGATCGGCCTTGAGCGCCTCGAACTCGCGCGCCCGGGCCGCGGGCTCCTTGCTCGCGAGGTTCGCGAAGTAGGTCGCCAGACGGGTCGAGATCTCGTCGACTCGTTCGGGCGTTTCGTACTTCCCGATCACGCCGACGATCTTCTTTTGGAGAACGGCGGCCTTTGCCGGCGTCAAATCGCCGTCTTCGGCCGCATTGATGAGGCTCGCCAACCGTCCTTTGACTTGGAGTTTCCCGACGGTGATGAGATGGCGCGCAATCGAGAACCCGGCACTCTCTTCGGGACCGACCGCGACGCGTCCGATCTTGCTCAATACGCCGGCGGAAAAGAGTCCGGCGGCCGTTCCCGCAGCGATCTTCGCATTCGAAACGAGCCGCCCGGTGAGCTTGGAAGGCCTCGAGCGCAGTACAGCCGATCCCGCCTGATCGCCGGCCGGCTCGGTTGCCGTAACCGCGGGAACGTCACCGTCCTCGCCGGGAGCGACCGCCGGTATCTCGGGCAACGGAGCTCTGCCGGCGTAAAAGGTTTCGACGGCGCGTCGCGCGACCTGGCCGGCCGTCATTTGCGCGCCGCTGAAAAAGAGACCGGAAAGCGCGCTTGCGCGCTGCGAGCTCGACATGTGGGTCCAGTTGCGCGCGTCGTACAACCCTTGCTCGCCAAACTGTTCGAGCCCGAGACCAAACGCGAGCCGCGAGGTCGCATAGTGCCCGGCTGCTGCCGATCGGATAAGCGCCCCTCGAACCCCGGAAGACGACGCGGTGACGTCCCCCACCTCGGCGAGTCGAGCAGCGGGCGCAAGAACTGCCGAGCCGAGACCTGCGGCGCTCGCGACCCCGTTTGCCCAGTACGCGCGCGCTTGACTGCTGGAAAACGGGTTGATCGATTGCCCGTGATCTGCGAGGTTCCGTAGATTGAGGTAGGAGCTCGCTGCGTTGTAGGCCAGGCCGCCTTCGAAGAGCGCGGTGCCGCCCAATTCCATTGCGGCCGCGACGGGCGTTAACAACCCGCCGCTTCCAACTTCGACGACGGCGCCGGCCACGTCGGTCACGATCCCGGCGCCCATGGTTACAAAACCCGCAACCGTGCTGACGCCGCTCGACCGGAGGAAGCCGGTAAGCCCGCCCGGCGCAGCGTGCGTCTTGCCCACGAACATCGCGACGTCGTGCGAGGAGCCGGTACGGCGGACGTTCATGCCGGCTGTCGTGCTCATCACGGCCATGGTGCCGCTGGGCAGATCGTTGTTTTGCTGGTAGTCGTGGAGATCGCTATAACTGTAGCCGCGATAATCGACGAATCGGCTGCCGCCGCCGTGCTCGTTCTTCACCTGGAACAAGACCGTCTGATTGACGATATGCCCGGAATCGTAAACGACCGGCACGATGAGCACCGAGGGCCGCCGGCCCCCAATCTTCTCGATCTGGCTCGCCGCGGGCGCGATCGCTTTGAGTTGACGTTCGGAAAAGAGACTCTCGCCGGGCGACGCACTCGCGTTCGCGGGCGTCATCCCTAATTCCACGCCCACGAGATTGTTCAATTCGGTTCCTGCGGAGAAGACACGCCCTCCGGCTGCTTGCTTTGCGAACGGCGCAACGATCGATTGGCCAAATCCCTTCGGGCTGTTCTCGAACCAGCCGTTCTCGGCGCTGCGCGTGTCGGCAGCGTACGCTTTCTGGAGTGTCGCGAGCCCGCGCGTTTCTGCGGTGTTCGCGGCCCGGATCGTTTGCGTCTCGTCAGCCTTCTGTGACTGCTCGGCGGACTGCTCTCCGATTTTGACATCCTCTTTCAAGGACGCGTTCGGCATTGCTCGGATCTCACGCTGTGCCGCCGTTCTATCAGTGCGAAGGTGAGCGGCGAAGTGCTGTTCGGCCTTTCGCACCGCGGCGGCTCGCCCAAGCTGGAGAACTTGCGCGTCATGCGGTGCCGCGATTTGATCGAAACGGAGCGACGCTTCCGCGTTCGCGGCGCTTGAAACGTCACGTTGCAGCGGAACGTACCCGATTTGCGCGCGAGCCTGCCCGAGGTTGGCGTTGTCGGTCGCATCGACGCGCCGGGCCGCTGCGGCCGCCGCCGCGACCGCTTGTCGCCGAGCGGGTCCAGCGCCCTTTTCGGCGGCGCGAACGCGGTCTTGTTCGACGATCGCGTCGTGCTGCGCGAGAAGCGAATCGCTCTGAAGCTCGGCTTGCGACTGAGCCGAGGACACTTGCAGCGTGGTTGACAGCGGGACGTAACCGATCTCGGCGCGGGCCACCGCCAAGTCACCNNGTTGCGCGAGCACGTTCGGCGTGGCGCGGTTCGTCGCCGCCGCGACGACCGACGGCTCGAGCTCGGCGACGAATTGCTCGGCCTGCGGGGGATCAAAGCCTTCGACGCTTTCGAGTCTCTCGGTGGTAGCAACCAAGAACGCTCGTTGCTGCGCGTTCTCATCGAACTCGCGCCGGCCGACCTTGGGGGCTGCGGATGCCGCTTGGCGCAGCAATCGTTGTGCCTGCTGCCGTGCCGCCGCGATCGTGGCCGCCTCGACTCGCCGGTCGTACGCGAAGATGCGCTCGTCGTCACGGTAGGCGAGCGTTGCCTGCTGCGGCGTGATCCGCGGCGTCGTCGAAATCGTTCTGTTGGGCGCCAAATCGTCGAAGACCGGCGACGCACCCGTCGAGCCGTGCGCTCCACGATCCGCCCCAGGCTGAGGTGCAGGCACCAACGTGGGGACACTTTTGGTTACGCCGCCAAGATCCAGCAACGCATTTGCGATCTGTGCTTTGTCGCGCAGCGACAGGAGCACCCAAGCCGCGTAGTCGCGCAAGTCGCGCGCGGTAGCGGCGCCGGCCGGTCCCGCTATGTCCTTCGCGTCGCTGAGGTATCGGCTGAAGATTTCCGACTTCGCCGAGTCGTTACCGCTCGCGCCCGCGGCGGCGAAGGCGGCTTGCCGGTAGAGCGCGTCGCGCGCCATCACGAGCAGATTGCTTGCGCCCTTTGCGCCTTTTAGCCGCGCATTGATACCGCCGGCGCTGGCGAGACACGCCTTGGCATACGCGATCCGTACCGCCGAACCGGCAGCGGGCAACCCGTTGATGAGGTTCGCAAACGTATTGTCGTTGAGATTCCCTTGTACGTAGGGTGTGCTCGATCGAGCGGTATGCGCCTGGACCGCGGGAACTTTCGCGGCATCGCTGGGCAAGAATTGCCCGGACTTTACGAGCGCGTCGAACGAACCTTGTAAGCCAAGCGTCGTCGCCACAGAACTCGGCATGCTCGTAATCAGAGCGTAGGAATTCGCAGGACCGAGAGCGCTGAGCACGTTGGCTAAACGGCGGCTTGGAGATTCGTTTTCGTTTCCTTTGCCAGTCCCGTTTCCAAGCTGCCCGGCTATATATTGTTGCGCCTCCTCGCGGGTCGTGATGCTTACGGTACCGGTCGGAAGCTCCGAGCGCTCGCTTGGGGGACCGTAGACTTCAGTTTTGATGTCTTCGTTCAACGAACGCAAGAATTTGCGGTCGCCGGAAGACATTGCCGCATCGGTGCTCTTGGCGACGGTATCGGGCTTCATCGCCCGCCAAAGCGGCGGCGGCGAAGGCTTTCGTTGCGCCGAGGGTGCCGGCGATTTCGGTCGCGGGGGCGCGTGCGGTCTGGGGGCCGGCGGCGCAGTCGAACTGCCGCTTTCGATCAACATTCGTGTCTCGTGATGCGTGTGGGGAGCGCCTCAACGTTTCACGACGTTGCTCGGCCGGAAACGATACATCCACTCTAGGCGATGATCGTTAAGGGCGGCTTATTATTACGTTATTCTCCTATCGCCGGCTTGCACCGCTCCGAGCGCGGTACCGGCACGTTTGGGGAGGTAAATGATGTCGCCCGGATAGATTCGGTCCGGATTTTCGATGTGGGCGGTGTTCAGGGCGATCGTTTCGAGCAAGCTCGCGTCGTGGCTTGTTGCGATACCCCAAATGGTGTTGCCCGGCGCGACCGTCACCGCCGGATACCCCTTCGCTTTGAGTACGGGGTCAAAGCGCCCGCCGCTCGCGTTTGTCGCCCCTTGCGGATGCGCAGAGAGATATGCGGCAGCGACCCATGCATACTTTCCGTCGTTTTGTGCTACCCGATCGAAACGTTGACCGAGCCGGTCGAAGCTGACAGGGGTCACTTCGACGAACGTGCCGGCCCGCAGCGTGCCGACGACCGGCGCTGCCACCGATGGCTCGGCACGCTCGTACACGCCGTCTTGCGCCGTAACGACGTCTTGCTGATCGGTCGGCTTCGGCTTCGGCTTTGGCTTCGGCTTGGGGATGGGCGGCGCAGGCGTCGTCTTAGGAGGAGCCGTTGGTCGCGGAGACGGTCTACCAATCGGCACGCCCGCCGCCGTCTTCGATGCGCTTGATCCGTGGAGGATCGACGAGAGAAGCTGCGTCCCTTCCGCGACCACGATCCCGATCTGCATCGCAGCCTGCGCGGCCCGTGCGCGTTTGGGGTCGACGCTCGTGCCGTTCTCGTCGAGCCAACCATAACGTCCGGAGGCAGTCGCACCGCCGGTAAAGACGAGCCATCCCCAGCCGGCCGGATGCGCGAGCATTCCGGCCTTGACAAAGAGGCCCACGCCGGAGGCCGCAAAGGTTGGCCCGACAACCCGATTGAGGAACGTCCGGAAGCGAGGATTGTCCCTGATGAGGTCGGGAACTTTGCCCGAAAGGCCGGTACGGAGATCGCGCAGTCCGAGCGCCGCGTTATCCATAGGAAACAGATCCCGGTACCAATCCAGCGGATTCGCCCTGAAAAGGCTTCCGCCCGGATTCGCGATAGCCGAAGCGACGTTGATCACATAGGTACCGACCGTACCAAATGAGAGGGAGCGGCCGATCTTCGTGCGGCCCGCGTACGGCTCGAGGTTGGTCCCGTATCCCCCAAGGACTTCGCGTTGTATGCCGAGCGTGCGACCGTACTCTTCGGCGATCAACTTTTTCGTTTCTTCCGCGTCGGCGCCACGTAGAGCGCCAGTCTTAAACGCCACAATCAGCGGCTCGTACGCGTTCTTTAAGTCCTCGATAGCCCCAGAGCTGTACTGCCCATACTGTCCGGCAACCCTTACGATTCGGTCTCGTAAGTACTCTGCGTTTTCCAGCGTCATTTTGCCATCGACGCCCGCCTCGTTGATGCGTGTAAACCGGACACCTTCCGCATATCTTCCCAGCACCACGGCAGCGCGAGCAAGGAAGGCGCTCTCGGTCAAGTCGGCGGCAAAGGGCAGATGGGTAATCTTCAGCGCCGCAATCGTTCCACCGGTCGCGATCGCTGCTGCCGCCCCCGCGAACCACTTCTTGCGGTCGTACTTTGCCCCTTCAGTTTTGTTTTCGTCGGCATGCGTCTTTCGCTGGACTTCGGCGAAGTGCTCCCGCACTTCGGTGCGGTTCAGGACGTCGAGTTGGCTCAGGCGATTTGCGTGATACGTCAACTCCGGGTCGGCCGCGTCAAGGGCTGCGCTCGTCCAGATCCGATTTTCGATTGGGTTGGCGAGCGCGCTCAGTTCATCTCGCGTCAAAAGAACGGGATCTCGCAACGCGGCCGATGCACGGTCGGTCGGGTTGGGAACGGTGGGGTCCTTGAAAGACCACGTGTCGTGCCACTTTGCGCTGTTTAGCTTCGCGCCGCTACCATTGAGCATGTCGGTGAGAAGTTCGGGTCGGATCTTCTGGACGGGGAGCTTCCCTATTTCGTTGTTTAATTGGTCGGCGTAGTAACGGGCAAGGCTGGGGTCGTCCAGGATCGCATCAGGAACCCGAACCACACCCGGGGTCAAGCCGGCGGCGATCGCTTCGGAGCTCGCAGGGACTCTCACCTCGACAGGTTCTACGGAGGGTGGTTGCGGCAGTGACACGGCAGCGGCGGTCCTCCCGCGGGCCCATGTCAAGAGCCGGTTTCTCTGCCTGCGCGTGAGTTCTGGAGCACTCGGGTCGTTTCGTCGAACCTTTTCCGCCATCGCCAGTTTGTACTGCTCCTGGCGCAACGTAGCGTTTTCGTTCATTTCGACGACCGTGCCGCCAAAGTACCTCGACAAGGGGTGTTCGGGGCTGTCGGGGGCCCCCGCGATCAGGTAAAGCAAGTCGTGTAAGGGTTTGGCGATCCCGTCGTAACGTCCGTACCAGGCCGGGTTGTCGGTACCGGTCGCGTCGGTCGCATAGACGAAGCGCCCCGGATGGCTGAGCATAAGATGCGCGACGCGCTCGAGCATCTTCTGGTCTTCGACGATGGACTGAACGACGTCGACCCACGAGACGTCAAATTTCACGTGCGCCAGAAGCGGATCTTCGAGAACGTCGCGGAGGGCTTGAAGATGGAAGGCGTTCAAGGTCACGAACTTCCCAAGCCCGAGATGGGGAACGACGTAGTCGAGCGGCGCAGTATCCGTCCGCACGCGGCTATCGAGGAATTTCTGACGGTCGCTTTTCGGCGTGCGCAGATATTCGGTGATCTCGTCGCGCGTGAGTTTGTAGAATCCCTGTTCCGCGGCCAGTCGCATCTGCGCGCCGAAGTACCGGCGGTCGGTCGTACCACTCACCGGCAAACGATTTTCCGTCTGGTAGACGACTTCTCCACTGTCGTTATGGTTGGAAAACCAGATGCCACGCTCGCGGGCTGCAGTCATCGCCAATCTCAGCCTGTCGCCGAGCACGGTCTTCAAGGTGTGCAGCTTTCGCGAAACGACTTCTTTCCACGCCGTTATTTCACTGAAATGAAACGCCAGACCCGGATGCTCGGCCATCCGCGCGTCAGCATAGGCGCCGGCATCGGCGGTACTATTTCGCGCGGTGGGGACGCCCGAGAGGCCGGGGAAGTAGCGGCTCTTCAGATCGTCGGGAACCGTTTGTTGGCCGATGAGCTTGCGGACGCCGCTCCAGAAACCGCGAGGATCCAAGCCGTCCATGATGCGCTGGTCGCCGGCCTCGGCCCCCCGCAGCGTCAACGCCGAAGAGGTTCGCGCAAAGTAACCGCCGGGTTTAACCCCACCGCCGGGTCCAGGCACTTCGTGGTACGCCAGATTGCTGTATGCACCAGCGACGCTCCCGTCCTTCGCCATGAGTTTGACGACTTTGCGATACGGATTCAACTCGGAACCAAACGACCCGTGGAGAAGAGCATCGAACACGTTGCGTGCGGGACCATTCGGAATCTCTTCGACCGAATAGATCGGTCGCGGATCTCCCGGCGACGCGGGCGTGAGGTCGGGGCGACCCGAACCAAAGTTGATGGATCCTCGATCATCATTCCTGAGTTGATCCCGGACGTCGGCGAGAGAGCTTCGCATCGCCCGAGAGTAGTCTGCGATCCTCGCTCGCCAGGCGCCGGATCGGTAGCTCTCGGGCGTGGTTAAGGAGGCGACTTGCGCTTTGAGGAGCGCATCGGCGCCCGTTTGTTGCGAACCGCCTTCCATTGGGTTCCAAAGAATTTTTCCCGACCGCAATTGCGGATCGGCGCGATCGACGAAAGCGCCGGGAATATAAACGGTCTTATCGGAGGACGCGACGATCCTCACGGTGGGCCGCCCTTCGCGAAGCGAAGCGAGTGCAAATCGTGCGACGTCCGGATTGCGCTCGAGAAGGTCTCGTTCGGCGCCGATAAACTGCTGTTCCAGATCACCGCGAACGGTGAGTTCACCAAAATGAATCTGACCGTATCGCTTTAAGCGCCCAGCCGAGGAACGCCCAAACTCGAGCAAGTCATCGTTGGAAGCGCGCCGAGTCATCGGGAGCTCGACACGGATTTCCGTGCCGCCGTCTACGGGGCGCGTTGCCTGGGCGTACCGCGACAATGCTCTGATAAGTGGCAGTCCGCGCCTTCCTTCACTCTCATCGCCGGGCGCGTCGGCGTCAAAATCTACCAAGCCCGGGCCGTGATCGCGCACGGTCAGCTCCGGGTGCGCGCCGTTCCAACGGAGCTTAACTTCCACGGGGCCCGGCGCGTACTTGGCCGTGTTGCTGAGAATTTCGCTCACGACGAGCTCGGCATCACCGGTGCTCGTGTCATCGGTAGCGGCGCCGCGCAAGTACGTCATGATCGTCTGCCGCGCGTTCCGGAACGACGCCGGGTCGCTCGAGTCGAAGCGCCACTGGGGAGCGTCCGCCATCATGACCGGTTCCTGCGCCGTGCCGCGCATCGGGGCGAGGATGTGCATGACGTTTTGGAGTTCGGGATCGTGCGGGAACATCTCACGAGTCGACATGCGCGGCATCGCGAACCCGCCGGAACCCCGGGTCAGGCCATTGTCGACGTTCCTTTCCGGCTTCGCAGGCGAACGCTCGTCCGGAATTGATTGCGGCGATATGGGCGGCCGTGCAGCAGCACCGTCGGCCGGATCCGTCTCATCGGTTGGGACGACTTCGGGCGCCGTCCGGCTCGTCGCCGTCTCATCGCCAACGCCGGCCAATTGCTTGGCGCCACGGAGCGCGAGGTGGCCGGCGATCATTGGTGCGAGCCCCTCTGCCATATTGGTCAGGCCGCTCATGGTCGGGTGGACCAGAAATTGAACTCCCGAATATCCGAGCTGTGCGCTACCACCGGCCGCGGTGGTCACGAACAATAGACGCTGCGCGCGCGCGAGTTTCGGCACGGCGTCCGAACTGAGCGTGAGTTTTGCGCCGAGGCGCGCGTTAGCGCCCAACTTGTCGGTGTCCGCAGCGACGCCCAAGAGCTTCCCGCCGGCCCCGAGGACTGAGCCGGCCACCGGCGCGGCGCTAATCGCGAATTGAAACGCGGCCCCGCCGTCGAACTTGCCGTGCAGCGCTGCTTGGGTGAAAGCGACGCCGGCTTGGGCCGCGTTCACCGCAAGGCCGGTATCCATCAAGGCCTGCCCGCCGACTTCCATGCCGGCCGCTACCGGCGTGAGGACGCCGTCGCTGCCGACCTCGACGACGGCGCCGCCGACTTCGGCGATCACACCGCCCGCGACCGCGGCATACCCGGCGCCCCGTTCGACGACGTGCAGGGTGTCGGAGGCAGCTGCCTTCCACCAGTGCGGACCGGGATGTGTCTGGCCGACATACGTCTTGGCCGAGCCGTTCGCCGCCAAAGTCACGGCCATTTGCGGTGAGACCTGCAGCGCGACCATGTGGCCCGCATCGGCCGTCAAGCGATTGTCGCGCTGGAACGCCGTGAAGCTCTGGTGGATCGCGCCGTTCATGTCGACGATCCGGCTCGAGTTGCCGTCCTTCACTTGGATCAAGAAGCTCGTTTGGATCCCGGTCGCGCTCGAACCGTACGCCAACGGCACGATGAGGATATTGGCGTTGGGACCGCCGATGCGGTCGATCGCCGCAGTGACCTTCTTGATCTGCGCGATTTGGGCGGGCGTGTATGCCGGCGTACCGGCGCTCGCCGCCGACCGGATGCCTTGCAAGGTCGCGACCATGGTCGTCAGCTGAGAAGGCGTGAACGACTTTGGGCCGCTCTTTTGATCGTGCGCCCATCCGTCGATCCACTGCTGGATCGTCTGACCGCCAAGCTTGTAACTGCCCGAGCTCGTATTGAACGACGAATACGTCGATGCGTCGTGAGCGGAGATGGCCTTGCCCAACACGCCTTCGACTTGCGTCGTTACTGCTTGGAGCGTCTCATCGTTCGTCGCGATCAGCGCGTTGACGGGAACCAAAACCTTCGCGTCGGCGTTCGCCCGCTGCTCGCCGGCGGTTTCGAGCACCTCGGTAACGAGCCCGCGATTGTGAAGCTTATCGAGGATCGCGGTCTGCGCCGTGTAGGTCTTCGCAATCCGCGCGAGCTGCGGCGCGACCGCCGCCAGCGCCTTCGCATCATCGGTCGCTTTGATCCGCTGGTCGGTTTCGTAGACGTTCACGGCGTCCGCCGCGTCCTTGGGCACGCTCGTCTGCAAAGCGACCGCGTCCGTGCTGCCCGGCGGCGGCACATAGCCGCCCGACTTGCCGAACGCGCCCAGCACGCTGCCGCCGCCTTGCGGCAGATCGTCGAGGAGGCTCGTCACCTCACCGTTCGTCCCGGCGGATTGGCCGTACGCGTCGGAACGAACGAACAGGTTCTGGACTGCTGGAATCTTCGCCGCGTCGCTCGCGGTGAACTGACCGCTCTTGACCAACTGATCCAAAGCGCTCTGCAATCCCAAACCGTTGATCGCGGATTGCGGCATGTCGGTCAGCATCGCGACTGAATCGCCGGGTCCAAGGACGTGCAGCAAGTTCCGCAGGCGGTCGACGGCGGACTCGCTCGGCGTTCCCGCCTTTCCTTCGAGGTACTCCTGGATCACATACGCCGTCTCGGGCCGCAGGTTGCCGGTCGGTTCGCTCGTGCGCTCGCTCGGGAAGGGACCATAGACGTCGTTCGTGACCATGTTCTTGAGCGCGAGCAAGCCCTTGAGGTCGTTCGGCTGCAGCGCGGGCTCGCCAGCACCCGTGCTCCACACGCCGGGGTCCGCGGGCGGTTTCACCGGCCGCTTCGGCAGCTTCGCGACCACGGTCCGCGTCACGCTCGTGGCATGCATATACGCGGCAAAGAGCGAGCCGCCCAGCGGTCCGAGCAATCGCCGGCCACCCAGATAGAGAGACGGCGGAATTACCGGAAGCCTCGGCGTGGGCTTCGGACTGACCTTCGGCTTCGTCACCTCGCTGATGAACAGTTCGGCGCCCGATCGCACGGCGTCCGGCGCCATCGGCGGCACGACCGCCACCGCCGGCGTTGCAGCGTGCACCGGCGGGGCCGCCTTATGCTTGGGCGGCGGCGGAGGTGGCGGGGGCGGTTCGGGAACGGGACCGTTTGGACCGATCAGCATGCTGCCTTCCCATCGGCGACCGAGCGACGCGGCGCCTCACTACCCCCGTCGATGGTCGACGCGAAAAGTCAAGCCGAGAAAAAAAATAGGCCGAGGCAGCATGCTCTCGGCCTGACGGGGCGATCGCGCAACGGCGCCTCGCGTGAGTTACGCCTGTGTGATTCTAGCGGTTGAGGTGCCGACCGCAGACTGCGCGGCGGTGCTGGCAGACGAAGCTTGCTCGTTCGAAGCTGCCATCGCTTGATTCGTCTGGCTGACGTCGTTTGCTTCCGCATTCTGGCATTGTAAAGCCATCTCCGCGTTAAAGATCGCTTCTTCTTGGGTGATCGGGCTTGAGTTAATCGGCGTGCTAGAGGCCATGATGCATGCTCCTTAAGGACGGTATGCTAGTGAACTTTTCTGACGGATCGATCTCTATCGAACCTATCGTTTATCCGAGACGTTTTTCAAGGGAGAGCGGCGAAGAATCACACCGATACGAGCCGCTGACATCGACCTCGATCGTGCCGTCTTCGGTCGTAAGCCGGTGGACGCGGTGATCCCAAAAACTGAACACCCGGATCACGAGCGGTTTGATCCGGCCAAGCCACGCTTTGGTGGCCGCAGTAATCGTGAACCGGTCGCGCATCCACTTGGGATGATCGCGTGGCAGAACGATCGCGCCGCTCGCGTCGAGTTCGCCGACCTCGGCGGACAGCGCTGCAGCTTCCGCGCTTCCAGCAAGCCCAGTGACGGTTTCGCCACCGAGCCGGCGAACGACGCCCGCGCGCTTGCTCATGATGCCGCAACCTGCCGGCGAACGGTCTTAAGCGCGTGATCCCGCAACTGGGCGACGCGCTGTTTCGTCAACGTGAACCTTTGGGCGAGATCCTCGAGACGTGAGCCCCCGTAGTAAAGGCCGAGCAATTCCCGGTGACGCGCAGGCAGGCGACCCAGAGCCTTGCGTACGGCCGCCCGCGTTTCCACGGCGCACACCATCGAAGCCGGATCGGCATCCCAATCGAGTGGGACGAGCGCGTCAATCGGCATCGCCGCATCGATCGATAGCGGTTGCCGCAACTGCGCGCTGCGCTGGGCGTAGCGCAGCCTCGGGTGACGTTGCTCGAGCTCTCGGCGCGAAGGCATCCGGCCGACCCGCACCGCGAACGAGTACCGATCGGTCTCGGCGCTCTTGAGTACGCGTCGCGCAAGCTGCGAGGCGCAATCGTTACGCCGGACGCCGTCGAGCATAGCGTAAAGAATCTTGCGGCGCGCGTAGCGGTCGAGCGACATGCCGCGCTCCGGCTCGTAGGTGTCGACCGCGACGATCAGTCCGAGATAGCCGTCGCTGATGAGATCGTCGAGTTCGACGCGGGGAATGCGACGCGATTCGGCGAGTGCGATGCGCCTGACAACGGGCTGCAGCCGTAGGATCGTCGCTTCGCGCTCTTGTGCGGTCATGTCGATCCCGCGCCTTCGGTTTTTGCGGCATCGACGAGCGTTCTCAGGTAGTGATAGAACTGATCGTGTTGTCCGCGCGCTACCGCCGTCCCCACCGCATCGGTCAGGACGTCGCCGAGGACCCCAAGGTCCTTTGAGAGCGGCGCGAGCGCGCTTGCGAACAGCATGCCTTCGAACTGCGCGGCGGCAGCGTCCGGATCGGCCTTTGCCCGCTCCGCGGCTACCGGCTCGCCGGCCGCGGCGGCCGCGGGGTTAACTGCGCTCGATGTTATTGGCAACACGCAGCATCTCATCCGCCGCCTGCACGCCCTTGGCATTCGCCTCGTAGGCGCGTTGTGCGGCAAGGATCTCCATCATCGCTTCGACAACCGACACGTTCGAACGCTCGAGCATGCCGAAGGCCAACTTCGGGGCGCCGTCGCGGCCGGCGTCAACGTACGACGGCGGCCCCGATGCGCTCGTCGCCTCAAATACGTTGGAACCGGCAACCCGCAGGCTCTCCGGCGATACGAACTCCGCAGGCCGGATGCGCCCGACGAACGTGTGCTTTGCCGTCGCGGTGTCGACGTAGGTTTTCCCGTCGGGCTCGACGTTAACGCTAAGAGCCGCCTGCGGAATCCTGACCCCGACGAGCGCATAACCGTCGGCGTTGCGGACGGCACCGTCGGGCGCACGGTGGAATTGGCCGTTGCGCGTGTAGACGAATTTTCCGTCCGGCCGTTCGAGCGCGAAGAACCCCGGACCGTCGAGCGCGACGTCGAACGGGCCGCCCGCCTTCGCGAGTTCTCCCTGCTCGAAGACGAGATGTTTGCCCGTAGCGACGGTCCCGAGGCCGTTTTGGCCGTCGGTTAGCGCGGCGAAGGTTTCGGTACTTCCTTTAAAGCCGGGAAGTTCGGCATTGGCCAGGTTGTCGGCGATCGTTTCGAGATTGGACTGCTGCGCAGCCATCCCGGTCGCCGCCGCAAACATCGCTCGGTTCATTTGAATCTCCCCACCTCGTTAGCTGCCTTCGAGCGCGCCTCGTCGAGCGCAGACAGCGTCTTTTGCGCCGTCTCGAAGGCACGCTGCGCATCGATCACGTCGATCATCTCGCCGATCGCGTTCACGTTCGAGCCCTCGAGAAATCCACTGCGCACGGTGGTACCCGCCGGCAATGCGAGTCGTGCGACGATCCGGCCGCCGTCGCGCCACGTCCCGTCCGGCTCGATCGGCATCGCGTGCGGCAAGCGCACGAGATTCCCGTCCTTACCGATCAACGTGCGGCCCTGCTGATCGACGACGTAGCCCTCACGGTCGCACATGAAGGCGCCCGTCCGCGTCGGCTGTGCGAGCTTCGCGTTGCGCCCCGGCGCGACCGAGAACGTTCCGCCTCCGAGGAGAGCGAGATCCATCGTGCGACCGGTGTAGCGAGTCGCGCCCCTCTCGCTCGAGAGGGCCGTCGACGTCGCCAGGCCGTCTGGCCCGGCGCTCGTGCGCGCCACGTGCTTATGGAAACCGTCGCTCGACGCATTCGCAAGATTGTCGGCCGCGACCTCGAGCTTGACTTTGGCGGCGAGCATTGCGCTCGCCATCCAGTGGATTGCGTTCATTACGACATTACCCTCACGACTCTCACCGAAAGCTGCTCGTCACGCCGCCGCACACGAGCGACCACCCATCGACCATCACGAAGAGCAGCAGCTTGCACGGCAGTGAAATCACCGGCGGACTCAACATGAACATCCCAAGTCCCATCAAAATGGATGCGACCGCGAGATCGATCGCGAGAAACGGCAGATAGAGCGCGAACCCAATCGCGAACGCATTGCGCAGCTCACCGACGACAAAAGCCGGCATGACAACGGAAATACCTAACTGCGCGGGCGCTGCTTCCGGTACGTGGGCGACCCGCTCGAAGAGCTCCAGATCCTTTTTCCGGGTTTGGCGAAGCATGAACTCGCGGAGCGGGACGACGCCGCGTGTAACGAGCTGGGCCTGCGTCAGCTTACCGTGGCTGTAGGGCTCGAGCGAATCGTGCGAGATCTGCGCAATCGTCGGCGTCATCACGACGAACGTCAATGCCAGGGAGACGCCGATCAAGACGATGTTCGGCGGCAACGCCTGCGCTCCGATTGCCGAGCGCACGAGCCCCAGCACGACCACGATGCGGACGAACGAGGTCGTCATGACGAGCAAGAGCGGAGCGATGGCGAGGATTGCCAAGCCCCCGAGTACGTCGAGTGGGAGCGCCGCGTGGCCGGAGGGCAGGTTGAAGAGTGAGGGGTTCACGGTTCAGCGATTCGCAACGAGCTCGGTGATCCGGACGCCGAAATTCTCGCCAAGGGCGACGATCTCGCCGCGGGCGACGACCTTATCGTTGACCAGCAGGTCGATCGGGCTGCCGGCCGCGCGGTTGAGGTCCACGATCGCCCCCGCTCCAAGTTTGAGAATCTCTTCGATCGTCAAGGTGCATGCGCCGAGCTGCGCCGTGATCTGCAACGGAACGCGCATCAGCAAATCAAAATTGTCGTGAGCCTCGGAAGTGGTCATCGAGCTGCCTCCTTCGAAATGCCGGATGCGTCGCTTGCGACGGCGGGCGCTTTGGCATCGCTTAGCGCGGTAGATGTAATGGCCACGGCATTGCTCTCCGCGCGAATGCCGCAGTCGCCGGTGGCGATCGCGATGTTGCCGACCTTAAGCGTCGTGGGCGCGCCGATTTTCGTGTCGAGCCGCACGATCGTCCCGACGGCCCAGCGCGCCACGGCGATCGCATCGAGGCGTGCCTGCCCGAATTCGGCACGCACTTCGAGGGTCACGCCGGCGAGCGTCGGCCGATCGATCGTCGTGCCGAACGCAGGTCCGGGATCCTTTGAAAGTCCGATTCCGATAACGGCATCGAGCGGTGCCGTAATGCGCAATTCGAAATACGTGACGCAGACGGGCGGCTCCTCGAGCGAGCCACGCTTCACCTTGGCGACATCGCCGCAGAACGGTCCGCAGAGCCGCGCGATTTCGTTCGCAATCCGTTCGAGCGCGCGCTCTTCGAGCGCCGAGAGCGGGCCGCTCGGGTCGTTGCAATCCTCGCCAAACGCACTCGCCGCCAAGCGATGCCCGTCGCGATCGCGAAAGACGATGTAGGCGTCGCAAATCGAGCCGGAGGCGACGTAGAAGATGCCGTCGCTGAACAGCACGTCGCCCGAGTGGTTGCGCACGAGGGAAGGCGCGAAAACGTCCAGCGTCAGCTCCCGTCCGAGCAAGAGCGACAGCTGGTCTCGCGCGCGGTTGGCCGCGAGGCACACGGTCGAGAGTTGCAGATCGGTCACCCGCTCGAATCGTGCCTCACGCACGAATCGACCATCGCAGACTCCGCTCGGCTCGCGCTTGAAGCGTAGCGAAGTAATCACTTAATGAGGTCCATCGCAACATGCGCGGTGTGGTCCTCGACGCGCGCGTCGGCGCTCATTGCGTCGAGCGCGAGGTAGGCTTCCCGCATCTGATTGAGCCCGGCGTTAAAATCGATCGAGCCAACATCGCGCATCTTGACGGCGAGCTTCCCGAAAGCGGCCGCGCCCGGGGATGCGGTCGTGGGCGCGATCCCGGCAGGTGCGCTAACGCGGTTCGCGGTTATGCGACCGAGAGCGGTTCCTGCGGGAAAACGAGCGAGCGCCACGGTCCCGACGACGACTTTTTCAGGTACCGACTTGCCGGTCTTCGGATCGATGGAGCTACGCGAATAGACGACCGCGCCGTCGGCCTCGACGCGCGGGTCGGCGATGCGGCCCAGTGCTGCATCGACGGGATCCGCCACGAGCCGCTGCGGGGCTGCGCCGGCAGCCGCTTTGGCCGGGTATCCGAGAACGGCGGAACCATCCGACCAGGTGAGCTTTCCGCCCACGATGCCAAACCCGCCGTCGCGCGAATAGAACTTCTGTCCGCTCGAATCGAGGCCGATGAAGTACGAACCCTCGGGAGCTGCGACGCTCATCGGGTCGGTCGATGGTTCGGGTCGTGCCAGGATGGCACTGCGAATCTGGTCATCCTGCGTTTCGTAGCCAGGTTGGTACGCGTGCATCATCTCCTGAGCACGCGCTGCGGCCTCGGCCAAAGCACGCGAAGGGCCTGGATCGATCATGACAGTCCTTTCCGGCGAGAATCGAGAGCAACGCGAACGCCCTGCAACAGCAGCGCGTGATGGGCGCGACGCAGCGCTGCAGCGGCCCGCGTCGCGCTCTTATCGTCAGCGACGGCGAGAATGTGAACGCGCCTGCCACGCTGCTGCACGAGCAGATCGACGCTACCGCCGTCTGCAAGCGCAAGACGGAACGTCAGGCGCCGCGCGACCGCCTCGCGCCACGGCGATGCCGGCGGCGGGGAATCAACCGTTCGCGCAGCACGAGACCGGTAGGCGACGGCGCCTCCAAATTGGCGTTGCGCGGACACGGCATTCGGCGCCGCAACGCGCGCGCTCGTTGAGGCCGGCTGCGTTTGTGCGTTACGCGCCTGCGGCGCGCCGCTCGTACCCTGGGGCTGCATCCCGAGCGCGGCGGGAGCGCTCGCGCGTCGCGTGCTCGTGGGCGCGCCGTAAAGAGCGCGGTACCACGCTTCCGAAAGCGCGGCGCGATCGGTATAGACTGAAGGCGTCGGCGTTTCTATTCGCTCGCGCGGCGCGGCGATCTCGTTCACGGTCGCTCCTCTGTGCGCATACGGCCTGCGCACGTCGTAGATGTCGAGCTACGACCGGAGCGTAACGCGCAACCTTGCCCTTACGGTGACCGCAATATGATAGGCGTATGGCATTCCGGGGCAAACCGAATCGATTGATCTCGAAGTGCACTTGCACTCGGGAAGCGCACGACGAAGCGAGCTCCGCCAAGCGGCGAACGCTCGGCGCGCACGTCGCCGCCGGCACGCTCGACCGTCCTGCGAACGATGGAAAGGCCGAGTCCCTGACCCGGCGCTACGGTGTCCCGGCCGCGCACGCGCGGCTCGAAAATGTCCGAGCCCTCGGCTTGAGCGAGTCCCGGCCCGTCGTCGTCGAAGGTGACCTCGAGATCGTCGCCGCTTACCTGTAGACGTACCTCGATCCGGCCACGCTCGCGCCCATGCTTCACCGCGTTTTCCAACAAGCCGACGAAGACGCCGACGGCGTGCTCGGCTGCCAGTGGAATCGCGAACTCGACGCGGCTGCAGAGCTGCAAGCTTGTGCCCCGCCGTGCGGCGGTCGGATAGATGGCGTCGCAAGCGCGTTCGATCGCATTCTGCGCGTCGCAGGTTACGTCGTGCGCGAGATCGGCGTCGAGGTCGATGACCGACAGCGCGTACATGCTCTCGACCAGGCGTTGGAGCCTCGTCGCTTCGAGCTGAGCGACTTCGATGAAGTGCCGCCGAATCGAGTCCTGGAGATCCGACTCGAGCACGGTGCGCAGGTATCCGTCGATCGACATGAGCGGGGTACGCATTTCGTGGCCGAGTTGGGCGAAAAATGCAAAGCGCTCGCTTTCGCGCCGGCCGCGCTCGAAGGCGGCGCCAACGGCGGTATGCAGCGCCGAAGCGGGATCGGGGCCAGGCTCGTAGACCGTCCAGCCATACTCGAGTTCGAAACCCGTCGACTCGCCGAACCGGCGGACGATCTCCGCGAGCACGGTTCGTGCCGTCCGCGGAAGATCCGGTTTGGGGACGGGTCCGAGCAGCGCGGCGAGGAACAGATCGCTGCCCGGCGCGTGGGCCGTCGTATCGACCTCACGTAGCGTGCGCCGGCAGACGTCAGCGAACGCGTCCGCCGCCCGGCGTTCCCGCAAGAGCGCGCGCGACCGGCCTTCGCGCCACGCAATCCGTTCCAGATCGAGGGCCCGAAGCGCAAAGACGACGCGCTCGCCCCGTGCGTTCGCAAGTGCCGCGGCAAACTTTACCGGTATGTCCGGATCACGCGGCTTCGAACTTGTATCCGTATCCATATATCGTCGAAACGCAGCCCGGAAGGTTCAGCTTCTCTTCGAGTTTCGTCCGAATGCGCCGGATGTGACTGTCGATCGTGCGCTCGTCGCCATCGAAGTCGTATCCCCATGCCTTCTGCAGGAGCGTCTTGCGTTCCAACGCGACACCGGGGTTGTGAGCGAGCACGAGCAGCAGGCTAAACTCGCGCGGTCGCAGCTCTGCGTCGATTCCGTCGACCCGCGCCACCCGCGCGCCTTCGTCGATCTCGAGCCGGCCATACCGAAGCACGCGCGGTCCGAGCTCGGCTTCCCCGCCCTTGCGTCGCAGAATCACGCGGATCCGGCAAACGATCTCCCGCGCGAAGAACGGCTTGACCATGAAATCCTCGGCGCCGAGTTCGAAGGTGACGACGCGATCGATTTCCTCGGTCCGTCCCGTCAGCACGACGACGGGAAGCGCAAGATTTTCGCGGCGCAGGGTGCGCAGCACGCCGAACCCGTCGACGACCGGCAGCCCAAGATCGATGATCGCAAGCTCGGCGCCTTCCCGAATGTGGCGCAACGCGGCGCACCCGTCGCCGGCTGCAACGGTCGAAAACCCCTCGCTGTTGAGATGGAACGTAATTAGCTCGCGGACGGCAGGATCGTCGTCGGCAACAATGATGCGCGGCGTCGGCATATCTCACCTCGAGAACAATTTTCTTGCGTGTTGTCGTACCGAGGAGGGGTCGGGGTTGGGGGCTGTTTTCTCTCTGTTTTTTTCTAACGTCTGCGCGGGCTTCCTCGCTCTTTAATGAGCTTTAAATGTTACCCGAATGTGTTCGCGTAGCGCTAGAAATATGCCGCATGGGGCACTCTTATGGCACTCTTTTGAAAAGGCGCCGATTTACGCGCGTTTCTAACGTATTTTGTCCACACGGCGTCCACATCGCGGTCGTAACGTCGAAGCACGCTCTTCCTGGAGGTGCGATGTCGCCGAAAAATTTCACCGCCTCTACGCCG
Organism: Vulcanimicrobiota bacterium; assembly: GCA_003158195.1. GTDB lineage: Bacteria > Vulcanimicrobiota > Vulcanimicrobiia > Vulcanimicrobiales > Vulcanimicrobiaceae > Palsibacter > Palsibacter borealis. The sequence goes on along the minus strand of PMHP01000034.1, from coordinate 21,567 downwards.
ACGACGCTCGGCGCTGCATTGCTGGCCCTGTCGGGGGCGCTCTTTGCCGTCGACGTGGGCGGGACGTACGCGCTCAATGCCGACGATGCGAACCTCGACGCCGCGGCGCCGCTCACCGCGCCGGCCGTGACTGCGACCGCGGTCGCGGCAATTCCGCTCGAGCCGCAGGACGACCGAGCGGCGGCACCGCCCCTACTGACAACGCATAAAGTTTCAACCCCAATCCGCGTCGAGCACGCACGTACCGCGATCGCGAAGCGGCCAGCGCCGCAGCGACGTCGCCGGGAATCGCGCGCGATCGCGGCGCGACGAATAACCGCCGTCAAGTCAGGGCTGCGAAAGCACGCTGCGGTGCCCGTTATCGTAGCCGAGGTGCCAAGCGCCGTACGTACGTCATCCGAGCACGCAGCGGCTCGTAGCCCGCACGCGCGTCCACTCGCTACCCTCCGCGAGGTGCGGCGATACGTCATGCACGCGCTAGCGAACAAGTACAAGCAGCTCTGCGTCGTTTCGGCGACGACGTACTCGCGCAACGGCCGGGTCCTGGTCGATCTCGTCCTGCGCGACGGCGACCAGGTGTGGTACGAGAATGACGTCGTGAAGCGCACCGGGATGAGCCTCACCATTGCGTCGCGGGACCAGCACGTGCTGCCGCGCATTGAGTCGAAGCCGTCCCCTGTGCTCGAGCCGGAATCGCTGTCCGGAGAGACCTGATGGGTCGTTTCCATTTTCGCTTGCAGCCGTTGCTCGACCGGCGCGAGCGCGAAGAGAGCGAAGCACATGCCGCACTGCTCGCCGCGGCGCGGACGCGCGCTCGAGAGCGCGAGCGTGCCGCCGAGTTGCGCGCGGAGCGGGCCCGAGTGGCTCGCAGGTTCACATCGGCCGGGGCGAACCTCGAACCGGGTGCGATTCGCGAGCTGTTCACGCATCTCGACTTGCTCGCAGCCGGCATCGCCCGGCAAGACACGATCGAAGAACGAGCGTGCGATCGTGAAGCCGCGTCGCGCGCGACGTGGGCTGCCGCGCGGCGCGAACATCGGCGGCTGATGATGCTGCGCGAGCGGGCACATGCGGCGTACGTCGCGGACGTTGAATGCCGCGAAGAACGCGCGCTCGACGATGCAAACGCCTCGAACCGGAATGCTCCGGTCATACTCCTCCCATCGTCATTTCATAATTGATGCCTACGATCGGATCACCGACTCTTGGAGGAACGATGGATATCGGCAATCTCGAAGCCGCAGCAGCAGCCGGACGTGCCGGCATCGGCGCCGCGGCCGCGCGCCTCGCGACCGCAATGACGGGCCCGTCGTCGAGCCAAAGTTTCGAGGCTCCGATGAAGGAAACGGTTCGCCGGGAGCTCTTCACCGAAGCGCTGCTCGGCGCGGCCCACTCGCGCTTCGAAGAGATCAAAGTCGCCGCACAAAGTGAGATGCGGTGAACGACTTCGACATTTTTGGCGCGGCGGCAAGCGGCATGCAAGCGCAGCGCGCGGCAATGGACGTCGATGCGCGCAACGTCGCGCTCTCCGCAACCGGCGACGTGCGCCATCCCGTGCACGGGCTCGTTCCCCAGTTCGCCTCCACGCTCGCGACCCAGCAGGACGCGGGAGAATCTCCCGTCGCCGCAATCGAAGCGCGGCTCGACGAAACGTTCGACGGCGATCAGGGCGGTGTTTGGGGAAGTCAAGATGACGGCGGCGGCCAGGTTGTTGCCTTTACCGGCGTTCGCCCGAGCGCCGCGCCGATCGATTCGATTTCCGAGATGATCAACGTTATGGACGCGCAACGCGCGTATGAGGCCGACGCATCGGTATTTGATGTCGGCAAACGCCTTTTTGAACGCACGGTCGATATGGGGCGCCTATGATGATCGAAGCCATTGGGGCATTGCCTGGGCCGCAAGATTTCCACCCTCTGGAACTGCCGAGCGCCGGGCAATCCGTCACGGACGACGATCCGTCGCCGCGCGACAACGCCGGTTCGAGCCTCGGATTCACTGGAGTGCTCGACGTGCTCCGTAGCGGAGGAGCTGCGCTCGAACGAGCCGAGCAGGCCGAGAATGCGTTCGTCGCGGGCACGGGCGGCCTTCAAGAAATGGTGTTCGAGCGAGCCAAAGCGGACGCTCTGGTTTCGGTGGCGTCAGCCGCCACGGCGCGGATCGCGCAATCGCTCACTACGCTCTCGCAGATTCAGTTGTAAGTTATCGAAAGGCACCGATCGATGAGCGCGTCCGTCCTCAACCACTGGCTGCAATTGCCGATGCGAACGCGGATTGTGATCGGCATTTCCGGGGCTGCGCTGCTCGTCGCGCTCTCGGTCTTTTTCTTTTCGCGCGATGCCCAGTCGGCGCTGTTCGCCCGTCCGCTGCTTCCCGAGCAGCTCGCCGACGTCGAGACGCACTTGGCCGCCTGGAACGTTCCGTATACCGCGGAGAGCGACAACGTGCGCGTCGCTTCGAGGAGCCGCAACGAGGTTTTGCTTCGGCTGTCGCTTGCGGGCGTGCCGCGGCCGCACATCGCCGATTCCAACGAGACGCTCGCCAAAGTCGGTGCGCTGACCCCGCAGTCCGTGCTCGACGCGCAAAGCCGCGACGGGCTGGCCGGCGATCTCGAGCTCGGCTTGCGCGGGATCACGGGGATTTCCGATGCGATCGTCATCATCGCGCCGGCGAGCCCCGGATACTTCGCGGACCAGCAGTCGCACGCGGCAAGCGCGAGCGTTCGCCTCACCCTCGAACCGAACGTCGTCCTTTCACCCGAGACCGTCAACGGCATTAAAACGTTCGTTGCCGCAGCCGTCCCAGGGCTCGACCCGGATCACGTTGCGGTACTCGACGATCGCGGCGTTGCGCTGAGCGGCCGGCCGACCAGTGGTGAGGGCGAAGCGAGCGCGCTTGCGGGTTCGATCCAAAGCGCACTCGACCAAATGCTCGGCGCGGGCCACGCGATCGTGCGCGCCCACGTCGACGTCGACGGGCGTACGAACGTGCAACTCGAGACGAAGCGGACGCCGGCGCTCGCTCAACCGATTTCGAACTCGAGCGTCAACGAGCGGTACCAGAACGGCAAGAAGCAGTACTCGAAGGTGCAGTCGAATGCAGACGCCGGCAGCGATCTCGTCCAAAGCGAGACGCAAAGCGCCCCGGGCACGCTCCAGCGGGTGTCCGTCGCCGTGTTCCTCGATCAGCGCCTGACGGCGCAAATACCGCAGATTCGTGCGCTCGTCGAGACGGCCGCCGGCATCAACTACGCGCGCGGCGACACGGTCACCGTGCAGCCGATTACGCTGGCGGCGAACGCAGGCAGTGCCGTCGCACCGGCGCAACCGGGCTCGCCCTGGCACTCACTACTCGCAACCTACTTGCCGGCGCTGCCGCCCGCGATCATCGCCTTGGCGTGGCTCGGCCTCATGTTACTGCTGGCAAAACCCCTCGCGCGCATCATTCTCTCCTTCGTCGACCAAGCGAAGGCCGCGCGCGCGCCCGCGAGCCCCCCAATCACGGTCGACGCGCAGCTTCCGCCTGAATCGATCCATCGCGCTCTCTGCGGCGAACCGCCGCACACCGCCGCGACGGTCATCGCCGGTTTGCCGACGCCGACCGCTGCAGCCGTGCTGGATTTGTATCCCACCGAGGTTCGTCGCGAAATTATTGGGCGGCTCGCTCGTCCGCGCTCGCCACTCGGCGTCGACGTCGCGGGAGATCTTTCCGGTTCGGTCGGCCGTGCCTGACGCATTTCGCAGCCTCGCCTCGATCTTCGCAGCGCCCGTGACGCCGAAACCGAGCGCGGCGCCGCCCCCGCACGCCGAGCCTTCCCCGAGCGCTGTAGCGAAGGCCGCGAGCGACGAGCACGCCGACGAACGCATCATCGACCTGCTCGACGGATTCGTCGCAGAACTCGGCCGTTTACGCGCACGGGCAACCGAACGATTGGAAGAAAGTGCGGAAACGGTGCTCGCGGATCTTGCCGCTCGGGTGCTCGCACGCGAGCTGTGCGCCGCACCCTCGGACATCGAGGCGCTGATCGAGCAAGCGATGGACGAGTTCTCCGACCGGACCCGTCTTAAAGTTCGCGTTTCGAAGAGCGATGCCGCTCGTTTGGGCGACCGCTGGCCGCTGGAAATCGATCCGAACCTTCGCGCGGGCGACTTCACCGTTCAAATCGATCACGGGCACTACGACGCCGCGCTCGCTACTCGGCTCGAGACGATGCTCGCGTTGCATCGCGTCGCAATATGATGCTGGCGACGCGGCGCGGCCGCGTTACGGCGGCTCTGGAAAACGCGGTGCTCGCCACGCTCCCGAATGCTCGCGTGGGCGAAACCGTTCGGATCAAGCCGCCGCAGGGCGCAATTGCGGCCACGGTGACGCGGGTCGAGCGGGATCTCGTCGCCCTCTCGACGCACGTCGCCCAAGCCGGCATCGGCATCGGCGACGAGGTCGAAAGCGATCCGCTCGGGGGAACGCTACCGCTCGGCATGCGCCTTTTAGGACGCGCGATCTCGGCCTCGGGTGAGCCGCTCGATGGGCGCGGCGAAATTTTGGGCCGGCGCGCTCCGGTCCTCGATGCGCCGATCTCCGCTGCGGACCGCGCCCCGATCGAGCGGCCGTTTTGGACCGGCATCAGGGCGATCGACGGGCTCATCACGATCGGCCGCGGCGCGCGGATCGGCCTTTTCGGCGGCCCCGCCACCGGCAAGTCGCTCCTCATCGAGATGCTCGTCCGCGGTGCGAATGCCGATGCGATCGTCGTCGGCTTGATCGGCGAGCGCGGACGCGAGGCCGCCGCTTGGATGCAGCGGATCGCAGCGCACGCGACGATCGTGTGCGCCCCGAGCGATCGGCCTCCGGCCGAACGCGTCCGTGCCGCGCACGTCGCAATGGCGCAGGGTGCGCAGTTACGGCGCCGCGGTCTTAACGTGCTGGTCGTGATCGACAGCATCGCACGCTTTGCGGCGGCCGCACGCGAGATCGCCACCCGCAACGGTGAGAGCGTCGGCCGCGGCGGCTACCCGCCGAGCGTCTTCGCAGAACTCGGGCGCCTGCTCGAGCGCGGCGGCAACGTGCACGGCGGCAGCCTAACCGTGGTCGGGACGGTCCTTTGCGACGGGCCCGACGACCGCGAGCCGATGGCCGACGCGGCGCGCGCCGTACTCGACGGTCACATCGTCCTGTGTCATAAGCGCGCACGCGCGGGCTTGTTTCCCGCGATCGAAGTCGTCGGGAGCGCGAGCCGCACGATGGACTCCGTGACGAGCCCCGAGCATCGCCGCGCAGCGGGAACGATCAGGCGTGCGCTCGCGCAGCTCGAAACAACGCGCGAGTTGCGCGAACTCGGCTTCGTGCAGCCGGACCCCGAACTCGAACGCGCGGTCGCCCTCCAAGAACATCTCGAGACGCTCATCCACCACGGTACGCGCACATTCGGAGCCGCCGAGACGGTCGCGGACGTTTGCGCGCTCGCCGCGCGCTTGCGCGCCTCATGAGCGACGCGATGGGGGCACCGAGCGACGTCGCTGCGGTCGAGTACCGCATCGCGCAGCTCTCGCAAGATGCGGGGACCCCGATTCGCCCTGGGGATCAGAGCGTTGCCGCGTTCCAAGCGTTGCTGAATGCGCCGTATGAAGCGACACCCGCTCCCGCGGGTCAGAGTCCGATCCCGCCGGCACAACTCGAAAGCCTCATCGCGCGCGCCGCGATGGCGAACGGCGAAGATCCCGCGCTCGTAAAAGCGATCATCGCAAACGAATCCGGCTTCGACCCGGCGGCAACCTCGCAGGCCGGCGCGCAAGGTCTGATGCAACTGATGCCGTCGACGGCGGCAGGCATCGGCGTAAGCGATGCCTATGACCCCGTGCAAAATATTGCCGGCGGAACGCGCTATCTCGCGCAACTCCTCCAACGCTTCGGGGGTGACGTTCCGCGGGCCGTTGCCGCCTATAATGCGGGTCCCGAGGCAATAGCGCACGACGAACTCCCCGCCGAAACGCGCGCGTACGTTCGCAACGTGCTTTCGTCATACGACCAGTACCGCGCCGAAAAGTAGCGCGCTCGACCCTTCGCCTTCCGCGGCAAACGAGGCGTCGAGGCATTTGTAGCACCCGGCAAGTAGTACGGGCTGCGCGTAAGAACGCAGCCGAGCAACCATCGGCTACGCGCTAACCGCGAAAGCCGGAGTGAACCAATGGCCCTGCCCGTCGTCTTCGTCCACGGCGTCCCTGAAGACGCTACGCTTTGGGATGGCGTGCGCGAGCACATCACCGATCGCGAAACCCGAGCGCTCAATTTGCCGGGGTTCGGAACTCCGATTCCGAGCGATTTTTCCGCCACGAAGGAGGCGTACCTCGCGTGGCTCGTCCGGGAACTCGAGAACGTTCCCAAACCGTTCGATCTCGTCGGACACGACTGGGGCGGAATTCTCGTCGACCGGGTGGTCTTCACCCGTCCCGATCTGATGCACACCTTTGCGAGCGACACGATTAGCGTCTCGAGCGGCAAGTACGAATGGCACGATCTTGCGAAGGTCTGGCAGACGCCGGGTGCGGGCGAGGCGTTCATGCAGGCGAACGCCGCGCGTCCGGTCGCCGAGCGCGCCGCCCGGCTCGTAGCCGCCGGGATGACGCCCGAGTACGCGAGTCACGTCGCGCACCCCGACCCCGTCCGCGACGATTGCATCCTGCGGCTCTATCGGTCTGCGCCGAACGTTTCGGCAGAATGGAAATCCGAGGCCGTTCCGGCGGTGCCCGGCCTCTTCATCGGCGGAGCGACGGATCCATATGGCAGCCACGCCGCCTCCCGAGCATTTGCACAGAGCTTAGGGATGCAGACGCATACGTTCGAGGGCGTCGGGCACTGGTGGATGCTGCACGAACCGGCGCGTGCCGCCGAAGTCTTGCGTGCCTTCTGGGGCGCAGCGGAGGGGTAGCCGTGAAGTCACCGTCCGCGCACCATGGGATGCCGCGGGTCCTGCACGGCCATCGGCGTCGGCGGCATAAGGAGCGCGTTCCAGAACGCGCACTGATGTTCGGTATTGAAGCTCGTGAAGTTGGCATCGTGCGGCGTATTCAGGTCGACCATATTGCCGATCTGGCGCACGAACGGGAACCACAGCGTGCCGTCCGCGATGACGGGGTTGCCGAACGCGGCGAAGGTTGTCCAGAACTGCACCATCGAGTTCGACAGACGCATCTGCTCGGCACTTAAGGGTTGCGGGAATGCGGCCGCGACGTTGAAGAGATACTGAATTTCGCTCGCGTGCGCCGCCTCGTACGGGAACGAAACCGGTGGAAGGAACAGTTCGGGGGCGTTCACATCGGAGAACTCATAGGCGAACGTGGGCACGTAGTGCGAGAGTGACTGATCGAGGAATAGCGCATTGCACGAGAACGTACCGTCCGTGAGCGCGGCCGAGTTCGCGAGATCCGGAGTCGGATACGCGCTCAGCGGATACTGAGCGAGGACCAGCGGCGCGGCGGCCGATCCGACTTCCGCCGCGAGCGCATACGGATAAGTCGCCGCCGTGATCGGGCCGGAAACCAAATCGAAGTCCAAGGCCGTGAAGAGACGGAACTCTTCGCCGTTGGAGCCGTCGATCACGGGGACGCGATTGAAGGTTCCGTTCGCGATTGCGACCTTCGGATTTACGGGCAAGATCGTCCCGTCGACGGTCGGAACGTAGCCGCTTGGCTCGTCGCCGAGGAGCGCGGTCACCGAAAGACCGCGCATGCAAGCGTCGCTCAGGCTCGCGCAACCCTCAGCCGTCGCGTAGGCCGCTCCGGTTGCCTCCGCCTCGGCCCGCGTCGGCGTGTTCGCATACGCACCGCTTTCGATGATGGCGCGCTGGAACGTGCCCGTCGCAAGCGGCGAAACCAGCTGCGACATCACGCTGGCGCCGCCTGCCGATTCGCCAAAGACCGTCACACGGTTCGGGTCGCCGCCGAATGCCGCAATGTTGCGCCGCACCCATTCGAGCGCCGCTTGCTGATCGAGCAGCCCATAGTTTGCAAACAGATGCCCTTCGGCATCAAGCGAGGGAAGCGCGAGGAAGCCGAGCGCGCCCAGGCGATAGTTCAGGGTCACGACGTCGACGCCGCGCGCGACGAGCTTCGCCGGATCGTAGTCGTCGCTTTCGCCGACGACAAACGCTCCGCCGTGTATCCAGACCATGACGGGACGGCGTGCGCGCACCGACCAACGCGAAGCGGGAGTGAAGACGTTGAGGAAGAGGCACGCTTCGGTCGTGGAGGGCTTGCCGAAGGGGCTCGCGGCTTGCGGACAGTGCGGCCCGAAGTGCGTCGCCGCGAGCGGCGCGCTCCAGGGCGCGACCGGGGCGGGCGGCTTCCAACGAAGTGCGCCGACCGGCGGTGCGGCATACGGAATGCCCAAGTATTTGAGCTCGTTACCCGACACGAAACCGGTTACCGGGCCGCTCGTCGTGCGAACGAGGGTGCTTGCGCCGGCCGGCCCGCCGTGGAGCGTCGCAAACGAAAGCGCTCCGGCGGCCAGCGCGCGTGCCAAGCAACCGCGCCAACGAAGTTTAGCAGACAACATCATCCGACTCCTCGCAACGAAAGCAGCGCAAAAGGACACTGGTTTCAGGCGTAGTGCCCGTGTCTGAAAATAATATCCTTGCAGCTGTACCAACGCAGCAGCCGGGCAGTCGGCTCCCCGCGACTATTCCAGCTCCACGAGGAGGTCGCCGGCGCCGACGCGGGCGCCGACCGGTGTCAGGACGGCGCGGACCTTGCCGTCGGAGGAAGAGTGGACGATCGTCTGCATCTTCATCGCCTCGATCGTGAGCAGCGCCTCGCCCTTGTGCACCTTGCGGCCGGCTGACGTGGTGACTTTTACGATTTGGCCGGGCATCGGAGCGCCGATCTGGTGCGGATTTCCGGGTTCGGCTCGGCGCGCGGGGGCTTTGACGCCCACGAGCCTCGTGTCGAGAACCGAGACGGTGCGCGGCTGACCGTTGAGCTCGAAATAGACGATGCGGTGCCCGGTTTCGTCGGGCTCGCCGAGTGCGGCGTAGCGCACGAAGAGCGTCTTACCGCGCTCGAGTTCGATCGCGACCTCCTGACCGACGTTCATGCCGTAGAAGAACACCGGTGTCTCGAGGTTGTCGACGTTGCCGTACGTATCGCGATGCTTCGCGAACTCGACGAACACCGCCGGATACATCAGGTACGACGCCAGTTCCGCGTCGGTGATCTCGTGCTCGACGAGATGCTCGGCCTCGGCGCGCGCAGCCGCGAGATCCAGCGGCGCAAGCGCCGCCCCCGGACGCTCGGTCAGCGGCGGTTGCCCTTTGAGCACCTTCTTCTGCAATGCCGGCGGGAAGCCGCCGGGCGGCTGACCGAGATCGCCGTGAAAATATTCGACGACCGATTGCGGGAACGCGATTTCGAAATTGGGATCCTCGACCTGCGCTTGCGTCAGGTCGCCCGCGACCATGAACAACGCCATGTCGCCGACGACTTTCGAGGACGGCGTCACCTTCACGATGTCGCCGAACATGCGATTGACCGCCGCATACGTTTTGGTGATCTCGGGCCAGCGTTCGCCAAGACGCATCCCTTGGGCTTGCTCGCGCAGGTTCGTGTACTGTCCTCCCGGCATCTCGTGCTCGTAGACCTCCGACGTGCCCGCGCGCATGTCGCTCTCGAACGGCCGGTAGAAGCGCCGCACGCCTTCCCAATACGTCGATATCTCGAAGATCGCGGCCGCGTCGAGCCCGGTATCGCGCGGACCGTAGCGCAGCGCGGCTGCGATCGTGCCGAGGTTCGGCTGCGAGGTAAGCCCGCTCATCGCGTCGATCGCACCGTCGACGGCATCGATGCCGGCCTCGAGGGCGGCCAACACGCTCGCGCCGCTGTTACCGCTCGTATCGTGCGTGTGGAAATGGATTGGGATTCCGATTTCGCTGCGCAGCGCGGTGACGAGCACGCGCGCCGCCTCGGGTTTGAGCAGGCCCGCCATGTCTTTGATTCCGAGAATGTGCGCGCCCGTCGCCTCGAGTTCTTTGGCCAGCCCGACATAGTACCCGAGGTCGTACTTCGGACGGGCCGGATCGAGGATGTCGCCCGTGTAGCACAGTGCCGCCTCGCAGAGCTTGCCGCTCTCCAAGACGGCATCGATCGAAACGCGCATGTTCTCGACCCAATTGAGCGAATCGAAGATCCGGAACACGTCGACCCCGGCCTCGGCCGCCTGCGCCACGAAATAGCGCACGACGTTATCCGGATAGCTCGTGTAGCCGACGGCGTTCGCGCCGCGCAGGAGCATCTGGAGCAGCACGTTCGGTATCGCGCGGCGCAGCGCGCGCAAACGCCACCACGGATCCTCTTTGAGGAAACGCATCGCGACGTCAAAGGTCGCGCCGCCCCAACATTCGATCGAGAACAATTCCGGCAAGAACTCAGCGTACGCCGGTGCGATCCGCAGAAGATCGCGCGTCCGCATGCGGGTCGCGAGCAGCGATTGGTGTGCATCGCGGAACGTCGTGTCGGTAAGGAGGGCGCGGCGTTCGGCCTTCATCCACGCCGAAAAACCTTCGGGGCCGAGTTCGAGCAAGCGGTCCCGCGTGCCGGGCTTACGCTCGGGCCCTCGCGACGGGGGAACGGATGGTTCGACCCGGGCCTCGGCGGCCGGCCGGCCGCGCACCTCCGGGTTGCCGTTGACGATCGTTTCGCCGACGAAGCTCAGCATCCGCGTCGCGCGATCGCGGTAACGGCGCATGTCGATGAGCCCCGCGCTTTCGTCGAGGAAACGCGTCGTCACCGTGCCGTTCACAAAGTCCGGGTCTTCGAGCAGTGCGTCGAGGAACGGCACGTTGGTCGTGACCCCGCGAATTCGAAACTCGCGCAGAGCTCGCAGCATGCGCGCGCGCGTCTCCTCGAACTCCGGCGCCCAGACCGTGACCTTCTCGAGCAGCGAATCGTAGAACGGCGTCACGACCGCGCCCGCATACGCGGTGCCGCCGTCGAGCCGTACGCCGAAGCCGGTCGCCGGTCGGTACGCCGTGATCTGCCCATAGGTCGGGGTGAAACCGCGGAGCGGATCTTCCGTCGTGATGCGGCACTGCATCGCGTGCCCGCGCAACACGATATTTTCCTGGCGCGGCACGCCGCTCTCTGGCGACCCGATTGCAACCCCCTCGGCGATCCGGATCTGCGCCTTCACGAGGTCGATCCCGGTGACCACCTCGGTCACGGTGTGCTCGACTTGAATGCGCGGATTGACTTCCATGAAGTAAAAGCGCCGGGCGTCGAGGTCGACCAAAAACTCGACGGTCCCCGCGTTGTCGTAGCCGACCGAGCGTGCGAGCGCGAGCGCCGCCGCCGACATCCCGTCGCGCAGCTCCTCGCTCAAGTTGCGCGGCGGCGCCTCCTCGACGACTTTTTGATGCCGGCGCTGCACCGTGCAATCGCGCTCGCCGAGGTGAACGACCGTTCCGAATCCATCTCCGAGAACTTGGACCTCGACGTGACGCGCGCGGGCCACGTACTTTTCGACGAACAGCTCGTCGCTGCCGAACGCGGCGCCCGCTTCTTCCCGCGCGCCGCCGAGCTGCTCGCGCATCTGCGTCGCATTCGTCAGCACGCGCATGCCGCGGCCGCCGCCGCCCCAACTCGCTTTGAGCATGACCGGAAAGCCGATCCCCTCGGCGACCCGCACGGCCTCCGTTTCGTCGCGCGGCAGCGCTTCGCTCGCCGGTACGACCGGAACGCCCGCCTCCTGCGCGAGCGCGCGCGCCGACACTTTGTTTCCGAAGCGCCGCATCGTCGCGGAGGCCGGCCCGACGAAGACGATGCCGGCGGCGCGAACGGCGTCGGCGAAATCCGGATTCTCCGAGAGGAACCCGTAGCCGGGGTGAATCGCATCGACGCGCGCCTCGAGCGCGATTCGGACGATGTCCCCGGCGTCGAGATAGGCCTGCACGGGCGAACGCCCAGCCCCGACCAAATAACTTTCGTCCGCCTTGAAGCGGTGCAGCGCAAAGCGGTCCTCGTGCGAATAGATCGAGACCGTCGCGATGCCGAGTTCGGTCGCGGCGCGCAGTACGCGGATCGCGATTTCGCCGCGATTGGCGACCAGCAGCCGCTCGATGCGGCGCATTAGAGAACCGGCCGCAAGAATCCGCCGCTCTGGGCGAGCAGCTCGCGCGCCCGCGCCGCGTCAACCCCGCGCCGATGCATCGCGACCGCGACTTTCACGCTGCCGCCGGAAGCCTCGAGCAGTTCGTGCGCGGCCGGCTCGTCCACAAGGGCCAGCTCGCACACCAAACGCATCGCTCGCGCGCGCAGCTTGGCGTTGGAGGCGACGACGTCGACCATCACGTTGTCGTGAACGCGGCCGAGCCGCACCATCGTTGCGGTCGAGAGCGCGTTGAGGACGAGCTTCGCGGCGGTGCCGGCTTTGAGCCGCGTCGAGCCCGCGATCGGTTCGGCTCCGGTGTCGACGACGATTGCGAGCTCGGCCGCGGCAGCGAGCGCCGACGCAGCGACGCTCGTGAGCGCAATCGTCAGCGCACCCCGCTCGCGCGCGGCCGCCACCGCCCGCACGACGTACGGGGCGCCGCCGCTCGCGGAGATGCCGACGACCGCATCCCCGGCGCCGGCATCACGGATCGCTTGCACGCCGCGCTCGCCGTCGTCTTCGGCGCCCTCGACGGCGCGCACGAGCGCCTCGTCGCCGCCGGCGACGTGCGCGACCACTAGTGACGGCGGGGTGCCGAAGGTCGGCGGACATTCGGCCGCATCGAGGGTCGCGATGCGGCCCGAGGTCCCCGCGCCGACGTAGTGCAGGCGTCCGCCGGCGCGCAGGCGCGCGACGATCGCGTCGACGGCGCGCGCGATTGCCGGCGTCGCGCGCTCCACGGCGGAGGCAGCCGCGCATTGCTCGCGCGCGAGCAACGCGACGATCGCCTCACTATCCATAAGATCGAGGTCGCGTGCCGCGGGATTGGCGGTTTCCGTGCTTGGAAGACCGCCCGTCAAAGGAGCTCTTCCGCGAATCGCAGCGCCGCCTGAGCCGGCTCGTCGCGCAGGCGCACGACGCTCGCTCCCGGGATTTCGTTCGTAATCCGGGTCTCCAAGAGAAACGAGAGCAGCGAATTCTCGCGCAGCAGGCCGCCGGCGAACACGACCGGCGGCTCGGCGTCCTGCAACCCGCTTTGCTGCGCCGCCGCGCGTGCGAGATCGCCAAGCTCTTGAGCCGCACCCTGCACGATCTTCGTGCTCGCGCGATTACCCGCACCGGCGAGCGCGAGGATTTTCGGAGCAAGCGACGCGATGCGGGCGACGTCGAGCGGCGTTCCGTAAACGGCGCCGAGTAGCGCGTCGCGATCGGGCGCATCGAGTTCGGCGGCGGCCATTTCCGTCGTTTCGTCGGGACGTCCGCGCCCGTCGTAAACGCGGGCCAGGAGTTTGGTCGCGGCAAGACCGATTGCAAACGCCGACCCTTCGTCGCCCAGCAAATACCCGGCACCGCCGATGCGCGTCCGGAGCGCACCGTTTTCGGCGTACGCGACGCTGCCCGTTCCGGCGATGACGACGATTCCGTCGCCTTCGGGCAAAGCCGCCCGCAATGCGACGCGCGTGTCGTCCTCGACCGCAACGTGCGGCGTCTGCGGAAACGCAAGCCGCAATGAAGCGACGAGCGCATCGCGCGCGTCTTCGCGCCCGGCACCCGCGGCGGCGACAAACAGCGCTTGGGCGGCACTTCCGTGCGTCAGCTGCCGAACGGCGCTCGCAATCTCGGTCGCGGCGGCGAATGTCCCGCGCGAGCTCGGATTTGCAGGCCCCGTGCTCACGCTTGCCTCGTACCGGCCGCCGCGCGAGAGGGCCGCCACGGTCGCGGTTCCTCCCGCGTCCACGCCGACCGCGATCGGTTCGCTCATCCCGGGTCGTTCGCCGTACATTCCTCGCGAATCTTCGCGAGGAGCTTTTCCAGCCCCGAGGGCGCGATCGCGCCGAGGAGGGCGGGGTGCCGGGCACCGGTCGCGCCGGGGAGGCTCGCGGGGCGGCCGCGCAACGTTTCGTAGCCGAGAACGGCGAAGGCGATCGCTTCCTTTGCGTCGGGGTCGATGCCGTAGGCGTTGCTGCGCTCCAAGTCGCAACCGCTGCGCGCGAGGCGCTCCGCGAGGAAGTGCATCAAGGTCGCGTTATGCGTCCCGCCTCCGCTCGCGATCACGCGCGCGTTCGGCGGACCGTACGCATCCAGACTGTCGCCGATCGTCGCGACCGTGAACGCACACAAGGTCGCGCACCCATCTTCGAGCGAGAGACGCGCGAACACATCCGCGTGCGCCTCGAGAAATCCGTCGCCGAACCGTTCGCGTCCGGTCGATTTGGGCGGTGGCAACGCGAGATAAAACGCTTCGCGCGCGACGAGTTCGTCGACCGCACGCGCGTCGACCTTCCCGCGCGCGGCCAGCGCACCGTCGCGATCGAACGTCTCTGCACCGTTGGTACGACGCACCAGTAGTGCGTCGATCAACATGTTACCCGGACCCGTATCCCAGGCGATCGCGTCGAGCGGGGTGCAGCCGCGCGGCAGGACGGTGACGTTGGCGATCCCGCCGAGGTTCAGCGCGACCACGTTGCGCTGGGCAGACGCGAACAGGCGCGCGTCGACGTACGGCACGAGCGGCGCGCCATTTCCCCCAAGCGCGCAATCCGCGCGACGAAAATCGAAAACGACGCTCGCACCGAACGCATCGCGCACGCGGTAAGGATCGCCGATCTGCAAGGTTTGCGCCGCTTCGCCGCGGTGGAAGAGCGTGAGACCGTGACTCGCGAGATAGTCGACGCTTGCGCCGTTCGCCGCGTTCTTCGCCGCAGCGGCAAAGAGGTCGCCGAGCGCGCCGTCGAGCGCCGCGATCTCCGCGGGATGCGGCGCATTCGGCGGCAGCGCGGCGCGCAAACGCGCACGCATTTCGGGCGCGAAGGGCTCGCTGACGAAACGGATCGGTTTGAGGGCATAGCCGTCTCCGCGCGGTCGAATGTCGACGAGCGCGGCATCGATGCCGTCGAGCGAGGTTCCCGACATCAGGCCCAGCGCGCGCATTAGCCAAACTCCCGAACGGCGGCGTCGCAGACTGCTGCCCGCAGATCGCGCAGGTCGCGACGGCCGTAGTAGACGGCGTTCGTCAGCAGCACGACGGAGAGGTCGCGGATGGGATCGGCCCAAACGACGGTGCCGGTAAAGCCCGTGTGTCCGAAGGTCGCTTGCGTCATCAGCGCACCGCACGAGTTCTCGTCGCTGGTCTTGAGGGCCCAGCCGAGCCCGCGGCGTAGCACCGGGTCCGCCCCGTGCTCGACGATCGCTTCGAGGGCGAGTGCCGGCGAGACGACGTCGCCGCCGCGCCCGTGCAGTACGCCGAGGTACGCCTCGGCGAGTTTGGCGACGTCACGCGCCGTCCCGAACAGACCGGCGTGCCCCGCAACCCCGTTCATCAGATGCGCCTTTTCGTCGTGCACGCTGCCGCGCACGCGACCACGCCAGTTGTCTTCTTCGGTCGCCGGAAAAGTCGCAGGATCGTCGTTCCGCGGTCGATAGGCAGTCGCTTCCAGCCCCAAGTGCGCCGCGAACCCATTCGCGAGCCTTCCGAGAGAGCGCTCGTAACAACGCGCGAGCAACTCGCCGAGCACGATGAAGCCGATGTCGCTGTAGATGACGCGCTCGCCGGGCCGCGCAACGAGCGGGCATTCGCGCGCGAAGCGTTCCACGTTCTCGAAGGTCAGCACGCGATAGTCGGCGCCCGACTGCATGCCGGAGATGTGCGCGAGCAGCATGCGCAGGGAGATCGGCTCGTGAGCGGTGCCGCGCCAATCGGGAAACCACGCAACGAGCGGTTCGTCGAGCGCGAGCCGCCGTTCGTCGACCGCGATCAGCGCGAGCGTCGAAACGAAGACCTTCGTGAGCGAGGCGAGATCGAAACGCGTCGTTATCTCGACGTCGCCGTCGTCCGGCGCGGCGGCGAGGCGCCCATACGCGCGCTCGAAAACGGCTGCGCCTGCGCGCTCCACGCGCAACACCGCACCGGTATACCGTTCTCCCAACCCCGCGCGCACGATCCCATCGCAGGCCACGACAGACCGGATTCCTATTGCGTCGTGAAAGACCCCGTATTGCCGCCGACCGGTATCGGGCAGACCTTCGCGGTATCGTGGTAGGCAACCGAGTACGTCGTCGCCGGCTCGAGCGCCGGATATGCGACGCCGTTGAGCGTCGCCATCGGGTTGGTTGGCGTCGCCTCCGGCGACGGAAGCGGCGAGGGCGGGGCGCGCAGCGGGCCTAAATCGAGGGTGACGCCGCCTTGCGCAACGAGCTCGACGGCGATCGACGACGGCAAAGAGCCCGCGACCACGAGAGACCCGGCCACTGTCGGAACGCCGGTTGCGCCGGGGATCGGATAGAGCAGCTGAGGTGCGACCAGCGCGAGCGCCGGACAAGGGTGCGGCGGCCCGATTCCTGCTGACGGTGTCGAGCACGCGGTTGTCAGTGCTGCCGACGCAAGCGCGACTCCGGCTACGATCTTCATTGCGTCGTAAACTCGCCCTTGGTAGTAACCGTAACCGGACACGCGGGGCCGAAGTCAAGGACGACCAATACGGTGTACGTCGTTGCCGAGGCGAGCGCCGGGTACGGCGCCGACGATAGCACCCATCCGGCTTGCGGAGATGCCATCGGGCTCGGAAGCGGCGAGGGCGCCGCGACCATATTCCCGAGCTTCGTCTGCACGCCGTTTGCGCTCAGTACGACCGAACCCCCAGGAAGAGCCCCGCCGAACACGAGCGAGCCGGCAGCAGTCGGAACCCCCGTAGCGCCCGGGATCGGATACAGCAGTTGCTCCACAGGGAGCAACGGCTCGTGGCAAATGACCTTTCCGGGAGTCGGGCTACCCGAACACCCGATCGCGCTCGCGAGAGCGGCGACGGCAATGCCGTGCCGGCCTATCCAATTCATACGTGCCATGGATGAGACTCCTTTTGGCCGGTATATTAGCCTTTTTAGGCTACAGACTCCTTCCCGCCCCCATGGCCTCGGGAGCCTTTCCAACGAGCAGGTCCGCGAGCGCCTCAAGGTTCGCCGCTTCATCGCCGTTCGTGGAGACGAGCGCGTGCGCGCGGCTCAGGGCCTCAAGATCGAACGGTTCGAGCGCGGAGACGGCAATTGCGTCCGGTGCGACGCTCAGCAGCGCGTCGAGCGCGCGGCTTTGTGCCGGATAACGGTGCGCGCGCCGTGCGACGAGCACGAATTGGCGGTCGCCTTGTGCGCGCGCGACTTCGAGGAGTATCTCGAGCATCGCGTCGTCCGGCGCAAGCGGCACGCGCATCAGTTCGCTTTTTGCGCGACGGCGCCGCAGCGCGAGACTGAGCGAGGGCCGCTGCGAACTGCTCTTGGCGATCCCGTCCGAGACGTCTCCTTCAAACGAGATCACGGTCACGGGGCGATCGCGGTCGATCCGCGGTTCTCCGCGCACGACCCGTAGCCCGCGGCGCGCGATCTCGCGCGCGATCTCGTCGTCGACAAAATCAACCGGTTGTGCTGCCGCCGCCCCCGACGACTGCAAGCGCGCGACCCGCGCCGCTGCTTCTTCCAATCGCGCGAGCGGCAACACTCCCGACGACACGGCGGCGACCACCGCATCGCGCGCCGCGCACGCCAAGGCAAGATCGTGACTGATTAGCGCAACGTCCGCGCCCGCGGCAAACGCCTGCACCGCTCCCTCGACGGTGCCCACGGTTCCGGCGATCGCGTCCATCATCAGGCAATCGGTGAAACAGACGCCCTCGAACCCCATTTCTCCGCGCAATAAGACGGTGAGAATACGCGGTGAAAGCGTCGCGGGGCGTTCGGAATCCAAGGCCCGCACGACCACGTGCACGCTCATCACCGCGCGCGCGCCCGCCGCAAACGCTGCGGCGAACGGCACGAGTTCGCGCGAGCGCAAAGTCGCAAGATCCGCCTCGATGACCGGCAGCTCGACGTGCGAATCGCGGGCGGTCGCGCCGTGGCCGGGAAAGTGCTTGGGGGTCGCGACGACCCCACGCCGTTGCATGCCGCGCACCAGCGCCGCACCCAAGCGCGCGACCGCTTGCGGCTCGCTCCCGAGGGCCCGGCCGCCGACGACCGAGCTCTGCTGCTCGAGCGCGAGATCGAGCACCGGAGCGAAATTGACGTTCGCACCAATTGCCCGCAATTCGTTCGCGAGCCGTCCGCCGGCGCGTTCTGCGAGCTCCGCATCGTCCGCCGCCCCGAGCGCCATCATCGACGGCAGCGCCTCTGCGGCAAAGCGCAAGCGCACGACGCGGCCGCCCTCCTGATCGACGCAGCCGAGTGCCGGACGATCGCCTCCGATCGCTTCGCGTGCGTCGTGCAGGAGCGCTCGGGTCGCTACGAGCGTCGAGACGTTGCGTCCGAAGAGCACGATCCCCCCTGGCCCCAGAGCCGCCAGGCTCTTGCGATCGTCGTCGGTGAGGCGATCGCCGGGAAGGCCGACGCAGAACACGGAGCCCGCAAGGCGCTCGAGCTCGGATCCCGCGATTCGGCCCGGGCGCTGCACTACAAGAGGCGGATGATCTGCGCCGTGTACGTCGTGCCGTGCTGGCTCATCAGCACCTCAACCCGCGCGCCCTTCTTCAAATCGGCGATCGTGTGGAAGTCCTTCGCGCCCTGAATGTTCGTACCCGGTACAACCAGCACGTCGTAGGTCTTCTTCGCACCGCCCCCCGTGACGTCGACCGCCATCACGCCGGTGTGGTAGTCGATGCTCGTAATCCGGCCCTGGATCGTTCCGGCGTTCTTGGCGAACAGCGCATCGTCGCCGCTCGAAGTTGGAAGCGCGGCGCTCGCAACGGCCGTCGCAGCCGGACCCGCCGGCACGACCGCTCTCGTCGACGACGCGCCGGCAAAGGCGAGCACGGCGAGGGCGGCGAGAAAAGCGAGCGATAACCGAGGCATGGCGCCTCTGTAACGTAGCTGGTCGAAGCCGACGTTCCTTTTGACCTTTGAATGGTCGGCACGCCCAGTCACGCGAGCGCCTCGCGATACGCGGCGCTGGCGGCGGCGATCAGCCGCTCGCGCTCCTCGGGGACATCGATCGAGGCCGCCGGCAAATCCTCAAGCAGCGCTCTATCGCGCTTAAGGACCAAAGCAAGCCCCGCGCGATCGCCGGCACGGCCGGCCCGGGCGATTGAGGTCAGCGCCCGCAACCGGCGGACCGCGCCGTCCTCGGCAGCCTTGCCGGCCAGAACAAGACGCAAAGCGATGAAGGATTCGTCGGCAGCGCGCGCACCGACGGCTTCGAAAGCGCGATAAAATGGAGCCGCCGCAGGCTGCGTCGAGCGCTCCGCCAGGATCGCCGCCACCACGTCCGGTTTGGAGACGGCCTCGCCGAGAAGATAGCGGTCGACGAGTTCGAAGGCCATGCCCATGCGCTTCGCCATGACGCTCGCTGCCGTCTTTTTCGTTGCCGGTGCGGCTCTGGGCGATGCCGCGCCCGCGCCGGACGGCGCGCTCGACGGACTGCTCGCGAAAGCCCGCGCCGCTAGCGGTGCCCCGTATCGTTTCCACATCGTGAGCCGCTCCCTCGAGGTGCATGACGGAACGACCTTCGAGGTCACGACCGAAACGCAAGGGCTTAAGTATCACGCGCGAAGCTGCGCGAAAGACATCTGCACCGGGTTCTTTTTTGACGGCGAGCGCAGCTACGAAACCAATTTCAACGATACCGCGTTGCCGCTCACGTCCGGCGTCGACGGCTTGCAGCTGACGTTGCGTGCGATCGCTTCGTATGCGTTCACCGATCCCGCCTTCCGCAAAAACGGCGGAACCATCGTCGAACGCGACCCCGTGTCGCGCGACGGCCAAAAGTATCGCCGCATCTCGGTGGCAGCGCGGTTAGGCGCGCTGCTCGACGTGGTGATCGATCCGGCAAGCGGGCTCGTCGTCGGGGTCATCTCCGACGAACATAGGTACGCTTTCGAGTTCGGCGATCAGCGCAAGATCGGCGGCAAAGTCACCTTACCGTTTGCGATCTCGCTCAACGGCGAAAAATTTACCCAGTACGTCGAGCGCACGATCGTCGAGGGGCCGCTCCAAGCCCCGGCCGGGCTCGTCCCGGACCTGTCCGCGGGCGAAGCGACGGTTCCGATGCAGAAACTCGTTCGCGGCGGCGCGCAGCCGGTCGTAGCGTGCACGATCGGCGGTCAAGCGGCGTCGTGCCTGCTCGATACGGGCGATTCGGGCTTATCGATGAGCCTCGAGTTGTCCGAAAAACTTGGGATCGAGCCGGTTGCGGGAACGTACGACGTCCACGGGATCGGCCAGTACGTGACCGGCGTCGTGCGCGCACCGGCGCTAACCGTCGGCGGCGCCGTCTATCCGGCAGCGAATTACGTCGTATTGCACGACCTCGCGCAATATGGATGCGATGCGATTTTAGGCGCGGACGTCTTCGCGCACGCGCGAATCACGCTCGATTTCGGGAAGCGCGAGGTCCAGATCGCACCGAGCGGCGGAAGCGACGACTCCGGCATCGCGCTTACGTTCGAGAACTTCGTGCCGGTCGTGCCCGTCAGTCTCGGAGGCGCGACCGTTCCGCTGCAAATCGACACCGGCGACGACGGCACGATCGACCTCGCCTACGACTACTACGAAGCGCACCAGTCGCTCTTCACGCCGAGCGGCGAGACGGCCGTGAACGGCATCGGCGGCAACAGCGAGGGCGTCAGCGGGACGATCCCGCACGTGCGCATCGCGGCGTTTGACGTCGCTCGGCAGCGCATCGGCGCGACGAAGAAAATCTCGTACAACGGCCACGTCGGCACGGGATTGCTCGACCACTTCGTCGTGACGTTCGACTACCGTCGCGGTCTGCTCGAGCTCGTCCCGCGCGCGGGCGACGCCAGCGTCACAAGCGCTGCCGCCGCGCAGTAACCGCTACACGCCGTAGGTGGGCGTCGCCTCGAACTTGTACTGCTGGTCGAGGTACGTGTAGCCGACGATCGTTCCGTTCAGATAGGTGCCCTCGATGTGGATGTCGTGTGCGCCGCCGATGTCGAGCCAGATATCCCGTCCCGTGACGCCGCCGACAACCATTTGCATCCTGCCCGTGTCGTCGGAACGATAGTAGCCTTGCACGATGCCCTCGGGCGAGATGCTGACGTGCATCGTACCGCTGATCTCCCCGGCTTCAAAACGCTGCTCTGCGAGCAGCGCCGTATGAAAGGTCGTGCCGGTGGTCGGCTCGGCGACCGAGGTGTTGACTGCTTGGGCCGGCGCCGCAAACGAGAGCACCGCGGCCGCCCCCAGAATCGCCAGAAAATTCTTCATGTCACGTCAAACCCCGGAACGCGTCGCTCTCGTTGCATCCGTCCACCGCAGAGTATGAAAACCCGGTGAGAATACGCTTGGACCGTTCCCAGAACGCACGAACCCGCGCGACGGCCAAAGAAAAACTCCGCGGCCGCGGAGTTTTTCAACATGAAAACGTGGCTCCCGAAGTTGGACTCGAACCAACGACCCGCTGATTAACAGTCAGCTGCTCTACCAACTGAGCTA
>PMHP01000159.1:31881-40418 GCA_003158195.1 Vulcanimicrobiota bacterium | reverse complement strand
GTTGTACGTCAATACCACGCCATAGGGTGCGTTCAAGTTCACACGATCGCCGGGATCGACGACCGCCGTTCCGCTGCCGTAAGCGAGGGTGGCAAAGATATCGTTGTTATTGCTCGGCGTATTGAGATCGATGCTGAATCCCGAGGTCCCGGTGCATCCGCCGCACGGGTTGCCGGTCGCTGCCAGGTGGCCCCAATTACTGGTGTTGGCGAGCACGTCGACAAAAAAAGCGATGCTGAACGAACCGGTCGCCGGCGTGAAGCCGCCGGTTAGGGAACCACTAGAACCGTTGGTGGTCAACGCGTAGGTGCTGTTGGTCGCCAAGCCCGTTGCTTGGTAGGTGACGCCGCTCGCGGAGATCGTGCCGTTATGGCCGGCGCTCGAGCTGTCGATCAGCGTCGTCCCCGACGCTTCGTCCATGTTGTAACATCCCGAAAGCGTTCCAAAGCCGGCATAGACGGAGCACATACCGGTCGACCCTGCATTCGTCGTCTTCTTGAAGTCCGCGCGATCGGCCGACAACGTCTGTGGAATGGGACCGGCCTGGCGCGAGCCGCCGCAGTTCGAAAGAGCCACCACGGTGGCACTTAAGAACAGCCCTCTCGCCAACGCCTTTGCTCTCATCGCCGAATCCCTCTGCGATAAACCTGCCAATGAAAACAGCACAACCTCAAAGAGCCCGGGTGTGCCCTGGGCCTCTTCCGCGGCCGCGCGAGACGCCCTTCCTGCGGCGCGACGCCTTCGCGGCGTTAGTAAAACTCCACCGTGTCGATGCGGTTTCGTAGCGGGGCGCCGCTTGCGAAACGACGGAGATTGTCGCAGAAGAGGTCGACGATGCGCTCGTTCTCGCGTTCGGAGAGGGCCATCGTGTGCGGGCTGAAGACGACGTTTTCGAGCGTCCAGAGCGGATCTTCGGGCGGCAGCGGCTCGGGATCGAAGACGTCGAGGACGGCGCCGGCGATCGCACCGCTTTGAAGGGCGAGCGTCAGTGCGGCCTGGTCGACGACGCTCCCGCGGCCGACGTTGCAGAAGATTGCGTTCGGCCGAAGACGCGCGAGCGCATTGCGGTCGACGAGATGGCGGGTTTGCTCGGTTCCGGGAAGCGTGACGACGACGGCATCAGCCGCAGCAAAGGCGTCGCCGAGTTGCGCCGTTGGAAAGCTCGCGTCGGCTGCTTCGTGCGGCGCGCCGGTTCGCGTCACCGCGAGGACGCGCATCCCGAAGCCGCGTGCGATGCGCGCCGTCGTGAGGCCGATCGACCCCATGCCGACGATCGCAATCGTCGAGCCCCCAAGTTCGCCCGAGGCGAAGTGCGGCCACGCGCGCTTTGCTCGCGCCCGTTCGAGTCGCCGAAAATCCTTTCGCAGCGCGATGATCCCGCCGAAGACGAATTCCGCGAGCATGCCGCCGTGCACGCCGGCCGCGCTCGTGAAGATGATGCGCGCGAGGACTTCCGGCGCAAGCCGTGCCATCCGAACCTGCTCGCCGGCGCCGGCGGAGGTCGCCTGAACCCAACGGACGTGCGGTGCTTGCTCGAGCGCCGCGTGCAGACCGTCGGCGGTATCGCGCGGGACGCCGTAAAGAATCTCGGCGCGTGCCAAAAACTCGTGCCAGCGTTCCTCCGCCGGGGCATCGCGCTCCCAGTCCGGAGGCCCCCGATGATCGCTCGGATAGCGCGGCGGCGGGAGCAGCTCCGGCTCGAACAGCACCTCGTCGTCCGGCGCGGCGGCCGCGATGCGCGCTACGAAATCGGCTTCGAGCGGCGTTGCGATCAGAATCCGGTTGGGAGGCACGGGCGCGCTTTTCTCTTTTGGATCGTAAAAACCGCGTGACGGGTTCAACGTCGCGGCAGCTTGATTAGCCAAAAGGCGAATGACGGGCGGTCGAGTTGGCCATAAAGTCTAAAGCGAAGATGCCGCGCCTGCCCGGATCGCCCTCCGCGTTGCACGCCGCTCCGCCATTCGTCATCGAAGAACACGACGCGTGCGGGGTCGGCTTCCTTGCGGACCTCGGTGGGCCCGCAACCCACGAGCTCGTGCGGCTCGCGCTGCAGGCGGTGGCGGCGATGACCCACCGCGGGGCACGCGCTGCCGACGGGCGCACCGGCGACGGCGCCGGGATCCTCTGCGAGACGCCGCGCAAGCTGCTCGCGCGCGAACTCGCGAGCGCCGATCTTCACGCGAGCTCGAGTCATTTGGCGGCGATCTGCCTCTTCTTGCCGCGCGAACCCGACGCGGCGGCGGCCGCGCGCGCCGCGATCGAAGCGCGCGTCCATGCCCTCGACGTGACGCCGCTGCGCTGGCGCACGCCCGGCATGCACGAAGAAATCCTCGGAGCGCAAGCGCGCACGACGCGTCCCTCGTTCGAACAGCTCGTGGTCGACATGGGCCCGGGCAACGTGCGCGAGCGGATGCGCACGGCCGCGCGGATGATCGAGAAGTCGCTGCGTGAATTCGGCCCCAGCGCCTCGTTGCTCTCGTGCTCCTCGACCTCGGTCGTCTACAAGGCGCTGCTGTCCTCCGACGAGCTCGGCGCCTACTTCGACGATCTGCGCGACGAGCTGTTCGCGTCACGCTTCGCGCTCTTTCATCAACGCTTCTCGACGAACACGTCGCCCTCGTGGCGCTTGGTCCAGCCGTTCCGCCACATCGCGCACAACGGCGAGATCAACACGATCACGGGCAATCGCGCCTGGCTCGAAGCGCGCGGCATCAAGACGCTGCCCGGCTCGAGCGACTCCTACGATTTCAACACGAGCGTCGATGCGATGGTCGGCGCCGGCTATCGCGTCGACGAGGGCGTCGATATGATGCTCGCGCCCGCGATCGAGGCGAGCGACCCGCGCTTGCGCGCCTATTACGACGCGCACGTCCCGACCGTCGAGCCCTGGGACGGGCCGGCTGCAATCGTGTTCGCCGACGGCGATACGATCGGCGCCGCGCTCGACCGCACCGGGCTGCGGCCGCTGCGCTGGTGCCGCACGGCCGCGAGCAAAGTGCTGTGCGCTTCAGAAGCCGGCATCGTCGATTTCGGCGCGGATGCGGTCGTGCAGCGCGGACGCCTGGGACCCGGCGGCCGTCTGATCGTGCGCTTCGCTTCGGGCGAAGTCGTTGCGACCGAGCAGTTTCGCGCCGAGCGGCGCGAGCGCGCCGATTTCCGCGAGGTCGTGCGGAGCTGGGAATTTCCGCTGCACGATCGGGTCGAGCCGGTCGCGGCCGGCGATACGAACGCGCTGTTGCTGCGCTTCGGCTGCACCCGCGAGGAGCTTAAGGACGTCATCGGCGTGCTCGCCTCCGCAAACGAGCCGACCGCGTCGATGGGCGACGACGCGGACCTCGCGTTCTTCGAGCGGCGCGCGCCGGTCGCCGAATACCTGCGCGAGCGTTT
Organism: Vulcanimicrobiota bacterium; assembly: GCA_003158195.1. Taxonomy (GTDB): domain Bacteria; phylum Vulcanimicrobiota; class Vulcanimicrobiia; order Vulcanimicrobiales; family Vulcanimicrobiaceae; genus Palsibacter; species Palsibacter borealis. The sequence continues at coordinate 37,031 of PMHP01000159.1, read as the reverse complement.
CGCGCAGGTGACCAACCCGCCGATCGATCCGCTGCGCGAGAAGCTCGTGTTCGATCTGCGCGCCTGGGTCGGTTCGGGCGACATCAACGGCGACATCCCGGCTGCGGGCTCGATCGTCGCGCTCGGACACGCGGTCCTCTCCGAACTCGATTTTGATGCGCTACGGTTTGACGCGCGTCTCGTGCAACTTCCGATTCCGCTTGCGCTCGGCGAGAGCACGCTGCAGGCGCGCCTGCTTGCGATCTGCGACGAAGCCGAGAAAGCGGTCCGCCGCGGCATCTCGCTGATCGTCCTCGACGATCGCTGTGAAGGTCCGACGGTCCCCGCGTTGCTTGCGTCCGGCGCGATCCACCAGCGTCTCGTCCAGCGCGGTCTGCGCATGCAGGCGTCGATTGCAGCGGCCGACGGCTACGCGCGCGACGCGCACGCGGTCGCCGCGCTGATCGGCGTCGGCGCGAACGTCGTCACGCCGTGGCTCGGCCTTCGCGCGGCAGGCGATGCAGGTAATGGCCTCGCGTATCTCACCGGGTTGCGCGCCGGCCTTTTGAAAATCATGGCGAAGCTCGGCATCTGCACGCTGCGTTCGTACATCGGGGCGCAAACGTTCGAATCGATCGGCTTGCATCGCGACGTCGTCGATCTCTGCTTCCCGGGCATCAGGGCGCATGCGGCGGCCGTGCGATTCGTCGATTTGGAAGGCGACGTGCGCGCCTGGTTCGATGCGTCCCGCGACGGCAAGCAATCGCTGCCGGACCGGGGCACGTATCGTTTTCGGCGCGACGGCGTGCGCCATGCCTTCGATCCGAACGTCATCAAGAATCTGCGCGCGAGCGCTCTGCGCGGCGAGTACGCCGCGTTCGAGGCGCTTTCCGACGCGATGGAAGCGCGCGAGCCGGTCGCACTCCGCGATCTCTTAACGACGGTGCCGCTGCGCGAACCGATTCCGCTCGATGAGGTCGAGCCGATTGCGGCGATCGTGACGAAGTTCGCGACGGCCGCGATGTCGCTCGGCGCGCTCGGCCCCGAAGTTCACGCGACGATTGCCCGCGCGACCAACCGGATCGGAGCGAAGAGCAACTCCGGCGAGGGCGGCGAGCAGCCCGAGCGCTACGACCGCCTCGTCGATCGCGGCCGAAGCAAGATCAAGCAGGTCGCCTCCGGCCGTTTCGGCTTGGGTGTCACGTATTTGGCCAGCGCCGACGAGATCGAGATCAAGATGGCGCAGGGTTCGAAGCCCGGCGAAGGCGGCCAGATTCCCGGCCACAAGGTTACGGCGGAGATCGCGAAATTGCGCGGCGCGCAGCCGGGACAAGCGCTGATCTCGCCGCCCCCGCATCACGACATCTACTCGATCGAGGATCTCGCGCAGCTGATCTACGATCTGCGCCGCGCGGCGCCGCACGCGCGAATCGGCGTCAAACTCGTAGCGCAATCGGGGATCGGCTACGTCGCAAGCGGCGTAGCGAAGGCTGATGCCGATACGATTCACATCAGCGGCCACGACGGCGGCACGGGCGCGTCGCCGCTCTCGTCGATCAAGCACGCCGGCCTGCCGTGGGAGATCGGCCTGGTCGAGACGCACCACGCGCTGTTGGCCAACGGCCTGCGTTCGCGCGTGCGGCTGCGCGTCGACGGCGGTTTCAAGAGCGGCCGCGACGTGATCCTCGCGACCCTGCTCGGTGCCGACGAATACGGGTTCGGGAGCGCACTCTTGGTTGCGCTCGGTTGCATCTACGCGCGCCAATGCCACAAGAATACGTGCCCGGTCGGGATCGCGACGCAGGATCCGGAGCTGCGCAAGAAATTCGCGGGCACCGAGGAGGAAGCGATCGCGTACCTTGAGTTCGTCGCGCAGGACGTCCGCCGCCGGCTCGCGGCGCACGGCGCCCGCTCGCTCGACGAGCTGCGCGGACGCAGCGATCTCTTGCGGCGGCGTCCGATCGACGACGAACGCCTGCACGAGGTCGATCTCTCGGAAATCCTGCGCCTCCCCGAGAAACAGCAAGAGCCCAAGCGTCCGGTGCTCGAGCCGACGCACCTCGACGATCTCGTTCCGCGTCCGTGGACCGCGGTGCGCAAGCCGTGGCACACGACGCCCGAACTGCCGATCGCTCCGGCCGATCGCGCCGTCGGCGCGCGGATCGCGCATGATTTTGCAGTCGAGCGTGCGGCCGGGCGCGATCCGGGCGAGCTGCTCGTCCGCTACCACGGTTCGGCCGGGCAGAGCTTCGGCGCCTTTCTCACGAGCGGCATCACGCTCGATCTTGCGGGCGACGCGAACGATTACGTCGGCAAGAGCATCGAGAGCGGGCGCATCGTCGTGCGCGGATTCGACGGCGCCGCGGAGGGCGAACCCGTTGCCGGCAACGCCTGCTTCTACGGCGCCCGCGGCGGCGAGGGCTTCATCCGCGGCGGCGCGGGCGAACGCTTCGGCGTGCGCAACAGCGGAGCGGAGCTCGTTGTCGAGGGTACGGGCGACCACGCCTGCGAGTACATGACCGCCGGTTTCGCCGCGATCCTCGGCCACGTCGGGAAAAACTTTGCGAGCGGCATGTCGGGCGGAATCGTCTTCGTCGCGCTCGACGCGCCGTTCGATTCGAACGCGCACGGCTTGTCGCTTGGTCCGACGAATCTGCAGCTCGGCGCGTGCCCCGAGGACGACCCCGACGTCGCCGTGCTGCGCGGCCTCCTCGAACGGCATGCCGAGGCGACCGGTTCGCCGCGCGCGGCGAAGCTGCTCGCGGATTGGCCACACGCGCTCGAACGCTTCGCGAAGCTCGCCGCGCCGCGCGAAATCGCCGTGTCCGTACCCCCGGCGAAAAACGGCGCGCGCGCCGCTATTCTGGCTTCTTCGAAATAGCCTCGCTCGCGGCTTCGACGATCTTCCGCGACTCCTCGACCATCTTGAGCGCCGTCTGACGGGTCTGCTCGGCCGATTCGCGCATGGCGTCGCCCCCCATGCGGATAAAATCGTTGAGGTGGGCGCGCGCCGTCTCGGTGCTCTTGGCGGCGATCTCGCCCGACTCGGTCGCGTGCTTGCCGAACGTCGCCTGCAGCTCTTTGGCCTTCTCGATCGACTGCTCCAAATGCGGTTTCATCTGCTCGGCCGCGTCGCTCGCCGCAGCGCTAACCTGCTTTTGGAGTTCCCGCGCCTGCGCAAGCGCTCGCTCCATTGCGCTGTTAAAGTCCATCGCTACTCTCCTTTTCTAAAGAGCCCGGCACGTTGCGGCGCGGGCCCCAAGTTAACGCCCTTCGTCTACCGTCATGACCCAGCGGACGGCGCGGGCGTACTGCTCGAGTTCCCGGATCGTGCGCTGGAGCCAGCCGAAGCTCGCATCGTACACGGCGCGCTTGCCGCGCGCGTCGTCGTGCTCCTTGACGTAGCGGCGGGCGAGCTCCAACTGGCGCTCGACGCGCTCCCACTCGTCGCGCAGGGTTCCTTCCGAGGCGTCGGAGAGCCGGTCGATGAGCGGCGGGGCCGTGGACTCAGGGTGGCGCATGGCATACTCGAGACGAGCCAGGCTGTAGGCGCTTGTCGTCGAGATAAACGACCCCAGGAGTTGCACCAGGCGAACTTCCATACGTAAGATCACATTTCCATAGAAGGCCGCGTCTAACCCACCACCCCCAGCGGGTTGCCGGTCACAATACCGGCGCTGCGGGTCGGGCCGGCCAAGGAGGACATGACCAACAGCGACCAACGTCGATATGCGATCGTCGGTAACGGCTTTGCAGGGACGACCTGCGCCGAGCAGCTTCGAAAACTCGATGCGGCCTGTTCGATTGTGCTGTTCGCCGACGAGCCCTATCCGCTGTACAATCGGATCGCGCTCCCGCCGCTGTTGCGCAAGCAGGTCACGCAGCAAAAGGTCATCATGCGGGATCTCGCTTGGCACGAAAAGCACGCGATCGAACTGCACCTCGAGACGACGGTCGAAAAGATCGACGCCGCCGAGAAAGTCGTCTACGCCGGCGGCAAGGGCTACCGCTACGACGCGTTGCTGGTCGCCACGGGGGGCCGCCCAAATCGTGCGGACGTCGCCGGCGCCGACGCGCGGAACGTCTTCAACTTTCAGTACATGGACGACACGCTTGCGATCTCGCAGCAGCTGGAAAGCGCGAAGGCGGCCGTGGCGGTCGGCGGTTCGTTCATCGCCTACGAACTTGCGGAAGCGTTCGCGTCGCGCGGGGTACAGACGCATTGGCTGCTGCGCGGTCCGCGGTTCCTGCGGCGCATGATCGACGAGATTGCGGGCGAGATGATCGACGATGCGGCTCGCGAGGACAACGTCCACGTCCACTACGGAGAGGAGCTGCACCAAATGATCCGCTCCGACGGCGTCGTCAAGCGAGTCGTTACGAAATCCGGGCTCGAGATCGCGACGGACTGCGTTGGGATTGGCCTTGGCTTGACGATGAACACCGAGCTCGTCGCGGGCACGGGCGTAAAGACGAAAACCGGCATCGTCTGCGACGACCGCCTCGAGACCGACGTGAAGGGAATCTTCGCGGCGGGCGACGTCGCGGAGTTTTACGATCCGATCGCGGAGATGAACTATCGACTCGGAACGTGGAACAATGCCGGTGCCCACGGCAAGGTCGCGGCGATCAACATGGCGGGTGGAGACGACCGCTATCACGACGTCCCCGAATATTCATCGAAGCTGTTCACCAACCAAACGATCACGCAATTTGGAATCTCCCCCGAATATCGCAGCGACCTCGACATGGTGCGCAAGATCGATCGCGACAAGCGCCACTACCGCGCGCTCTTCTTTTGGCGCAACCGGCTCGCCGGCGCCGTGCTGATCGGTAAGGGCAATCGCGCCGGCAAGCGCAAGTACCTCGACGCGATCAAAACCAAAGCCGAATTTCCCCCATCCGAATGGGAGTCGCTCCTAGACTGGACCGCCGATTAGCCACCCGCGTGTCACGATGACAAGCGTAATATGGAAGCAATGTCACCCTGAGCGGAGCGCCGCAGGCGCGCAGTCGAAGGGCCGCCGGGATTTGGCGATATCCCGTTTGCGCTTCGACAAGCTCAGCATGACAAAGCGACGAGAAGCTCACGTGCATAACAAGCGGCGAGAAGCTCAGCGTGCATGACAAGCGACGAGAAGATCGAGGTGCTTGTCATCCTGAGCGGAGCG
>PMHP01000159.1:0-31846 GCA_003158195.1 Vulcanimicrobiota bacterium | reverse complement strand
CGTGTCCCGTGACATGTGACGACAAGCTCGGCGTGATTTAGCTTGCGGCGGGGAGAGAGAAGGCGACGGGGGCGGCGTGTGCGAGGTGTGCTTGCACGGCGCGGCTTAGGCGATCGATGCGGGCGCGCAAAGGCCCAAACCACTTCTCCGGCTTTAAGGTCGGCCGGGCATCGCGCAGGTCTCTCTCAAAACGGTGCAGCTCCGCGAGCTGCGTTTTGGAGAGCGGAAGCGTGCGCGGCAGGCGTGCGACGAACGTTTCGATCATCGCAAGATCGATCGTGGCATGCGGGGCGAGGGAATAGCCCCGCACGCTCTGCACGATCGCGCCGGCGCCGAGCTTGGCGCGCAAGCGCGCCATCGCGGCGTAGAAACGGCCGGCCTTCCAATCGGCCTCGGGCCACAAGGCGGCGAGAAACCACGCCTCGTCGAGCGGGCCGGACGCCGCGGCAAGGGCGGCGACGATCGCGAGTTCTCTGGGCGCAAGCCCCTCGGAGCATCCGTCGATCGCTACCGTCCCGTCGAGGAGCTCCACGTGGACGGCCGGGAGGCGGCGCCGTTCGCGCCGTTCGGCGCGCTCGAGCGACGCCGCGAGCATCTCTCGGTCGGAGGCTGCAAAATCGGCGCGGCTGACGAACCGGGGGAAAGCTTCGGTGTGGATCACCGCACGACGCTCGGGATCGGAACCAGCCGGATGCAATCTTCGCGATGCACGTCGTCTTTGGCATTGCAGCACCACTTGATGCCGCTCGCCGAAGCGTGCAGCCTGCCCTCGGCAATATGTGCGTGGTCGAGGATGCAGTACGTCACGCGCGATCCGAAGTAGTCGAGTCGCGCGTTGCAGATGTCGAGGTGTTCTCCGCGCGTCGTCAGGGGGCGGTCGTAGCGGTTGACGAGGGTCTTGGCAAACTGGTTTAACATCGGCTTCTTTCTCGTGACTCAGGAGGTCGGGTCTCGTCCGTGCTCGTCGAACAGCAAAGCTGCCAGCAGGACAAGGAAAATCAGTGCCAACATGTGCGGGTCTCTCTTCCGGCGGGGCTTGGCTCCAAGAGAATGATGCCGCCGCGAGGTGCCGGCCGGAACGCACAACTCCACAAGTTGCCTACACAACAGGAAGGTGTATTGGTGAGGGGGCACCGCCGGCCGGCTCGAACACGGCCCGCGGTGGAGGACGCAGAGCGGTCGCCGGCTTCGCCCGCCTTCGGGATGCTCTTGCGGCGCTATCGGCTCGCCGCGGGACTCTCGCAAGAGGCGCTCGCGGAGCGCGCCCGGATGAGCGCGAACGGCGTCGGAGCGCTCGAGCGCGGGGATCGGCGCACCCCGCAGCGCGAGACGCTCATCCTCCTGGAGGAGGCGCTTACGCTTGGCCCCGAGCAACGCCGCGCGTTCGAGGCTGCAGCGACGCGACCAGGGGCGCGGCGCCCGGGCATTGACAACGAGGCCACACGCCGGCCGAGCAATCTCCCCTTAGCGCTGACGAGCTTCGTGGGTCGCGATTCCGAACTCGGTGAGATCGTGGCACTCGTGCGAGGGCAGCGGATGGTCACCCTGACCGGGACGGGCGGGGTCGGCAAGACGCGCACGGCGTTGGAGGTAGGAACGGCCCTGGGCGACATCGCGGACGACGGCCTGTGGCTCGTCGAACTCGCACCGCTCGCCGACCCCAAACTTGTCGTCGCTGCAATCGCGACGGCGCTGCGCGTCCAAGAGTTGCCGAACCGCCCGCTCATCGAGACGCTCACGGGGTTTCTGCGACAAAAGAGAGCGCTCGTGATTCTCGACAATTGCGAACACGTCGTCGCCGAAGCCGCGAATGTCGCCGATGCACTCTTGCGCGGCTGCTCCGAGCTTCGCATTCTCGCGACGAGTCGCGAGGCGCTGCGCGTCGCCGGCGAGCATACGTACCGGCTCCCCTCGCTGGATGCTCCGTCGCCGGAGGCCGGCCACCGGTTGCGTGCAGCCGACGCCGGAACGTTCGGAGCGATCACCCTTTTTGCCGAGCGCGCGCAGAGTGTCGATCACCGCTTCGCGCTCACCGATGCGAACGCGCCGATCGTCGCGGAGATCTGCCGGCGTCTCGACGGCATTCCGCTCGCGATCGAACTCGCCGCCGCCCGCGTACGGATCATCCCCGTCAACGCGCTGTCGCAGAAACTCGACCAGCGGTTTCGGATTCTCACCGGCGGCGACCGCACGGCGTTGCCTCGCCAGCAGACCATGCGCGCACTGATCGACTGGAGCTACGATCTGCTCGCGCCGGCAGAGCAACGGATGTTCGAGCGCCTCTCGGTGTTCGCCGGTGGCTGCACGCTCGCGACGGCGACCGCCGTTTGCGGTGCGTTGGAACCCGAAGGCGCGGAACAGGACGTCTTCGAGCTGCTCGCGTCGCTCGTCGACAAGTCGCTGGTGGTCGCCGATTTCGTGCCCGACGAGCCCCGCTATCGCCTCTTGGAATCGTCACGCGAGTACGTTCGCGAGAAGCTCGCCGCGCGCGGTGAAACGGATTCGATCGCACGTCGCCATGCCGCCGCGTTCCTGCGGCTCGCCGAAGAGCTCGAACGCTCCTACGAGACGGATCTGGATCCGGTTTGGCGGCGCAAAGCCGAAGACGAGTTGGACAACTGGCGGGCGGCACTCGAATGGGCGTTGGCCGGCGGTGCCGACGTCGCGCGCGGACAGCGGCTGGTGGGCGAGCTGAGCCTCGTGTGGACGCACTTCGCGCGCGTCGAGGGCCGGCGCTGGATCGCTTTGGGGCTCTCGCTTGCCGGCGATGAAACGGCCCGCCACACGGTGGCAACGCTCCGCTACGCGGAGGCGTGCATCGCTCGCTGGCTGAGCAATCTTGACGTGCAACTTGCGAGCGGCGAGCAGGCGTTGGCGCAGTACCGGCAGCTCGGCGACCCACGCGGGGTCGCCCGCGCTCAGGGCGTCGTCGGCCACGCACTCGTGTCGCTGCGACGCTCGGCGGAAGCCGAACCGTTGTTGCGTGAAGCGCTGGCTGCCGCACGGCAGATAGGCCATCGCCCGCTGGTCGCTTCGCTCCTGCGAACGGTTGCCTTCGCTCGCGCCATGGATGGCGACGTCGACGCGGCGCGCGCCAACGATGCCGAAGCGCTCGCGATCTACGAAGAGCTAGGCGCCACCGCGTCGGCGGCGCGAACGCTCGCGCAGGATCTGTGCGCGTACGAATATGCGGCGGGGAACTTTGAAGTCGCGCTCCGCCACGCCGCCGATGCGCTGGCCATGTTTCGCAGGCTCGGTGACGCCGACGGCGTTGCCCGGGCCCTCGTCAACGTGTCGATTTGCCTCGTAGCGTTAGCCCGCTACGACGAGGCCGAGAGGGGCGCCATCGAGGCGCTTGATCTCACCCGATACGATGGCGAAATCGCGTGGCCGTTGCAGCAACTCGGTACGATCGGTGCGTTGCGCCGGCACGCGACCGCGAAACGCGCGCTCGAGGAGCAAACGCGAGCCGCGCGCCTGATGGGATTCGTCGACACGCGCATCGCCGCGCTCGGCATCGTGCGATGGGCGACGGGTCAGAAGGAGTACGAGCGCGTTATCGGCGCACTTCGCGAGGCGCTGGGCTCGAAGCAGCTCGAGAGCTTGATGGCCGCAGGCGCGGCGATGACGGACCGTGCGGCAATCGACGAAGCCCTGCGCGACTAGGGGACGCCCCGCAGGCCGCGACGCTTATGAGAAGAACGCCGCAGCGAGGTGCGTAGATGGACCTGCTCATCCACAATCCCGTTGCCGATTTATCGGGGCCGGCGTTCCTGGTACTGTTCGTGTTGTTCGCGGCCGCCGTTATTGTCGTCTCACGCATGCAAGTCGCAGCCGCGGATACGAGCCTTTCGCGACCGCTAGGACCCGTTTCGGTCGACGACGATCCGTATGAGGTCGCCTACCTGCGCGGCGGCGGCAACGAACTGCTGCGTTTTGCGATTTTCGACTTGACCCGGCGAGGCTATCTGCGCATCTGCGATCCGCCGCAGAAAGGGAAACCCCCCACCGGCATCGTGCAGACGGGGCTTGCCGGAACGGCGAACCTTACCGGCTTTCAGCGAGAAATCGTCGCGTGGTACGCCGTGCCGCACACGCCGCCGGAGCTTTTCAAATCGTCGTTGCCCGCCGCCGCGGCGGCTTTCGGAGCGTCGAACTTTCAGCCGCGGCTCGAAGCCGAATCGTTTTACTCGACCGCGCAGGCGTGCTCGACGGCGACGCTCGTGCGCCTCTACGGGGCCCTCGGGCTCACCTTGCTCGTCGCCTATCGGCTTTACGTCGCGATCCTCAAGGGCCACAACAACGTCTGGTTTCTTGCCGCCCTAACGGTTCTCGCGCTCGTTCTGCTGCTGATGTGGACGCGCGTTCCGCGGCTCAGCCGGCGTGGGCGCACCTACTTGCAACGCTTGGAGACCGCGCTGCGTCCGGGGCAACTTGCGCCCGCCGTCGCCGGGGCGGCGGTTCTGCCGATTGCGATCGCAGCGACCGGCCTCGCGGCCCTTGCCGGCACCGAGTACGCGCCGATGGGTCGGCTCTTCCCACAGCGACGGTCGACCGCGTCGAGCGGAAGTTGTTCGGGCGGCTGCGGCGGCGGTAGCAGCGGGAGCGGCGGAGGCAGTTGCGGGAGCGGGTGCGGTGGCGGCTGCGGTGGCTGAACGTTCACCCCTTCGGATCGGCGCGGGCTACAGCTTCCGGCGCGCTTACGCGGCGCAGACCTACGCGAACCGCGCACGCATCGACGTGCTCGAGATCGTCGCCGATCATTTCTTCGACAACTCGAAAGCCTGCCGGCGCGAACTCGATCTGCTCGCGGAGCACTTCATTTTGCTTCCGCACGGGCTCGATCTTTCGCTCGGGAGCGCCGATGGGCTCGACGAAGCCTATCTCGCGCGTTTCGCGGAGGTCGTGCGGCGGGCGCGAGCGCCGTGGTGGAGCGAGCACGTCGCCTTCACCCGTGCGGGCGGCATTGCGATCGGGCACCTTGCGCCGTTGCCGTTCACACGCGAAGCGCTCGAGGTGCTCGAGCGCAACCTCGATCGCGCTCGCCGTGTCATCGGCGATCTCCCCTGCGCGCTCGAAAACATCGCCGCACCCGTCGTGCTCGGCGGCGCCGAAATGGAGGAGCCGGCATTCTTGCGGGCGCTCGTCGAGCGCACCGGTTGCAGCCTCCTCCTCGACGTCGAGAACCTGCACGCAAACGCGCTGAACTTCGGCTTCGACGTCGACTGCTATCTCGACGCGCTGCCGGCTGGGGCGGTCGTGCAGTTGCACGTGGCCGGCGGGGAATGGAACGGTGCGACCTACGTCGACTCGCACGCACGCGCCGTGCACGCAGACGTCTGGCGCCTGGTCGAACGCGTCTGCAACCGCTTCGCGCCGAAGGCGATCGTCGTGGAGCGCGACGAAGCCCTGCCGCCGTTCGATGAGGTGCTCGCCGAGATCGAGCGCGCCCGCGTAATTTTGATGCAGGCTGCGGTATGCCGCTAGCGGCGTTGCAGCGTGCGCTCGCGCAGCTGTACACGCGCCAAGACGCGCGCGACCGCTTCTGCGCGGATCCCGCAGAGTTCGCGCGGGACTTCGCCCTGCGACCGGCGGAAGCAGCGCAGCTCGCCTCGATCGGTGAAACGCGTCTGCACGCTTACGTCGACTCGCTCGATCGCAAACGCGCCAACGAGGCAGCGCGCTTGTTGCCGCTCGTGGCCCAAGCGCTCGGCCCGCGCTTTCGCGCGGAGTTTTTCCGCTACGCGCGCCGCGTACCGCTGGGCCGCGGTCCGCGTCGCTACCGCGACGACGCGCGCCGTTTCGCCCGCCATCTGCGAGGTCTGTAAGGCTTCCATCGTCAACTGACCGGGTTGTGAGCACCGCCCAGGTCCACGGCGCCGAAGCCGAGCTCGCTGCCGTTGTCGGCGGCGAGTATTGCCTGACGGAACCGGGCGATCTGCGAACCTACGAGTGCGACGGCCTTGACGCACTGCGCGTACGCCCGCGCGTCGTCGTCCTACCCGCGACGACGGACGAGGTCGCCGCCGTGGTACGCATCGCGCGCCGGTATGGGATGCCGGTCGTGCCGCGCGGTTCGGGGACCGGACTCTCCGGCGGCGCGCTGCCTGCCGAGGGTTGCCTGCTCGTCGTCCTTTCGCGGATGAAGCGCATCCTTGCGATCGATCTCGAGAATCGCCGGATGCGCGTGCAGCCGGGCGTCATCAACCTCGACGTCACGCGCGCGATCGCGGCGCACGGCTATTACTATGCGCCGGATCCGAGCTCGATGAGCGTCTGCTCGATCGGCGGCAACATCGCGGAGAACTCGGGCGGCGCGCACTGCCTGAAGTACGGATTTACCGTCAACCACGTCGTTGCCGCAACGATCGTGCTCGCCGACGGTAGCGTCGTCGAGATCGGAGCGCCGGCGGTCGACCCGCTCGGCTACGATCTGATGGCAGCCGTCGTTGGGAGCGAAGGGCTCGTCGGCATCGTTACCGAGGCGGTCGTGCGCATTCTGCGGACGCCCCGGACGACGCGCACGTTGTTCGCGACGTTCCCCTCGACCGACGAAGCCGGTGCGTGCGTCTCGGAGATCGTTGCGGCCGGGATCGTTCCGGCGGCGATCGAGATGATGGATGCGCTCGCAATCGAAGCGATCGTCAAAGCCACCGGCGTCGACTGGCCGCTCGACGTCGGAGCGGCGCTTTTGATGGACGTCGACGGCCCGTCCGCCGAGGTGGACCACACGGCGCTCGCCGCCCTCGAGATCGCGAAGGGCACGGGCGCCATCGAGGTCCGCGAGCCGTCAACCGCCGCGGAACGGGCGCTGATGTGGAAGGGCCGCAAGAGCGCATTTGCGGCGGTGGGCCGNNGGCGACGGCAACCTGCATCCGCTCGTGCTCTACGACGTGCGCAATGCCGGTGAATTGGAGCGCGCCGAACGTTTGTCGGGCGACATCCTGCGGATTTGCATCCGGTACGGTGGGACGATTACGGGCGAACACGGGGTCGGCGCCGAGAAGGCCGTCTACATGGGCGAGCTTTTCGGGGATGCGGATCTCGAAACGATGAACTACGTGCGCTGCGCGTTCGACCCCGAGCGCTCGTTCAATCCGGGAAAGGTCTTTCCGACGCCGCGCCTGTGCGGCGACGTACCGGGTGCCTACCGCCCGCACGAATCGGAAGTCGCCGGGACGGCCGGCCGCGGATGATGGAAGTACGCGCCGCGCAGGTCGCGCCGGGCGATCTCGGCGAGGCGGAGACACTGCTCGCGGCTGCTGCGTCGCGCGGCGATGCGGTGGCATTCGTCGGAGGCGCAACCGAGCTTGGCTTCGGGTATCCGGCCGAGCGCGTCGACCTGCTCGTCGACACGAAGCGGCTCGCGCGCATCCTCGACTACGCGCCGGCCGACATGGTCGTCGAAGTCGAGGCGGGCATCACGCTTGCCGGCCTTCAGAAAGCGCTCGCCCCCAATCGCCAGCGGCTCGCGCTCGATCCGCCCTATCCCGAGCTCGCGACGATCGGCGGCTTGGTCGCGACCAATGCGTTCGGCCCGCGTCGCACGCGCCACGGAAGTCTACGCGACCTGATCGTCGGCATCTCGCTCGTGCGTGCCGACGGCGTTCGCGTGCGCGGCGGCGGCAAAGTCGTTAAGAACGTCGCGGGCTTCGACCTGCCGAAGCTCGCCGTCGGTTCGCTCGGAACCCTCGGGCTGATCGCGAGCGCGACGTTCCGGCTCCATCCGCTGCCGGAAGCGGCGCGGGTCCTGCGCATCGAGGCCGCGTCCGGCGAGAAACTGCGCGTCGTCGCGCGCGAGATCCTCGCGCGCCAGCTCGAACCCGCGGCTCTCTCCGCCTTTCGCGCCGCAGACCGTTACGATCTGTACGTGCTCTTCGAAGGCTTCGAAGCCGGCGTGACGGAGCAGGTGAAGCTGTTCGCCGCGCTCGCGAACGATGCCGGTTTGAGCTGCACCTCGGAGGGCGGCGCCGGCGGGTTCGAAGCGCGCGACGAAAGTGCGCGCACCCACGGAACGTTGCGTTTACGGATCGCGGTCCCGCCGGCGTCGCTCGCCGAACTTCATCGCGACGCACTCGACGTGCTTGCCGCGGCCCTCGACGAGCCCCGGATCGTCGTCTACCCGATGCTCGGCATCGCCTTCGTCGCGGCCGACGTGCGCGACCCGGAAAAAGTCGCGGCGGCGGTGATCGCCGTCCGGACTTCGGCTGAAGCGCTGCATGGAAATCTCGTCGTTCTCGCTGCGCCGCCGTCGCTGTCCGCCGTCGACGTCTATGGGACGCTGCCGCCCTCATTCGGCTTGATGCGGCGCCTAAAAGAACGCTTCGATCCCTCGCGCCGCCTCAATCGCGGCCGCTTCCTCGGCAGACTCTAGTGAGTGAGACGCGAACGACGAGCGAGCTGCTCGGGGACTGCGTTCACTGCGGCTTCTGCTTGCCCGCCTGCCCGACGTACGTCTCGTGGGGGCTCGAGATGGATTCGCCGCGCGGGCGCATCGATCTCATGAACGGATTGCATCAGGGGACGATCGAGTTGACCGATACGGTCGTCGCTCACTTCGACCGCTGCTTGGGCTGCATGGCCTGCGTGACGGCGTGCCCCTCGGGCGTGCGCTACGATTTGCTGATCGAATCGACGCGCGCGAAGGTCGAAGCCGCTTTCCCACGCTCACCTGCGGACCGCGCGCTGCGCGCCGCGATCTTCGCGCTCTTCCCGTACCCCCAACGACTGCGCGTGCTCGCGTTGCCGCTCCACTGGTACGCGAAAAGCGGGCTCAAGCGGCTCGTGCACGCGAGCGGGTTATTGCAGAAGCTGCCCGCACGCCTGCGCCAACTCGAGGCGATGGCGCCGACTCTCTCGCGGGACGACGTGCATGCGGCGTTGCCCCCGTACACCCAAGCTCGCGGCCGCAAGCGCGGCACCGTGGCGCTGGTCGCGGGCTGCGTGCAGCGCACGTTCTTCCCGAACGTCAACCTCGCGACGATCCGGGTTCTCGCAGCCGAAGGTTACGACGTGATCGTGCCGGCCGGCCAAGGCTGTTGCGGCGCGCTCTCGCTTCATGCCGGTCGCGACGACGAGGCTGCGCGGTTCGCGCTCGCGCTCACCGATTGCTTCGGCGACCCGGATGCGCTCGAGGCCGTCATCGTCAACGCGGCCGGTTGCGGCTCGACGCTCAAGCAGTACGCCGACTTCGTTCCGGGCGAACGCGCGGCGCGCTTCGCCGCGAAGGTCAAGGACGTGAGCGAATTCTTGGCCGGCGTCGAACCGCTCGCCGAGCGCCGGCCTATTCCGTTGCGCGTGGCCTATCACGATGCGTGCCATCTCGGCCACGCGCAGCGCATCCGCGAGCAGCCCCGAGCGCTGCTCTGCGGGATACCGGGCCTGGAACTCGTCGAGATCCCCGACGGCGAGCAATGCTGCGGCAGCGCCGGCGTTTACAACATCTTGCAGCCGGGCAGCGCGGCTGAAATCGGCGCGCGCAAGGCGGAGAACGTTCGCGCGGTGGCGCCCGACGTCTTAGCGAGCGCCAACCCCGGATGCACGTTACAGATCGCGGCGGCGCTTGGCGACGATCGAAAGACGATTCGAATGGCGCACCCGATCGAGCTGTTGGACGCTGCGATCTCAGACAAATCTGTCGGTAGCAACGCGGTTCGATAAGAATGCGTAAAGCGAGCGTAACGGCGCGGTTTACAAAGTCCCCCGTCGAACTTTTGGACGTTCACTTTTTTCCTCGTTCGACCCGAGGGACGGCTCGCTGCAGGGAACGGAATTCGAACGCGACGGACTCTTAGAGCTCATCGTTGAGGCGATGCCTGCTGCTTTATGGAGCGTCGACCGGAACCTCATCCTCGAGTCGTCGGCCGGGATCGGGCTCTCGGGATTGCGATCGCCTCGTAACGAGTTCTCGGGCCGCACGCTCTACGAACTCTTTTCGACGTCCGACCGCTCGCACGCCGCGATCGCGGCTCATTTGCGCGCGCTGAAAGGCGAGTCCGCGACGGTCGAGCTCGCGCACGGCGAGCGCTTCTTCCGCGTGTTCGCGCATCCGAACCGGGACCAGACGGGCGAGGTCGTCGGCGCGACCGCTCTCGGGCTCGACATCACGACCGAGCGTCTGACGTGGGAGTCGCTGCGCCGTACGGAGGAAACCCTCGCGCTCGCGCAAGCCGCAGCGCGCCTTGGTACTTGGACGCACGATTTGAAGCGCGACTGGGTTACGTGGTCCGAAGAACTCTATGCCTTGTGCGGATTGGCGCCTTACTCGGTGGACCCGACGCCGGAGCTCTTGATGCGCTTCGTTCACGCGGACGACCGTGTGACGCTGCAAGCGGCAATCGATTTCGCGCGCGAAGAGCGAAAACCGTTCGTCCTCGATACGCGCCTGATAAGCCGGGACGGCGCCGAACGGTGGGTCCAGCACTGCGGCCGCTACCTTTACGAAAGCGCCCGCTCCGCGCGGCTGATCGGGACGGTCCTCGACATCACGCCGCGCCGGCAGGCCGAAGCGCGCTCGGAGTACCAGGCGAACTACGACGAACTCACCGGATTGCCCAACCGCAAGCTGCTCGCCGACCGGCTGGAGCGCTCGATCTTGCAGGCGCAGCGCAACGGAGCGCAGCTCGCCGTGTTATACGTGGACCTCGACCGCTTCAAGACGATCAACGACACACTCGGGCACGCAATTGGCGATCGGTTCTTGAAGACCGTCGCACCGCGCCTGTGCGCGGCGGTGCGCGAGACCGACACCGTGGCTCGCTCGGGCGGCGACGAGTTCATCGTCGTGCTGCCCGAGATTGCGTCGATCGGCGAAGCGGGCCGCATCGCGGAGCGGATCGTCGAAAGCTTCGCGCAGCCGGTCGACATCGAAGGCCGCGAACTGTACTCTTCGGCAAGCGTCGGGATCAGCGTCTATCCCGACGACGGAACGACGCCGGACGAGTTGATTCGAACGGCCGACGCGGCACTGCATCGCGCCAAGCAAGGCGGTCACGGGACGTTCCGCTTCTACGCCGCCGCGACCCATGCGCGCGCGGTGGACCGCCTCGAGCTCGAAAACGCTCTACGCCGCGCTTACGAGCGCGGCGAGTTCATCCTGCACTACCAGCCGATCGTCGACCGTTTCGGCGGAGTCGTTGCGATCGAAGCGCTCCTTCGTTGGCAGCGTCCGGACGGGCTGGTCGGGCCGGATCATTTCATTGGGCTGTGCGAAGAGATCGGCCTGATCGTGCCGCTGGGACGCTGGGTGATGCGGCGCGCGTTCGAGCAGCTGGCCGCGTGGTCCGCCGCCGGCTTGCCGCCGATTCGTTTAGCCCTGAATATCTCGGGCCGCCAGCTGATCGATCCGCACTTCGCGCAATCGCTCGCCGAAGCGCTCGGCGCGACCGGCATCTCGCCGCGCCTAGTCGAGCTCGAAATGACGGAGAGCGTTGTGATGGGAGACATCCCGGGAGCGCGCCGGGTCATCTGCGAGCTGAAGGCGCTGGGCGTCCGGGTCTCGCTTGACGATTTCGGTACCGGCTACAGCGCGCTGTCGTATCTCAAACATTTCAACGTCGACGCGCTCAAGATCGACCGCGCGTTTCTGCACGATCTCCCGCACGACCGCGGCGACGCCGCGATCGTCTCGGCCGTCGTCGCGCTCGGCCACGCGATGGGCCTGGGTGTCGTAGCTGAAGGCGTCGAAACCGCCGAGCAAGCCGCTTTCGCGCGGCGCTTGGGCTGCGACGAACTGCAGGGCTTCTACTTCGCGAAGCCGATGGACCTCGAGCGGCTCGAATGCGCCGTGCGCGTCTGGAGTGCCTGAAGACTGAAGACGCCGCCGTACCCCGAACTCGTCGCCGCCTGGAAAGCGCTGCGCGGGACGCGTGGCCTCGGCGTCCGCGAAGTCGCGTGCGTCGGAGCGCAGCGCACGCTGCTCGTGGCGGAAACCGCCGCGCGTGCGGGCGCGCCGCTCGTGGCCCTGTCGGCCGGCGTGCACGGCGACGAGCCGGCCGGACCGTGGGCGTTGCTCTCGATCGCGCGTGACGGGCTACTCGACCCGCGCTTCGCGTACCGCATGTGGTGCTGCACGAACCCGAGCGGCTACGCATCCGGCACGCGCGAAAACGCCGAAGGCGACGACATCAACCGCAGCTTCAATTCGGGCGGCACGACGCCCGAAGCGCGCGCGATCGTCACCTCGAATCGCGACCGGCATTTCGTGCTCGCACTCGATCTGCATGAAGATTTCGAAGCCGAAGGATTCTATTGCTACGAGCCGCTCGTCGGCGGCGCAGCTTTGCTCGGCGCCGGTATCGTCCGCGCGCTCGACGAAAGCGGCTTTCCGATCCAGGAACTCGGCGACGAGTTCGAGCTTGGCTACCCGCCCGAGGCCCATCATCTGCGCCGGCTCGAACGCGGCCGGGTTCTGCCCGATCCGGCAGGCGAGCGCGCCTTCTTCAAAGGTACGCCGTACAGTCTGTATCTGATGCGCCGTGCGGCCGAGCGAGCGATCACGCTCGAGACGCCGCGCACGCGGACTTGGGACGACCGCATCGCGATGCATCGAACCGCGGTCGTCGCGGCGCTCGGGGGACTCGCCGAGCTGCGCGCGGCCGGCTAGGGGCGGCGGACAAGAGATAGCCGGCCGCCTGAGGAAAGACCGCGACCTTATGGCAGAACGCGATCAACTCGAAGTCGACGTCCTGATCGTCGGCGGCGGTCCCGCCGGGCTCGCGGCCGCGATCAAACTGCGGCAACTTGCGAAGGGGCGCGGCAAGGACGAGTTCTCCGTCATGCTCGTCGAGAAGGGCGCCGACATCGGCGCTCACGGCATCTCGGGCGCCGTCGTCGATCCCAAAGGCTTCGACGAGCTGCTGCCGGGATGGCGCGAGACGGCACCGCTCGAGGCCCCCGTTTCGAGCGACCAGATGTGGTATCTCACCAACGGCGGGAAGATGGCGGTGCCCGGCTTCGCGATGCCGCCGATGATGAAGAACCACGGCAAGTACGTCGCGAGCCTGCAGAGGCTTACGAAGTGGCTCGGCGGGATAGCCGAGGAGCACGGCGCTGACGTTTTCCCGGCGTTTCCCGGTCAGGAGCTGCTTTGGTCGGATGACGGCAACGTGATCGGCGTGCGCATCGGCGACAAGGGCGTCGATCATAACGGAAAGCCGAAATCGAACTACGAGCCGGGGCCCGACTTGCTCGCCAAGGTCACGATTCTTACCGAAGGTCCGCGCGGAACGCTTGCGAAGCAGGCGATCGAGAAACTCGACTTGGCCGCCGGGCGCGATCCGATGGTGTACGCATGCGGCGTCAAAGAGCTGTGGCAATGCAAGCCGGGCAGCGTGCAGCCGGGCAGCGTCATTCACACCTTTGGGTTTCCGCTTCCGAACGAGACGTTCGGCGGCGGCTTCATCTACGGGATGAAGGACGACGTGCTCGACATCGGGATGGTAACGGGACTTGACTACGCGGATCCGACGACCGATCCGCACGACAACATGCAGCGCTACAAGCAGCATCCGGCGCTGGCGAAGATGCTCGAAGGCGCCAAGCTCCTGCGCTACGGAGCGAAGGCGATCCCGGAAGGCGGACTCTACGCGATGCCGCGCGCGTACGCCGGCGGTTTGCTGATGGCCGGCGACTCGGCCGGTTTCCTCAATGGGATGCGCCTCAAGGGCATCCATCTCGCCGTCAAATCCGGCATGCTCGCAGCCGAAGTGGCCTTCGAGGCGGTCACGGCGGGGAAGTGCGACGCGGAAACCCTCGGGCTCTTCGAAAGCCTGTTCAAAGAGTCGTGGGCCTACGACGAGTTGCGGGTCGCGCGCAACTTTCACCAAGGTTTTAAGAAAGGTCTGTTTGCCGGGATGCTCAACGCGGGGCTCGCGATGTACACGGGCGGCCGCGCATTCGGGGTCGTGGACAAGCTGCACGGCGAAGAGGGCTACGCGCAGCTCGAGAAGCTGACCGAGCGCGCGCCGCGCGCGATCGATCGCCGCGCGAAGATCGACAACGTCCTGACCTTCGACAAGCTGACCGACGTCTACAACAGCGGCACGCTGCACGATGAGGATCAGGTGCCGCATCTGCACGTCGCCGACACGAACATCTGCCGCGACCGCTGCACGGTCGAGTACGGCAATCCCTGTCAGTTTTTCTGCCCCGCAAAAGTCTACGATCCGCTGTTCGAAAAGGTAGGCGGCAACGGCGAGGCGACCTACGAGGGCCGTTTGCAGATCGACTTTTCGAACTGCGTCCATTGCAAGACCTGCGACATCATGGACCCCTACCAGATCATCACGTGGGTCCCGCCGCAGGGCGGCGAAGGGCCGGTTTACACCGGCATGTAGCTCGAACCGATTCTTAACGCGTTCGTAAACCCGTCTTAATGTGAGGCCTCCATCATCGAGGCCTCACCGCTGTTTTCGCTCGTCCTGACGAGGTAACGTGGACCACGTTTTCGGTGAATCGCTCAGTGTTGCGAGCCTGATTTTCCTCGTGCTGGCGCTCGCCCTCGCGCTCGGCTTTGAATTCGTGAACGGGTTTCACGACACCGCAAACGCGGTCGCGACCGTCATTTACACGAATTCGCTGAAGCCGACGTACGCCGTGGTCTGGTCCGGGCTTTGGAATCTGACCGGCGTGCTGCTTTCGGCCGGCACGGTCGCGTTCGGCATCCTCGCGTTGCTGCCGGTGGAACTCGTCATCAACGTTGGGACCGGTGCCGGGTTCGCGATGGTGTTCTCGCTGCTGCTCTCAGCGATCATTTGGAACGTCGGGACGTGGTACTTCGGTCTGCCCGCCTCGAGTTCGCACACCCTGATCGGGTCGATCGTGGGCGTCGGGCTCGCGAATTCGCTCATCGCGAAGGGGCACACGTTCGGCGACGGCGTCAACTGGGGCAAGGTGCAGGATACGGGCGCCGCGCTCTTGTTTTCGCCGATCATCGGTTTCGTCGTCTCGGCCGCGCTCTTATTGGTGATGAAGTTCGTCGTACGGCGCGCCGAACTCTATTCCGAGCCGGTCAAGGGTCATCCGCCGGCACCGTGGGTCCGCGCGCTCTTGATCCTCACCTGCACGGGCGTCAGCTTCGCCCACGGCTCCAACGACGGGCAGAAGGGCATGGGGCTCATCCTCCTGATCCTCATCGGCGTCGTTCCGAGCGTCTACGCGCTCGATCTCGGACTGAACGCAAAAGACTATCAGGCGATCGTCACGCAGGGCGCCGCCGCCGGCACGGTGCTCCACAAGCTTGCCGGAACCGATCCCATCTCGGCGCAAGAGGCTTCCGATACGCTGAACGCGTTTTTGAAGGGCAGCGGAAAGTTGACCGCCGCGACCTTCCCCGCACTCGAAGAGAAAAACAGCGAGATTACGACGCAGCTCGCCGGGCGCTCGAAGCTTTCCGACGTTCCGAAAGAGCAACGCAGCGCGCTGCGCAGCGACATTTACTTGGTCTCCGCCTCGATCGCGAAGCTGCAGAAGAAGAATGCGATTGCCGACCCCGATGCCTCGAAGACGCTCGCCGGCTACAAGAAGTCGCTCGACAAGGCGACGAACTTCATCCCCGTCTGGGTGAAATTCGCGGTCGCGTTGTTCCTTGGCTTCGGGACGATGATCGGCTGGAAGCGCATCGTCGTTACCGTCGGCGAACGGATCGGCAAGTCGCACCTCACCTACGGGCAAGGCGCATCCGCAGAGATCGTTGCGTACGGAACGATTCAAGCCGCCGACATCTTCGGGCTCCCGGTCAGTACGACGCACATCCTGTCGTCCGGCGTCGCGGGCACGATGGCCGCGAACCATTCTGGTTTGCAGGCCGCGACCTTGCGCAACATCCTGCTGGCCTGGGTCTTGACGTTGCCGGTTTGCGTGTTGCTTGGGTCGATGCTGTTCGCGTTCGGTCTGCGGCTCGTCGCGGCCCTGGGTATGCACTAAGCGCTCGAGCGTCGAAGGTGGCCCGGTGCACCGTGAACCCGTCGTTATCGTCGGTGCGGGCTTAATCGGCCTGGCCATCGCGTACGAGCTTGCGCGCCGCGGCGCGACCGTGCACGTCATCGACGCGAACGAGCCGGGGCGCGCCGCTTCGTGGGCCGGCGCAGGGATGCTCGCGCCGTACACGGAGACCCCGGCCTCGCCGGCGTTCGAAGCGTTCTGTATCGCGTCGCTCGAGCGCTATCCGGGTTTCGTCGCCGGCGTCCAGGGACGTAGCGGCGTCGACGTGCGCTTGCAGCTCGACGGCGTCGTCGAGGCAGCCTACGGCGAGGCGGACGAAGCGCGCTTGCGCGCGCGGCCGCGAACGCGTTGGGTCACGCGCGACGAGGTGCGGTTGATGGAGCCGGTGCTGGGTGCGGGGGTGCGAGGCGCCGCGATCTGCGAGGCCGAGGGGCAGGTCGACAATCGCCGCCTCGGACGTGCCCTGCTCGCCGCGTGCGCGGCGCTCGGCGTCCGCGTCGACGCGCGCGCGGGGCCGGTCGCAATTGAAGCCAATGCGCGGCGCGTCCTCGGCGTGCGCGGACCGCTCGGGTTCATCCCCGCGGGAGCGATCGTCAATGCGACGGGCGCCTGGGCGGGAATGCTCGAGGGCGTTCCGGAGCAC
Source organism: Vulcanimicrobiota bacterium (assembly GCA_003158195.1). Classification (GTDB taxonomy): domain Bacteria; phylum Vulcanimicrobiota; class Vulcanimicrobiia; order Vulcanimicrobiales; family Vulcanimicrobiaceae; genus Palsibacter; species Palsibacter borealis. The sequence goes on along the minus strand of PMHP01000159.1, from coordinate 15,261 downwards.
GCGCGCGTTCCGGTGACGCCGGTGAAAGGGCAAATGCTCGCACTTGCGATGCCGCGCGGGCTCGTGCGGCGCGTCCTCTGGATTCCGGGGGCATATCTCGTGCCGCGCGACGACGGGCGCCTGCTCGTTGGTGCGACCGTCGAACCCGTGGGATTCGACGTCCGTGTCACCGCACGCGGCCTGGGCTCGATGCTCGAAGCGGCCCTGGCCGCGGTGCCGGCGCTCGGCGACCTTGCGGTGGCCGAGACGTGGGCCGGGCTGCGGCCGGGATCGGCCGACGGGTTGCCGTACATCGGCGGCACGTCGCTCGGCGGCTATTACGTCGCAACGGGACACTATCGCAACGGAATTTTGCTGACGCCGGCGACCGCGGAGCTGATCGCGGACATCCTCGAAGGGCGTGCGGACGGAATCGCGGCGTTCTCGCCGCTGCGGGTACATGAGGGTTCTGCCGCGGCCGAGAAGTAACGGCCCGTGGATGCAACGGTGAACGGCAAACCGACGGAGCTGGCAGACGGGACGACAGTCGCTCGCTTGCTCCTGGAGTTAGGAGTCCCGAGCGCGGGGATTGCGGTTGCCGTGAACGAGCGCGTCGTGCGGCGCGGGGCCTTTGAGTCGCATGCGCTGTCGGACGGGGACGCGGTGGAGATCATCCGCGCCGTCGCTGGTGGGTGAAGCTCCATGATCCCGGACGCGACGCTTCGGATCGGAACGTATGAGCTGCATTCGCGGCTTATCGTCGGAACGGGGAAGTATCCGTCGCTCGACGTCATGCAGCGGGCCCATGCGGCTTCGGGTGCCCAGATGGTGACGGTGGCGATTCGGCGGATCTCGCTCGACGACCCGAGTGGGAAGACGTTGCTCGACTACATCGATCGCACGAAGTACACCGTGCTTCCGAATACGGCGGGGTGCACGACGGCTAAGGATGCGATCCTGACGGCGCAGCTTGCGCGAGAGTTGCTCGACACGGATCTCATCAAGCTCGAAGTGATCGGGGATTCGCGGACGTTGTATCCGGATACGGTGGAAACGATTGCGGCTGCGCGGGAGCTCGTGCGCGACGGGTTTACGGTGCTGCCGTACATCGTGGACGATCCGACGGCGTGCAAGCGGCTCGAAGAGGTTGGGTGCGCCGCGGTAATGCCGCTGGGGGCGCCGATCGGGAGCGGGCTTGGGGTTTGCAATCCCTATTCGATTTCGATCATCAAGGAGAACGCCGGGGTTCCGGTCATCGTCGACGCGGGGGTTGGGACGGCGTCGGATGCGGCGATCGCGATGGAACTGGGGGTCGATGCGGTGCTGATGAACACGGGAATTGCAGCGGCGCGAGATCCGGTTGCGATGGCGCATGCGATGCGCCTCGGCGTCGAGAGCGGGCGCATGGCGTTCTTGGCCGGGCGCATGGAGAAGAAGCGCTACGCGAACGCGTCGAGTCCGCTCACGGATCTGATCGGAACGGCGAAATGAGCATTCCGCCCGAGATCTCGGTTACCGAACTCAAGCGGATGCACGACGAGAACGAGCCGTTCATGTTGCTCGACGTCCGTGAAGACGACGAGATTGCAACCGCGAGCCTCGACTTTGCCCGGCACATCCCGATGGCCAACGTCCCGGAACGTTTGACGAGCCTTCCCAAGGATCGGCCGATTATCGTCATGTGCCACGGCGGGACCCGGAGCGGCCGGGTTGCGAAATTCTTGCGGGAAAATGGCTTCCCCGACGTCGCCAACCTCACCGGCGGCATCGACGCCTGGTCGGTCGAGATCGATCCGGGCGTTCCGCGTTACTGAGCCGGTTCGTTATGATCACCGGCATCCACGCGATCTTCTACACGAAGCACTCCAAGGAGATGGTCGACTTTCTCAAGGACGTGCTCGATTTGCCCTACGTCGACGCCGGCAACGGGCGGCTCTTCTTCGCCGCACCGCCGACGGAACTCGGCGTCCACGAAACCGAAGAGGAAGACGACCCCGAGCATGAACTGTGGCTGATCTGCGACGACATCGCTGCGACGATGCGCCAGCTCGAGGGAAAGGGGATCAAAACGACACCGGTCGCCGACCGCGGCTGGGGTTTGGTGACGACGCTCGAACTCCCCGGCGGCGACACGCTCGGCCTCTACGAGCAAAAGCATCTCTCGCCGCTCACGTAACTCTTAGTCGCGTCGTGCGCGGACGAACCAGTGGATGATTGCGGCGGCTTCGTCCGGCGCGTGGGCCCAGGAACCGGGCGCGACGTTTTCCTCGATCCGGTCAAGAACGAAGCCCTCGAGTAGCGCGCGGGCGGCGGGCGCATCGAAATAGCAGTGGGGGACGCCGGCTTCGGATCCGGACTCGGGTGCGTAGGTGTCGTCCTGGAGGCGGCGGCCCCGGCCGAAGCGCGGGTCGCGTTTGCTGCCGAGGGTGAAGAAGAACGGGGCGTTTGGGGCAAGGCGAAAGCGGACGGCTGCGAGGGCGGCGGCGACCGATTGCGGGCTGCCGTGGAGGAGTGCGTGCGTGCTTAACGCGGCGTCGTATGGGCCGGTGAAGGGGTACGGCCCGGCGTAGGACGCGCGGACGATGCGGACGTGGGCGTCGGCGGCGAAGCGGGTCAAGGCGGTGCTGGCGCGAGCCGGGTCGTCTTCGATTGCGTCGACGTGCGCGCCGGCGGCAAGCAGCGGCGGGACGTTGCGACCGTTGCCGACGCCGAGAAGCAATGCGCGCGGTACGGCGAGGCTCGCGAGCGCGGCGGCGAGTTCGAGCGCGAGCGGGTGCGGCGTAGGCTCCGGGGAGGCGGCCGGAGTATCGGAACGGGTCACCTCTTCACGCTGCGACAAAGGGGCTTATCCGCATGCTCGAAACCGGCGCCACGCTGCCGGCGGAACAACTCGCCGACGACACCGGTCGGGAGATCTCGACCAAAGAACTGATCGGGAAACCGCTCGTCGTGTACTTCTATCCCAAAGACGATACGCCGGGGTGCACGAACGAGGCGACGCAATTTCGCGATCTCTCCGATGATTTCGAGAAGAAGGGGACGGTTATCGTCGGCGTGAGCCGCGACTCAGTCGCCTCGCATCAGAAATTCAAGGAGAAGTACGAGATCCCGTTCCGGCTTCTTGCCGACGTCGATTCAAAGCTGTGTGACGCCTTCGGGGTCATCGTCGAAAAGGTCAATTACGGGAAGAAGAGCATGGGCGTGCAGCGCTCGACGTTCCTCTTCGACGCAAAAGGCCGGTGCGTCCACGTGTGGCCGAAGGTAAGCGTCGACGGCCACGCCGAGGACGTGCTGTCGAAAGTCTAGGCTCGAAGACCGGCGCATGGCGATTGACGGTCGTGGGCTCGAGTTGCTCGATTCCGCGACCCGGTCGCGCGTGCAGTTCGTATCTCGTTGAATACGGCGGCACCGCCGTGGTCGCGGACCTCGGAAGCGGCGCGTTTTCGAATCTGCTCGTGCACCGGGAGCTCGGATCGATCGACGCGGTCGTTATCAGCCACATGCACGCGGACCACTTTATCGACGTGATTCCGATGCGCTACGCGCTGAAATACGGCGACGCCTATCGCGGGGTCAAGATCGCGCTGTACCTGCCGCCCGGCGGCGAGGCGCTCTTGCGCCGGCTCACCGACGCGTTCCCGCGTGAAGCGCAGGGCGATTTTCTCAGTGACACCTTCGACGTCCGCAGCTACGATCCAGAGCAAACGCTGCGTATCGGCGAAATTGCCGTTCGCTTCGCGCCGACGGCACACTACGTTCCGACGTTTGCGATGCGTTTCGAAGCGGACCGCAAGAGCGTGACCTACAGCGCCGACACCGCCCCGGACGAGCGCGTTGCGCGGCTCGCGCGAGAAACGAGCATCTTCGTGTGCGAAGCGACCCTGTCGACGGCCGCAGAGAACGAGACGCCGCGCGGCCACTCCTCCGCGCGGGAAGCCGCCGAGATGGCGGCCGTCGCCGGCGTCGAGCGCCTGCTCCTAACCCACTACCCCGCGACCCGCGACGCCGCCGCGATTGCAACCGAAGCGCGCGCCGTTTTCACCGGCTCGCTCCAGGTAACGGACGACGGTTTTGCGTTTGGGGTGTAATGAAGGGCATCAGATCTGCGCCATGCCCCCATCGACGAAAAGTTCGATGCCGTTGACGAAGCTGCTGTCGTCGGATGCGAGAAAGACAACGGCCTTCGCGATTTCGTCCGGGGTGCCGGCGCGGCCGAGGGGAATCGTCGCGACCATGAAGTCAACGAACCCCTGCACCTGTTCTTCGGTTAGACCCATCAGGTTGTANNTCAGGTCGAGCGTCCAGTTTCGCGCAAATGACCGCACGGCTGCCTTCGTCGCGCTGTAGACGCTAAAGGCGGGCGTACCTTTGCTCGCGGCGGTTGACGCATTCAAAATGATCGACGAACCGGCGGGCATCAGCGGCAGCGCCTTTTGAACGGAGAAGAGCAAGCCGCGAACGTTCGTGTTGAAAGCCCGGTCGAAATGTTCTTCGGTAATCTGGCCAAGGGGCGCTAGGCCACCGCCGCCGGCATTTGCGAAGAGAACATCGACTCGCCCTTTTTGCTCCCGGATCGAATCGAAGAGACGGTCGAGATCGGCGAGGTTGGCCACATCGCCTCGAAGCGCCGTCGCATTATCGCCGAGTTCTTTTACCGCGCCATCTAACTCGCTTTGGCGGCGACCGGTGATGAAAACATGCGCGCCTTCAGATACGAAGCGTTTAGCCGTGGCGAGTCCGATACCGCTGCTTCCGCCGGTAACGAGGGCGATTTTCCCGGGGAGTCTCTGTGCCATGAGCGTGCTTGCCTCCAGGTACTCGGGGTCGATCTGGATGCGCGACCGGCAATTATGTATCGAGTGGTATAGAATATATACACGGTGGACACGAGCCCGTCAATCCTTTAGTGTACTTATTAGTATGAAAAGCCAGAATGCGGCCCCGGCGCTCGGACGCCCCCGCGCTTTTGATCCGCAGAAAGCGCTATACCGGGCGATGCTGGTCTTTTGGCGGAAAGGTTACCTCGGCGCGTCGCTTTCCGACCTCACGAACGCAATGGGAATCAATCGGCCGAGTCTGTACGCGGCTTTTGGCAACAAGGATTCCCTCTTCCGCAAGGCGCTGGAGCGCTATGCAAAAGGTCCCTCGTCCTATCTGAGTGAGGCATTGCGAGAACCGACGGCGCGTGCCGTGGTCGCGCGGCTGCTGCACGGGGTCGTCGATCTGCTGACCGATCCGAAGACGCCGGTTACCTGTATGTGGGTGCATGGCGCACTTTCGCACGGCGACGGTCCGCTGCGGGGCGAGTTCGCCGCGCAGCGCGCCGCCGGGCTCGCCGAGTTGCGGGCCCGCTTCAAGCGCGCCGTTACCGATGGGGATCTACCGCGAGACGCGGACACAGACACGCTCGCGCGCTACGTACAAACGATCAACTTTGGATTGACCGTTCAAGCCTCTACCGGTGCGACCCGCAAGGAACTGCTGCGCGTCGTCGATCTCGTCGTAAACGAGTGGCCGAAATGAGAAGCGTTGACTCGGCACGGTGAGCTTGTCAAAGCGCCGAATTGTCACGCTCAGCTTGTCGAAGCGTCGACGGGATATCGCCGTGCTCCGTTGGCCCTTCGACTGCGCGCCGGAGCCGGTCCTGAGGCCGCGAAGGGGCGCTCCGCTCACCGTGACAAAGGGGCTTAGTTTTCGGTTTTGGCGGAGCCGCGGGGGAGGGAGAACTGGACGAGTGATTTTACCGGGGCGAGGCCGCGGTTGATGACGGCATAGACGGTTACTTGCAGGTTGAGTTCTTCGAGGCGGGCGGCTGCGGCCATGACCTCGCGGCCGTTGCTGACGATGTCCTCGAGCAACAGCACGCGCTGGCCCTCGCGGTACGGGCCCTCGACGTACTCGTCGGCGAACGCGCCGTAGGCCTTGGGCTGCTTGCGCACGACGATCATCGGGATGTTGGACATCCCGGAGACGGCCGTTGCGAGGATGACGCCGCCGAGTTCGGTTCCCGCAATCAGATCGGGGTTGATCTCCGAAACGATCGGCGCGAACAGCCGCGCGATCCGCCGCAGGATGGCGGGATCCGAGAAGAGCCGAAACTTGTCGATGTAAAAATCGCTGCGAACGCCGCCGGCCATCAGGTACTCGCCGCGCGTCAAAGCCCGCTCCATGATGATGTTTACGAGCCATTTGATTTCGGGAATGCGGCTGAGCCGCGAGCCTTCCGGCTCTAAATATCCCATGTGTACGCGTTCCATGTCTCGGTGACGATGTTGGGGGCAAAATTCCGCAGGTCCGGATTGAGCGGATGAACCTGGCGCGGCCACCAGACGATGCGCCTTGGGACTTCCCGGGTCAGGATCGCTTCGATTTCGGCGTACGCTTTCTTGCGCGTCGGGATGTCGAAATTCGTCAGGGCGACGTTTTCGGCGGCGTCGAGCCGCGGATTGCAGTAGAAATCGGTATTGTTGCCGTGAGGCGGTCGCGCGTCGCACATGAATTGCGAGGATTGATCCGGGTCGACCCCCGCGACCCAGCCCGTCCAACCGAGGTCGAATTTCCCATTTTGCAGGATGCCGCCTTGCCCCATCGTCGCAAAGAGCAACCCGCCTTGATAGGCCTTCACGAAAACGTCGATGCCGATCGTCTTGAGCATCGCTTGCGCCTGCACCACGGCGGCGCGACGGGTCGCGTTCGAAACGTTGTACACGATCGTCAGGCTCAATTTTTGGCCGTTTTTTGCGACGATCCCGTCGGGGCCCGGGGTCCATCCCGCCGCGCGTAAGAGCGCGCGCGCCTTCGGCGGATCGAAGGGGTAGCGCGTGACGTCGCTCGCGTGCGCCCACATGATCGGCGGAAGATCTTGGTCGGCCGGCACGGCGGAACCGCCCGTGATGTCGTTGACGAGCTTGGGGGCGTCGATCGCGTAGGCGATCGCCTGGCGCACGCGCACGTCGTCGAGCGGCGGGTGCGTGTTATTCATTTGCAGCCCCTCGAATTGGTTGCGCTGCTGCAAGACGATCTTGATGTCGGGTACGGTCTTAAGCGCCTTGTATTCGTCCGGGGACGCCTCAAACTGCCAGTCGATGTCGTGGGTGCGAAGCGCGTTGACCTCCGTGTTCTCGTCGGGGATGAACCGTGCGATGATCTCCCGGAGTTTCGGTTTCCCCAGGAAATAATGGTCGTTCGGAATCAGCGTGATGTGGTCGCCGCGAACCCACTCTTTGAGTAGGAACGGGCCGGTGCCGATCGGACTCGAATTGAACGGCACGTTGTTGAAGTCGTGCAGTTTGCCCAGAATGTGTTCGGGCACGATTTCGTACGGGCTATCGCTCTCGCCGAAGAGCGTGTCGACCGCGGGCGAGAACTTTTGCTTCATGTGGAAGACGACGGTGTTCGCGTCGGGCGTGTCGACCGATTTCACGAGCACGTAGCCGGTCTGCGAGATCACGTTGTTGTTCGGGTTGAGGACCGCGCTCCAGCTGAACTTGACGTCCTTGCTCGTGAACGGGTACCCGTCGCTCCAGGTGACGCCCTTGCGCAAATGATAGGTCAACGTGAGCCCGTCTTTGCTGATCCCGCCGTTTTCCAGGGTGGGAACGACGGCCGCCAGCATCGGAACTTCGTTGCCCTTCGCGTCGGCCGACACGAGGTTGTCAAACAGGAAGTGATCGATGTTGTCCTCGGTCGTGTTTGCCGCGAGCAGCGGGTTCAGGGTATTCGGGGACACCTGAAAACCGATGCGCAGCACGCCGGCTTTCGTCCACGGGTGGCGTCCGCCGGCCGCGCCCAGATCGCCCGTCGTTCCGACCTTCGAGCATCCCGCGAGCACCGCGCACGCGAGGATGCGAGCGACCACACTACGCAAACGGCCTCTCTTCTAACATCGGGGCGACGTGCCCCCAGATGGCCCCCAAATAAATCTGGACCGAAGCTATTTAGGCAAACTAGGCGGAGACCGCCTCCTTGAGCGACTGCGAAACCTTTGGGGGAGCGGGATCGAAGCGCTCGTGGCGCCAGCTGTAGGTGCCGAGTCCCTGGGTCGCCGTGCGTAGTTCGGTGATGTAGTTCCCGAGTTCGGCCTGCGGCGCGTACGCGACGACGCGGGCGAAACCGCGCTTTTCGGCCGGCTCGAACGACAGCACTTGACCGCGCTTGCCGGTGAGGCCGCCCAGGATCGCCGACGCGCTGTCGTCGGGCACGAGCGCCTCGAGGTACGCGATCGGCTCGAGCAGGACCGGTTTGCATTTGGCCAGGCCGTCACGGATCGCCATCCCGGCCGCGGTCTTAAACGACTGCTCGCTCGAATCGACCGCGTGGAAGGTTCCGTCGACTAAGGTGACGTGAAGATCGACGACCGGGAACCCCGCGATCGGGCCGCGCACGAGCGCTTCGCGCACGCCTTTCTCGACCGCCGGAAAGAACTGCCGCGGCACGACGCCGCCGACGATCTCTTCCGAGAACGTGACGCCGTGCCCGCGTTCGCGCGGTTCGATCTTCAACACGACGTCGGCGAATTGGCCGTGACCGCCGGTCTGATGCTTGTAACGCGCGTGAACCTGGGTTTCCTCGGCGATCGTCTCGCGATAGGCGATGCTCGGCGCGTGCGTTTCGAGTGCGAGGTGATACTTGCGCGCGAGCCGCGACATCGCGGTCGCAACGTGCACTTCGCCGAGGCCCAGCAACTGCAGCTCGCCGGTAAATTCGGCGCGCTCGATGCGCAAGGTCGGGTCTTCTTCGACAATGCGCGCGAGCATCTGCGAGACCTTCGCTTCGTCGAGGCGTTCTTTCGGCTTGATCGCGACCGCGAACAGCGGCTCGGCAAGCGCCGGGATCGGCCGGGCTGCGCTCGAGGCGACGGCCACGAGCGTGTCGCCGGTGCGCACGCCTTCGAGGCGCGCGATCGCGACGACGTCGCCGGCAGATGCCGAGGTCAGCGGCTCTTGCTTCTTGCCTTGTAAGCGGTAGAGACCGGCGGCCCGCACTTTCAGGCCGCCGGCTGACGCGTCGACGAGCGTCGCGTCGGCCGTGAGCGTTCCATCCCAAATGCGCACGAGCGAAAGCTTTCCCGATTGCGGATGGACGATCGTCTTTGCAACCTGCGCGACTAGCGGTGCGTTCGGGTTTCCAACCGGCGCCGGAAATTGCCGCTCGATCACATCGAGGAGCGCCGCCGCAGCGACCCCAATGTCGGTTAGTCCGGCGCCGACCAGCACCGGCACGATCTGATCGGCGCAGGTCTCTTCGCGAAGATCTTTCTGAACCTCGTCGAGCGGCGGATCGATGCCTTCGAGCAGCTCCTCGAAGAGATGATCGTCGAAATCCCCAAGCGTTTCGAGGAGGGTCTGACGTGCTTCGTCGACCGTACCGGCCATTTCGTTTTCGATCGGGATCTCGCGTGGCGCGCCGTTCTCCGCCACGTACGCATGGCGTGACGCGAGGTCGATGAAGCCGCGAAAGGCTTCGGCATCGCCGATCGGAAGGTGCTCGGCGACGACCCGCTTCCCGTAGGTCTCGACGAGGGCCGCGAGGGTCCCGCGAAAATTGCTGCCCGGCTTATCCAGCTTGTTGATGAAAAAGCAATGCGGCATGTGCCGCTCGTCGAGGAATTCGATCAGCTGTCGCGTCTGGCGGACGCGCGCCGGGACCGCGTCGATGACCACGACCGCGGCGTCGGCAGCGACGAGCGCGAGCTTGGTTTCCTCGAAGAAGTCGATGAAGCCGGGACAATCGATCAGACTGAGGTCGATGTTCGGGGTCGAAGCGTACGCGAAGCCGACACAGGTCGATTGTCCGCGGTCGATGCACTCCGGTTCGTGGTCCGTCGTCGACGTGCCGTCGGCGACCGAGCCCCTCCGCGGGATCGCGCCGGAGCCGGCGAGGAGCGCTTCGACCAGCGTCGTCTTGCCCGAATGGTGCGGGCCGACGACGGCAACGTTGCGACGGCGGGCGATATCTCCCATGAACGGCCTCCGAAAATCGATCAATGACTGGATTCGCGGCCTTCTGCGCGCGAGCCAAAAACCTTAGCGACGCGAGGGGGCCCGTTTCTTTTTAGCCGGTGCTTTCTTTGCGACTCGCTTCGCGGGCGCCGAACGCTTCGGCGCGACGCTGCGTTTGGGGGCTTTGCGAACGGGCGCGGACTTTTTCGCCTTTTTCTTGCTCGCTGCAATCTTCGTACGGACGCTCGCCTTCGGGCGGGCCGCAAGCTTCTTCGTGGCGACGCGGCGCGCGGCGGCTTTTTTGGGCGCCGGGCCGGCGACGCGTTTGGGCGCCGCCTTTTTCGCAGGCGCGCGCCCGGCTGCTGCTTTCTTTTGGGGCCGGGCAGCTTTGAGTTTTTGCGGCTTCGTTTTCGCGACGGCCTTCGTCCCGGCTTTGGCGCCCGGCTCGGCCTTGCGAGCCGGCGCCTTTGGAGCGGGAACCGGTGCGACGGCAATCTTCGCCGCGGGTTTGGCGGCCTTCTCGGGTTTGACGGCCTTCTCGGGTTTGGCGGCCTTCTCGGGTTTGGCGGTCTTCTCGGGTTTGGCGGTCTTCTCGGGTTTGGCGGCCTTCTCGAGTTTAGCGGCCTTCTCGGGTTTGGCGGCCTTCTCGGGTTTAGCGGGCTTTTCGGCTTTGGCGGGCCTTTCGGCTTTGGCTGACTTTTCGGCCTTAGCGGCCGGCTCGGCCCGGTTCGCCGCTGCAGCCGGGCGGTCGCGTACCGGGGCTTCTCGCGCCGGCGCTTCGATGCGGGGCAGAGGGACGGGGGCCGGCGGCGCGGCGGCCGCGGACTGCTGCCGCAAGAGCTCTTCGGTTGCGCGCAGGGCGACGCGCGCGATCCGGCCGTTGATCGGGAACGCAATCTCGTTGATGTCGGCCTCGTCGAGCAGGGCGAGGATCTGATCGAACGCGGCGCCTTGATCCTTCGGGCTGTGGGCGTCCGAGCCGACGGCGATCGTCACGCCTCTGGCCTTCGCTTTGCGCATCAGGCGCAGGTGGACCGTGCGAAACTTCTTGAGCTGCGCCTCGTCGCCGGCGAAATACTTGTAGAGGTAGCGCGAATTGACTTCAACCGCCATGCCGCGCTCGGCGCAGGCGGCGAGCAGGCGATCTTCATAGCGCTGGAGCGCGGCGTCGTCGGGCCAGTGTCCGAATTTTGCGGGGACGTAAAAGTGACCGACGATGTGTCCGGGAAGCTTCTCGATCGCCTCGATGAGCGTCGTCATGTACAGCTCCCAAACGCTCTCGGTTCCGATGACGTCGTAGAGATCCTTGAACTCGGGATTGTCGAAAGCCCACATCCAGTTTTCGCCGTGCTGCGGGTGCGTGATCGGCAGGAAGTGCACCGACCGGATCATGCCGTCGGGACGCATCGCATCGACGATGTTTTGGGCGTCCGGGCGCGAGCGCGGATCGTTGTCGACCTCAGCGCCGATCGAGTAGCGCATCCCTTTGCGCAGCCCTTCGGAAACGGCTTGAGCGTGGCCGGGTTCGACCCCCGCCGTTTCCGCCGCGCCGTAGATATCCCCGGCCTGCGCGAGCTTGAGGGCACGGCGCACGAGATTGACTGCGGCCGGATCCTCGAACGTCAGATAATTCATGTGGTCGGCGACCATGAGAAAGCGCGGCGAACCGCGCTTGCACGCATGGTAGAACCACAGGAACAGCATCCGCGCCGTATACGGAATCGGGCGCTCCTCGGCGAACGGTTTGTGTTCGCCCTTGGCGTGCCCGTGGATGTCGGGCAGCGCGGCGATGCGCGGATCTTCCGTCACCATCGTTTCAACTTTCGCGAGAGGCGCCGCGCCGCCATCTTAAAATCCGCACAATGTGTGGCTCAAAAAAAAGCCGGCTCGCGGCCGGCGGACGTAGGGTGATCTAACGGCGCAGACTAGGTCTGCGCACCTCCAATCATCGTGTTATTGAGTCGTTTATTGCCTTCAGAACTAACGATGATCACCTCCCTTTGTCCGTCTGTTAACCTTCGTTCGTCTATTTGTGAAGGACCGCGGACAGTATACGCCGCCTCTATTCGTTTGAAACGGGCGGAAAATCCTCCGAGCGTCTTACGCTGGGCGGGTCGAAGGCGGCTTATAGCCTTCCATCTTCAGGATCTTGGCCTTGATTTCCAGGCCGTAACCGTAGTTGTGGAGGGCGCCGGAGGCGTCGACGACCCGGTGGCACGGGAAGAACAGGGCGACCGGGTTGCGCGCCATGACCTGGCCGACGGCGCGGGCCGATTGCGGGTGGCCGATTTCGCGAGCGATCCACCCATACGAACGGACCTCACCCGGCGGGATCTGCGCCGCCTTCAGGAGGGCGGCGCGCTCGAACGGGGTGAGTTCGGAGATGTCGATGCGCGACACGTCGACCTGCCACGTGGAAAAAAAGCGGTTGACGGCATCCGCGACCCACGGCGGCGGGGGAGCGTCGCGCAGGGGGTGACGCAGGCGGCGCTCGATGACGGCGCGCGCGGACTCCGTATCCTCGCCCCGATCGATGCCGACGAAGGTGATCCCGGACGGGCGCCAAGCAAGCCAAAGATCGCCCAGGGGTGAGGCGACCCGGCCAAAGCCGTCGCATTCGGTCGAGCGAAAGTGATTGCGCAAGGAGCGGATGTGGTCGAGGATGCGCGGGACGAGGCTTTGCGGCGGATCGACGCCGGGCAGGCAGTGCAGGCAGTACGCGACCCCTTCGAATTCTTCGTACGCGCACTGGCAATCTTTGCAGCGGCGGAGATGGGCCAGGACGTGCTCGTGGCCGCGCTCGGCGCCCCCTCGCATTTCGTCCCAAAGCGCTTCAACGTCACTACACCGCATGAACAGTTTCCTCTTGGGGGCCATCGGGGGGCACGCCGGGCCGATCTTCATAGGCGATCCGGCCGACCTGCGGACCGAGAATCCGGCGCAGGATGCGCACGGCTCGATGCACGTGCGATTTGACGGTCCCAATCGGCTGGTTCAATATCTCGGCAATCTCGGGATGACTACGGCCTTCGATGAACCGAAGCGTGGCTGCCGCGCGCAAATGCATCGGTAGCTGCAAGAGCGCTTGCTCGACCAGCGCCAGATCCGTTCCGCGCTCGACGATCTGCTCGGGTTGCTCGGGGCCCTCTTGCGTGTTGTTGAGCAACGCATCGGGGTCGGCGAGCGCGTCGAGCGCTACGTTCGTCGGGCGTTTGGAGCGTAACCGGTTCCTCGTGACGTTTAACGTGATCGTGTATAGCCAGGGTTGCAGCCGCAATTCCGCCCGCTGCTGGTCGGTCATCTTGCCGAGCGCCCGGAAGGCGCGCACGAAGGCGTCCTGGACGATCTCCTCGGCGTCCTCGCGATTGCCGGTCATGCGCAGCGCGAAACCGTAGAGACGACGCTGGAATTCGTCGACGATGCGCTCGAAACGATCGACCGACGGCGTCAAATCCGGGGACCGCAGCGCCGTCCCGGAAGGTGCGGCCGGCTTTCGCTCCGCGATCGCGGCTCTGGGGACCACGCAATACTCCTTGGGGGCGATCGGGGGGCTCGCCGCCCCGATTTTGAACTGCGCGGTTTCTAGCCTTGGGCTCCAGACCCCTTACGGGGTCGCGCTCGGCTGGCCGGCCGTGCGCTCTGCGCGGGCTGGGACCTCGGCTCGGATCGTCCGCGCGTACACGATCGTCACGGGATCTTTACCCGAACGGTTCGAAACGTTGCCGGTGATTGTGACCGTCGTTTCTAGTGCGAGCAATAGCGCGGTGTCGATATCATAATAAGCGGTACCGCGCATCGCGATCGTTCCGACCAGCGTGAGACCCGGCCGGTCGGGAAGTTCGCCTTTCATCGGACCCGCGGCTTCGAATCTCACGCCTGTCGACGGTCGCTGCCCGACCATACCGCCGGCAACATGCTGGAGGTAGCCGTGCAGGGACGAACCGGTGATCGGCGACGGAAAATCGAACGGCAGCGCCCCGCCCAAATGGCGCAGGTCGGAGAGCGTCTGCAGATCGAGTTGTGCGGCAAACGGTTGGTTGAGTACGGTCAAGTAGTCAGGATCGCGATCCGCCGAATCCAACATTTCGCCGCTCGGCAGTTGGTCGGCGACATAATCCCCGCTCGCGAGAGTCGACGCTGTGCCGTCGCTGCGCGTATAACGAACGTGAGCGCGCAAGCGAGTGAACCGCCCGTCCCGGCTGATCTTCAGCGTCTCGGTCCCATCGTACGAGACCTCGCTCACGATCGTGCCGGCGCCGATCGAGAAGCTGTCCTTGCCCGCGACCGCGTAGGCCTGTTCGGCCCCCGCTCCAAGGCTGGTTTCCCAGAAGCATGCCAGGACGGCGAACACCACGACGGCGGGCAGCGGCTTCATATCCTGGGAACGTTCTGCGTTTCTGCGAAGATTCCGCAAAGTACGCCGTCCGGTGCAAGGGTTTGGACCCGGAACTGCCGATGTAGAATATTGTCAATGTCGTTCGCACGCCTCCTGGCCCTCGCCCTCATAGCGGCGATCACTTTTGCAGGTCCAAGCGGCGCTCGAGCGGGCGAATCGCCGGCTCTTTCATCGAAGCTTGAGAAGATCTACCTCACGGCCTTCGACGAAGCGCTCAACCGCCACGCGACGCGCCAACGCGACGGGACGACCTACGTCTCGACCGGCGACATCGAAGCGGAGTGGCTGCGCGACGCAAGCGCCGTCATGGAACCGTACATCGGTGAGGCGGCTTCGGATGTACGGATTCGCGAAGCCTTGCGCGGCGTCATCGCGCGCGAAGCTCGGTACATTTTGATCGACCCGTATGCGAACGCGTTCTCGGCCGACTATAAAGTCGTCGAGCGCAAGTTCGAGGTCGATTCGCTGCTCTATCCGATCTGGTTCGCCGACCGCTATTGGCGCCGGACCGGTGACGATTCGATCTTCACGCTCCAGGTCAACCGGGCGTTCGAGCGCGTCCTGCAGACGTTGCGCGACGAGCAGCACCACGACAAGCGTTCGCACTACCGGCATCCCGACCTCGCCAACGGCGGAAAGGGCAGCTGGGTCCACTACACGGGAATGATCTGGACGGGATTCCGGCCCTCGGACGACCCGGCGCGCTATCAGTACAACATTCCCGACAACATGTTCGCGGTCGTCGTGCTCGAGCGGTTGGCGGCGATCGAGCGCGAGATCTACCACAACAATCGCGACGCGGGGAACGCTTGGGGATTGGCGCTCGAAGCGCAGGCCGGCATCGAGCAGTACGGCAAGATTTCGGTCCGCGGTTCGGGCAAGATGTACGCCTACGAAGTCGACGGGTACGGGCATGTCAACCTGATGGACGACGCGAACATTCCG
>PMHP01000102.1 GCA_003158195.1 Vulcanimicrobiota bacterium | reverse complement strand
CAACGGAGCAGGGCCAGATCCCGGCGGCGCTTCGACAAGCTCAGCGTGACAAAATTTTTCGGCGCTCGCGCCTACACGAAAATACTGGCTATCAGAACCCGAGCGGCGGGAGCGGTTCTTTGCGTTCGACGAGGTTGCGATAGCGGGCTAGCGCGAACAGCGGGAAGAACGCGCGGTAACCGTGGTAGCGTAAGTAGAAGACGCGCGGGAAGCCGACCGCCGTGTACCACGGCTCGTCCCACAGGCCTTCGCCGTTCTGATGCTCGAGCAGATACGCGATCCCGCGCGCGACGGCCGGATTGGCGCCGTCGCCCGCGTTCAGCAGGCCGAGCAGCGCCCAGGCCGTTTGGCTCGCGGTGCTTTCCTTGCACAACCCGCGGCGTTCGGCCCAATAGGTCGCGCCGTCTTCGCCCCAGCCGCCGTCGGCTTGCTGGGAACGCAACAAGTAATCGGCGGCGCGGCGCACCGTCGCGGAGTTTCGCGACGTCTCACCCGCTGCAAGAAACGCGTTGAGGACGGACCAGGTGCCGTACACGTAGTTCGTTCCCCAGCGGCCGAACCACGAGCCGTCGGGCTGCTGCGTGCGGCGCAGATAGTCGAGGCCTTTCGCGACGATCGGATCGTCTTTGACGTAGCCCATCTGCAAAAGCATGCCGACGCAGCGCGCGGAAACGTCTTCGGTCGCGGGATCCAGCAACGCACCGTGGTCCGCAAACGGGATGTTATTGAGATAGAAGTGCTCGTTCTCCGCATCGAACGCGCCCCAGCCGCCGTGGCCGCTCTGCATGCCGATGACCCACTCCGCCGCGCGTGCGAGCGCCTCGCGATGCTTGCGCGGATCTTCGCGATGCAACCCCATCGCGACGACTGCCGTGTCGTCCACGTCGGGATAGTAGTCGTTCCAGTATTGGAATGCCCAGCCGCCCGGCCGCAGCTGCGGGCGTTGCACCGCCCAATCCCCAACGACGTTCAAGATCTGCCGTCCGACCAGCCAGTCGTTGGCACGGCGGACCGGTTCGGCGACTTCCGGATCGCCGGCCTCGAGCAGCGCGTGAATCATCAGCGACGTGTCCCAGATCGGCGACGTGCAAGGCTGGCAATACGCTTCGTCCGCGCCGATGACGAGCAGTTTCTCGACCGCGCGCTTGGCCAGGGCGCGATGCGGTTCGTCTTTGGCGTACCCGAGGGCGTCGAGCGCCATCAGCGCGTTCGCCATCGCCGGGAAAATCGCACCGAGCCCGTCTTCGCCGTTGAGGCGATCGAGGGTAAACTTCATTGCCGTAGCGATCGCGCGCGTGCGGACGAACGCTGGAACGAATCGTTCGCCGAAACGCACCACCGTATCGAGCGCGAGAAACGCCTTACCCAGGGCCGATGACGTCGCCGCGCGCATGTAGCCGCGCTCACGCTCGGGCGGCCGCACGAAGAGTTCCCCAATGCCGACGCGCCGCGGATTGCGCGCGCGAGGGTGGAGCGCGATCAGCACGAGGAGCGGCGTGACGACCGTGCGCGACCAGTACGACACCTTGTCGAGGTGAAACGGAAACCACCTCGGCAACAGGACGATCTCGACGGGCATCGCCGGTACCGCGCGCCACGGGACTTGTCCGAACAACGCGAGCGCGATGCGGGTGAAGACGTTGCAGCGCGCGGCGCCTCCGAGCGCGAGCACCCGTTCGCGAGCGGCGCGCATGTGCGGTGCGTCGACCGGCTCGCCCGCGAGCTTGAGCGCATAGTACGCCTTGACCGTCGTGCTGACGTCGCTCTCGCCGCGATAGAAAAGCGGCCAGCCGCCGTCGGGGTTCTGGACCCGGCGCAGGTAGACGCAGAGCTTCTCTTCGAGCGCGGGGTCGCGCTCGTCGAGGTAGTGGAGGAGCAGAATGTACTCCGCCGGGATCGTCGCGTCGGCCTCGAGCTCGAAGACCCAATGCCCGTCCGGCTCCTGCCGTCGAAGAAGCGCGCGCTCGGCCGCCGCGATGGCTTGGTCGAGGGGCTCTTCGGTGCGGGCGTCTTGGACGAGGCTCGTAATCATTCGGCTAGGGGGTGCTCCTGTTCGCGATGTGACCGGGCGGCGGCGGGAATACCGTCCGGCTGGACGGTACTAGGCATACCATGCAGCGGGTCCGCCCGTCAACGGAAAGCGTAGGCTAATGGCTCTTCGAGGCTCGGGAGATGCTACGCGCCGCAGCGTCCTCGAAGCTGCGGCGGATTTGGTTGCGACCGAAGGCGCCGCGCGATTGACCCTCGACGCCGTTGCAGAACGCGTTGGGCTCTCGAAGGGCGGCATCCTGCATCACTTCGCTACCAAAGATTCGCTGATCGCGGCGATGATCGAGGACGTGGTCGCGCAGTTCGAAGGCGATTTGACGCGACACATGCAGGGCGAGAGCGGACCGGGAAGCTTCGCGCGCGCGTTCTTGCGCGCGTGTCTCGATCCGGATGGGGCACTGACGCGCACGTTGAAAGTTAGCGCCGGGATTCTCGCGGCGGTCGCGATCAATTCGCAATTGCTCGCGCCGTTGCGCCGGCGTTACGACGAGTGGCGCCGCCGCCTCGAAGATGACGGCATCGACCCCGCGATCGCCGAGCTCGTTCGCTCGGCGGCAGACGGCCTGTGGCTCGGCAACGTACTCGAGCTCGGCGTCGCGAGCGCCGCAATGCGCAAACGCATGTTCGCCAAGCTGATCGAACTCACCGGCGCGTAATCGCGCAGGCGGTCGTACCGGTCGCCAACAGCTTCCCGTTCTTGTCGACGAGCGTTCCCTGCGCGATGCCGGTGGTGCGTCCGACGTGCTGGACTTTTGCTTCGCAACGCACGAGGCCGGTTTCTTTCGTGAGGGGACGCACGAACCTGACCTGCGTGTCGGTCGTCCCGTACCCGACGCCGGGTTCGAGCATCGTGTGGATCGCGACCCCGAGCGCGGAGTCCAAAATCGTCAGCGCAAAGCCGCCGTGGACGACGCCGATCGGGTTGTAGTGTTCCTCGCCCGGCTCGCCCTCGAAGACGGCCGAGCCCAGTTCGACCGCTACGAGACGAATGTTCATGAGCGCCGCAATCGGCGGCGGCGGTACGTTTCCGGCGATCATCGCCCGGAGCATTTCCAACCCGCTCATCCCCTCGATCGCGCGCAGCGCGATTTGCGGATCCTGCCAGCGAACGACGCGTTCGCGCACGCCCTCAATCACGAGAGCTATCTGCCGGTCGCGACTTCCTCGCGGCTGACGGTGACGTCGACGCTGGCCGCGCGGAAGCGCACGCGTTCGAGTGAGCCGTCGTCTTTCAGTGCCTTGATGGAGACGTGACGGAACGTCGTACGGCGAATGACCGCGCCCTTTTCATTCGTCTCGACGATCACAAGCGACGTCCAGGAGCGGCCCGGTTGAAGCGGCACGTTCGCCGACGCCGGAATCGCGAGCACTCCCTCAACGGTATCCTGCGGCATGAGCGCCGCAGGCGTGCCCGGGACCGCGGGGACCGTTGCGATCGCGTCGTAGGTGAAATCTTGGACCGCAGGCGCCTGTTGCACTTGGGGTAGGCGCAGGTAGATCGACGCCGGTGCGGCCGTCGTGGCACCGAGAGACATCAGCCAGGTGGCTGCGAGGCCGGCGATCCGGAGATACTTGACGAGCGTGCTCATGGTGGAGCTCCTAGCCTGTTTTGGCGCAAGAGGCGCCTGACACTATCGTACCCTCGTTTGCTCTGTCAGCGTTTGCGGATTGGGCCGAATGACTGTCGCCGCAGGGTTAGCGACCGGAAGCCCTGGAACTGGGCGATAATGGATCTCCTGGAGCGTCCGGCAGCCAGCGCTCGTGGTACGCACGAGGTCGCAAATCAAACCCCGCCGCTCGCCGGGTACGATCTGTACGAAGCCGACCTCGCGCTTCGCGAGGCCGTCACGCGGAACGGCGCCGCGTGGGCCGAGCCGTTGTTGCACGAGATCGGCGAGCGGGGCGGGAGCGCCGAGGCGATCGCATGGGGCTTTGAGGCGAACGCAAACCCGCCAAAACTCAAGGTTTTCGACCGTTTCGGTTATCGCATCGACGAGGTCGAATTCCACCCGTCCTACCACCGGCTGATGGAAGCAGCGGTCGGCTTCGGTTTCCACGCGTCGGCGTGGAGCGAGCCGAAGCCCGGCGCACACGTCGCCCGTGCGAGCGGTTTCTATCTCTGGAGCCAGGTCGAAGGCGGCCACGGTTGTCCGATCTCGATGACACACGCTTCGATCCCGGCGCTGCGCGCAGAACCGGAACTCGCCCGCGCCTGGGAGCCGCTCGTTTTCGCGCGCCGTTACGACGGTGCGCTGCGCCCGGCAGCACAGAAGGGCTCCGCGCTCGTGGGCATGGCGATGACCGAGAAGCAAGGTGGTTCGGACGTGCGCGCCAACACGACGCGCGCAACGCCGCTCGAAGGCGGCGGCCCCTTAACGCCGTATGCGCTCGTCGGTCACAAGTGGTTTTGCTCGGCGCCGATGTGCGATGCGTTTCTCGTGCTCGCGCAGGCCCCGGGCGGGTTGTCGTGTTTTCTCGTGCCGCGGTTCTTGCCCGACGGTTCGAAAAACGTCTTCAACCTGCAGCGCCTCAAAGACAAGCTCGGCAATCGGAGCAACGCCTCGAGCGAGGTCGAGTTCGACGGAACGATCGGCTGGCTGATCGCGCAAGAAGGGCGCGGCGTGCCGGCGATCGTCGAGATGGTGAACTTCACCCGGCTCGATTGCATCATCGGGTCGGCGGCGGGAATGCGCCAAGCCGTCGCGCAGGCGACGCACCACGCCGCGCACCGCGTCGCGTTCGGAAAGCGTCTGGCGGAGCAACCGCTGATGCAGAACGTGCTCGCGGACCTCGCGCTCGAATCGGAAGCCGCGACCGTGTTGTTCGCGCGGTTGGCGCGCGCGTGCGATCGCGCCGCTGCGGGCGACGCGCACGAAGCGCGCCTCAAGCGCATCGGAACCGCGCTCGGGAAATACTGGGTTTGCAAGCGTGCGCCCGGCCACGTCGCCGAGGCGCTCGAATGTCTGGGCGGCAACGGCTACGTCGAAGAGTCGATCATGCCGCGACTCTATCGCGAAGCCCCGCTCAACTCGATTTGGGAAGGCAGCGGCAACGTCAACGCGCTCGACGTGCTGCGCGCGATGAGCAAAGAGCCGGGCGTTCTCGATTCGTATTTTACCGAAGTCGGCGCGGCGGCGGGTGCGGATGCGCGGCTCGATGCGGCAGCCGCGGCGCTTCGCCGCGAGCTTGCCGACCCATCCGAGGCGGAGCGCCGCGCGCGACGCATCGTCGAGATGATGGCGCTCGTCTTCCAAGGGTCGCTACTGGTCGTCCAGAGTCCGGCGCCGGTCGCCGACGCGTTCTGCGCATCGCGTCTCGGCGGCGAATGGGGACACGCCTATGGAACGCTTCCGCGCGGTACGGACGTCGCCGCGATCGTCGCACGGGCTACTCCCTAGCGATAGGGAACTGCTTCGAATCGGACCGTAACTTCCGGCTCGTACAAATACGGTGCCTCGCTGTGAATCGAGAAGCTCCGAATCGCCGGGGATTGCCCGGTTCGCTGCAAGATATGCTTCACGTCGAGCAGCGTTTGCGGGAACGGGCTGACAAGCACGCCGTCGCCGGCCGTCTCGGCCAAGAAGCGGTAGGTGACGTCGCCGGCCCCTTCTGCGGTTACATAGACCGGGGGTATGCGGAAGAACGTTTTCATCAAGAGGCCGACGGGGCTGTAGCGTATCGACACGTTCGCAAAGGTTAGTCCGGCGGCGGGTCGACCGATTGGAATCTCCTGATCCCATGCATAGTCGCGAGCGGCGCCTGCGCGCGGCCTGCCGCAGCGCGGAAGCGTGCGCGACAGGAGTAACATCTCCATCCCGCCCTGTGTGGAGACGGGAGATGAAACGGCATCGTCGACGCGATAGCGGCAAAGCAGTGCTTCGTAGGCGGCGGGCTGATCCCAAAAAGGGTATCGCCCGTCAATCGTGTCCCACGCATACAAGATTCGAGCCGCGCCACGTTGCTCGAGGTGCGATGCATTCAAATCGTCGAGCGCCGCCGTGTCGACCTGGTACGCTTGGAACACGGGTTCGGGGTCCCAACGCAAATCGTTTGCGGCAACGGCCGACGTTTCCGACGGTAACGCTTCGGCTGTTTGCGTGCCGATTTCCAACCGCGCGCCGGCGGGAAGGCGGTCCGGTGCGAGGTTGTATGCGAACGTCCGAGCCACGTCGCCGGGCTGCACCGAGATCGCCCGAGCGACGCCGGACGCGTCGTCGGAAAGCGTTGCAACGCTGAAGGGTGTTGCGGCCAGGTCCGGATACCCGAAGCGCTGGGCGACGACGTTAAGGGCCAAGAGTAAGGGCAAGACGCACGTTAGGTTGATCGCAAAAAGACGGCGGCCGGCGGAAAACCGGGCCACCGCACCCGCAACGAGTACGGTGATGAGAAAGAAACCGATGACGTGGCTATCCTCTCGAACGAAGCCTTCCTTGAACGAGACAAAAATGGCGACCGCGAGCGCGATCGCCACGGGGAGCGTGACGGCCCGCAAATTGGCGACGATGAGAAGTCCTAGGAGCACGGCGCAGCAGAGTGCCAGCACGACCAGGACCGGGTCACCTTCAGCCGACAGCGCGGACGAATATCCCGAGGAAATCTGCAGCGAGGCGATCGTAAACGCGCGGCACGACGGCGACAGCGCGAGAAGGAGCGCCGAAGCGAGCGCGATACTGCCGCCCACGCGCCCGTCGATCGAGCGCACCCACCGCACAAGTGTTGCCGACAAGAGCAAGATCGCGGCCAGAGCGAGCGACACGGGCGTCCCATAATCCAGACCTGCAAACGCAAATCCATACGCGCCGAGAAATCCGGCCAAGAAGCTTAAGAACTCGACGAGGTGGCCCTGCGTTCCCGCACCGCTCCTGCGAGCCGACACGACGCGGACGGCAAAAAGCAGAAACCCCCCGGCGCCGGCTGCTAGCGCGAACTCGAACTTTGCGAGCGACGAAATTCCCGAGAAGAGGCCAAGAGCCAGTGCTGCGAGCGGTGCGGGTTTTTTGTCACGAAACGCCCCGAGGGTCCACGCGGCGACGATCACGTAGAGCAATTGTCCACGGCTCGCCGCGAACACGATCATTAAAGTCGACGCGAAGATCAGCTCCCCCGCGATCGAGCTCGATCGGGCAGCGGAGGACAGCACGAGACCCGCACAGAGAAGCGCTATGGCGATGGAACAGGCCAACATCGCGGTGTAGGTTTCTTGGTTTGCGGCTCCCATGATGAGATACCCGAGGGGACCGTACGTAAACACGATGTCGGTGCCGAATTGCAGCGCGTGGAGGTGCGCTTCCGTCAGGCCGATCTGCCACGATTGGTCCAATCCGACCGCCGCATCCCACGGCGGATGAAAGGCGCAAAGAAAGACGAGCGCTGCCGCGACAACCGCCACGCCGCTTCGCAGGGCGATCATTGCAGCGGGTGGTCGACGACGTCAACCGTCACGACTTCGGGTAATAAGTAAAAACCGGTTTGCGGCTGGTCACCGACGAGTAATCTGACGACGTGCATGCCGGCCGGCAAGAGATCTTTCGGGATCGTAATCGAGTAGCCGCTGCGGAGATAATTCGGGTTTCGAAACACTCCGGCGACGTCCGCTCGCTCGCCGAGCGTCACGAGGGTCAGCCGGGAAAAGCCGTCGACCTGGGCGACCACCGACGACGCCGCTGACCGATTGGGACCGTCGACTGCCCATCCTTGCAACGTCACTGAGTCGCCACTGCTCACGACGATGTGGCGGCGTTGCGCGTTCGGGAGGGTTATGCTGACACGTCCGTACGCGATGGTGTCGAGCGAATGCAGCGTTGCGCCCGGCAGGAGAGTCGACGCCCGCGGCGCCGTCGCCACGGGTAGCCCGGAGCCGGCCGTTCGGACGAACAGGCAGATGATCAGCACGGCGAGCGCAGCCGTGCCGATGGAGGCTTCGAGCCGGTACTTCACGAGTTTAGCGATCATCGTGTTGGGCGCCCCGGGGCCACGTCGACGAGCACACGATCCGGATACCAATAGTATCGCTGCCCGTCGCTCGTCAACACGAGAAAGGAGAGCGTGTGGCGACCCTCCGGAAGGAGCGCCGCCGGGATGTCCACGTCGAAGCCGCTGCCGGCCACGTCGCGCATGTTCATTGCCGCCGCGACGTCCGGACGGGCGCCTCCATAGGATGCGGCAACACGGTCCGAACCATCCACTTGAACGAGCACGCCCCCGGCGGCGCTTTTCTTCGCATCGTCGATCGCCCAGCCGCTGAAGCTTGCGGTCTGGCCTTGCGTCAAACGAATCAGCGTCGGGGTACCTGCCGGGCTCATCGAAGGTCCCGAGCCGATTGCAAAGCGGTCGATCGTGAGGACGCCCGCTCCCGTTGCCTTCACGAGCGTCTTCGTAAGGACACCCGCGGAGGTGCCGGTGCCGGCCGGCGGGACGTAGTCGTGGGTCGACGTTAGCGCAAGCGCCAGCATCGCGACGAGCACGACCGCTATCACGACGTCAAAAGCGCTTCGTCCCATCGCTTCGCGAAAACTACGCATCGAACGTCACGATTGTCGCCCGGCGACCGGCTTCGCAGCGCGTATCTCCGGCAGTTGCCCGATGCCCGCCAGCGCGGAGATTTCCGTCCGCACGAAGCCGGCGTTGGGAAACAGGGTGCGCAGATCGAAATCGCTCGCCCGGCGATAGTTCGCGAGCACCTCGTTCATGCTGCGATACGAAACCGCGTACGCAGCTACGTCTTTCGTTCCAACCGACCACGCGGCGAACAAGCTAACCGTCGCCACAAGCGCGAGAAGCACGGCCGCGCCGCGAACGATCCGTGTCGAGAGCGGCGGCATATTCCAGCGCAGGCGCACGGCCCCGAGTCCGACCAACCCGACCCAGAGCATGAGCGAGCACGTGATGTAGCGGCTCGCCAAGGCCTGCTCGGGCCCGAGGTCCGCGCGTCCGTAGCCGATGATCGCCGACGATACGACCCCGTACGCGAGCATAACGATCCACGGGGCGGCACGGGCGCTTTTTCCTTCGTCCTCTTCGCGACCGACCACGACCACGCAGACCGCGGCGAGCGCGATGCCGAGCATGCCGAATGCGGCCGACGTCCACGTGCCGCCTGCCAACCCCAGCGGCAGCCCCGCGACGATCGACGTATGGAGCACGCGGGGGGCGAGGCCGATCGCGAAGCCAAGGTCCTTGATCGATCCTCCGGCATGCCAGCCCCAAAGGTACGTCATGGCGATAAGCACCGAGACGACGATCCATCGGAGGAGCGGTGCGTTGCCGAAGCTCTTCCGGCGAACGAAGAGCCCGAAGGCGACCGCCGGAAGGATCGCAAGACCGAAAGCGGATGAAAAGGCCGCAAACATCGCAAGCGCAGCTTCGGCGAGAAGCACCCCGAGGCTAAGACGAGGCCCGGCGAGCAAGAGTGCTGCGCCGAGGACCGCAAGATCGACCATGAACCACGCGATCTGATAGCCCCAGAGCCAGTTCTCGCTCTGCGCGGGGCTGAAGAGGAAACTCGAGCCGATTGCGACGACGATGAGCGCCGGGCGAAGCGGGAGCGTGCAACGCGCGATCCTCCACAGCAGCCACAGCGAGCCCGTAACGACGACGACGCTAAAAAGACACTCTCGGCGCTGGCTCCAGTAACCGAACGAGTCGAGCCACAGCATCACGAGTTGCGGAAAAAGCATGCGATGCTCGTTGCGTTGAGCCCACACGTCGGCGAACGTTAACGTCCCCGCATGATACTTGAGGATCGCCGGGGCCCAGCTCCACTCGTCCCAGTACGGCACGTCGACCGCGTTCGTCCAGACCAGCGCAAACGCAACGACGGCGAACCCAAGCGCGACCGTTGCAAAGAAAAAGCTCCCGAATTCCTCGCACGGGTCTCCGCGAACGCGCGGGCTCAGGGTACTAACGTCTTGCTACGAGAGCGAGGCTCGGCCCGTTTGGATGGGAGATGTCGTCGAAAGCGATTGAGATCTCCGCATAGCCGAAG
This sequence comes from Vulcanimicrobiota bacterium, assembly GCA_003158195.1. Taxonomy (GTDB): domain Bacteria; phylum Vulcanimicrobiota; class Vulcanimicrobiia; order Vulcanimicrobiales; family Vulcanimicrobiaceae; genus Palsibacter; species Palsibacter borealis. The sequence goes on along the minus strand of PMHP01000102.1, from coordinate 9,123 downwards.
TGCCGAAGTGCGCGAATGATGTCGTCCCGCAGGAGCCACTGAGCGCTGTCGTGGGGACCACCGCAAAAACCGCTCCATTTACGCGCCTCCAGATAGCGATATTCGTGCTGAGTGAAAGCAAATCCGTCGAACTCGCAGGTTTGCGCCGCGCCGAGTCGCGCACTGACGTGTTGTTTCTCGGTGACGGCCGCAGCGTCGTAATAATGTGTCCAGAGATACAGTGCCGGCGCGGCGCGCGCGATCGTAGCGAGGAGCTCCACCGGCGCTTGCTGATGGTAAAGCACGCCCGATGCGAACACGATGTCAAAGAGGTCGGTGCTCTCTTTGAGATATTGGCCGAAGTCGCCGCACAAGAACCGCACGCGTCGCAGCCCAAGAATTTCCTTGACGACGAGGCAGCGAAGATATGCTCGGGTATTGCCTTCGATCGCCAGGATCGAGCGCGACCCCGCCTTCTCGAGCATGTACGAGTGACCGCCCTCCAGCGGGCCGAGCTCCAAAACCGTTTTCTCGTCCGCGCCGCCGAGCTCGCGCAACGCCCAATGCACGCGCGGATCGTCGAACAAGGGCGTTGTCCCCGCCTGCAATTGCGCCCATGCCTCGGGAAGTTGCGAGGTCCATTCTCCGCTAAAAATGTCCAGCGCCTTTTGGTCGCTTGGGAATTCTCGTACGTAAACATCCTGAACGTTCAACTGGCCCCCCACGCATCTTCGAGCAGGGCGACGAGCGCATCGCGCTCCACCGGGCGTGGATTCGCAAGCGGCTGCGCGAGCACGAGATCGGCTATCGCGGGCAGCTCGGCGCGGTCGAGGCCCAATTCACGCAGCGACGTCGCTGCGCCGGCGTCACGTGCGAGCCGCGCGAGGCCGTCGGCGGCGTCGTCGACGCCGAGCGCGCGTGCGACCTTCGCGAGCGCCTCCGGTGCGCCCGGCGTGTTGAACCGGGCTGCATGCGGAAGGATCACGGCGTTCGCGTCGCCGTGCGCGATGCCGTAGCGGCCGCCGAGGACGTGGCAGATGCGATGGTGCAGCGCCATACCGGAACCCGCGAGCGCCACGCCCGCAAGATACGCGCCGAAGAGGAGTTCCGCGCGCGCGCCGGGATCGCGTGGCGCAGCGCTAACGGCGCGCAGCGCGGGCGGGATGCGACGCAAGCCTTCCTCGGCCGCAAGCAACGCGAGCGGTTGCGGCCGCGGCGCGTAGAGCGCTTCGACGCAGTGCGCGAGCGCGTTCATCGCGCTGCCCGCGCCGGCGCGCAAGGGTAAGTCGTAGGTGAGTTCGGGATCGTACACGACGGCGCGCGGAGCGCCGGAAACGACGGGCGACTTTGCGCGCCCGTCGGTGCGCCCGGCGTGCATCGTCAGTTCGCTTCCGCCGTACGTCGTCGGTACGGCGAGCACGCGCATCTCGGTCCCGGCGGCGGACGCCTTGCAGAGGTCGATCGCCGCGCCGCCGCCGAGCGCGACCAGGACGTCCGCGCCGCGCTCGCGGGCGAGTGCCCCGAGGGCTTCGACTGCGCTACCCGGCACGTGCGGCGCAACACCGTCGAAACGTCCGGCGAGCGCCGTTCCGAGCAATGCCTCCGCGCGTGCCGCCACACTACGCTGCGAGGGGGAAACGGCGAGCAGTGCGCGCGTTCCGTCGCAGGCGCGCAGCGCGTCCGGCAGCTTGGCGAGCGTGCCCGCGCCGAACGTCACGAACACGGGCGATTGTTGGTAGGTAAATGAGCGCATCCGCGCGGTAGTTGGCCTCCGGCGGGACCGTTACTGCCGGGCGCGCGGGATTCGGGTGCGCGCCGCGACGATCGTGAAGAGCGCCGGAACGGCGCGGGCAGGCCAGATGACGGCGGCCCGGCCGAGCGGCGAGCCGATCGCGCGCGAGAGGGCGCCGGCAACGCGCATGGGCGTTGCCAGCCGCGCGCGCATCGCGGCGTGGAACGCGCGCGGAGATTCGTGGCGTGCGATCGCACGGGCTGCGCACGAACCGGTTACGAGCGCGATGGCGATGCCGTCGCCCACAAACGACGGGATGACCGCGAGCTGATCGCCGACGCGATACAGCACGTCCTGCGGCGCGCGTTCATCATCGCGATACGTGAAGCCGTACGGGACGCCCGAGACCGCAAGCGGCTTGGCCCAGATCTCGCGCGCGCCCTCGAGCCGTCGTGCGGCGCGAGCGCTCGCGCGCGCGATTGCCCACACGAGTTCGCGCCACGACCCAAGCCGCGCATAAACATCGCGACGGACGACGAGCGCGAACGCGACAAGGCCGTTCTCGATGCGCTGCATCCCCGCATAACCTCCGGCGAACAGGGTAAGTTCGACCGCGCTGCCGAGCGCGTCGTGTTCGCGCTCGTCGAGCGCAAGATGCATCTTGAAGCCGAGCGCATCGGGGAAGTGGGCGCCCGTCCGCCGCCGGCCGGCGAACTCGGCCTTTCCGGTAGCGAGCACGATTGCCGGCGCCGCAAGCTCCGTTACGGCTTCGTCGCGGCGAACGGACACGCGCTGGCCATCGAGCGCGACCGCGCGCGCGCCGGGCTCGACGTGGACCCCGCCCGAACGCGCGGCATCGAGCAAGGCGCCGTCGAACGCGGCCCGCGAAAGGCTCGCAGCGCGAAACGGAAGAGCGCTTTCGACGGTTACCCCGCGCCAGGTCACGCGCACGCGGTCGATCGGCGCGGCGCCAAGTGCGGACGGATCGACCCCGAGCATGCGGGCCTCCTCGCACGCTTCGACGCTGAGGAATTCGCCGCAGACTTTGGCGCCCGAGCCGCGCCCGCGCTCGAGCAAGACGACCGACGCGCCGTCCCGCGCAAGCCCGATCGCGGCGGCGCAGCCGGCCGGGCCGCCGCCGATCACAATCGCGTCGGCGTTGCCGGTTAGCGCTCCCACGCGACGCAGTAGCGGAAGAGCGGCTCCCAGCGCACGCGCGGCGGCGCGCCGGCGAGCGCTGCGCGCGCGAGCAATGCGTCCCAGTCCGCGCGGCGAAACGCCCGAGCGACCGAAAGCGGCGCGTCGTTGCGCACGAAGCGGTGCAGCCGCCCGACCCGCGTCACGAGCGCGATAAACGCAAACGGCACGACGTGACGGTGCAAGTCGTTGACGAACCACCCCCGGCGCGCCTTGGCGTGCATCCAGCGCAGGAAAGCGACCGCTTCGTCGTCGCCGAGGTGATGCGTGAAGAGCGAGCTTACGATTGCGTCGTACGGGCCGTCGTCGTAGGCGAAGAGATCGGCCGTTTCGTAACGTATCGGCGCTTCCGGTGCGGTTGCGGCTTCGGCCGCTCGCTTCGCCCACGGATTGATGTCGATGCCGACCAGGTCGACGACGACCCCGCGCCGCGCCGCCCGGCGTGCGATCGCGCGCAGCGCGTCGCCGTAGCCGCAGCCGACGTCAAGCACGCGGAACGCGCCGTTTCCCGCATCCTGCGTCCGCCACAAGCGCTCGAGCCACCACAGCGTCGGCGCATGCGCGTTGGTTGCGGCGTTGATCCGGGCGATGTCGCGCAGGCACGCGGCGAACTCTTCGTACGGGCATGGTTCCGCGTCCATCAATTCGACGACGTTGCTGCGCGCGTTGCTGCAGTAGGCGGGGATCACGAGACCACCGAGAAGCGCATCGTCTCGCAAATCATGCCGGGACCGAATGCGAGCGCGCACCCGGCGGCGTCGCGCGATTCACGCGCGCGCTCGAGCAGGCGCGCGAGCACGAAGACGATCGTCGCCGACGACATGTTGCCGAACGCGCGCAGCACGTCGCGCGAATAGTCGAGCGCGCCCCCGGCGAGCCCGAGGGCGTCTTCCACCGCATCGAGAACGGCCCGTCCGCCGGGATGCACGGCCCACACGTCGACGTCGCCCGGCGCCCCGCCGAGCACGCCTGACGGATCCTGCGCGAGCGCGGCCGCGATCTTGCGCGGCACGTCGAGCGAAAGCCGCATGTCGAAGCCGAGTTTCCCGATGCGCCAGGTGATCTCGTCGACGCTTTCGGGAATCAGCGTGCTCGCAAACGAATCGAGCGCGAGTCCCGCGGCTTCGGCCGAGACGAGCGACGCGGCGCAGCCGTCACCGAAGATCGAAAAGCCGAGCGCCTGCTCGAGATCGGCGGGACGCTGCAAGTGCAAAGAACAGACTTCGAGGTTGACGACGAGCACGCGCGCGCGCTCGTCCGAGCGCACGACGTGGCGCGCGAGCTTGAGCGCGCTGACGGCTGCGTAGCAGCCCATGAATCCGACGATCGTCCGCTCGATGCGCGGGTCGAGGCCGAAGCGCGAAACGAGTTGCACGTCGAGTCCGGGGGCATAGAACCCGGTGCAGGTCGTGACGATCAGATGCGTCGTGCCGCGCAGGCGCTCGACACCGAGCGCCTCGATCGCGCGCTCGGCAAGCGCCAGTCCGCGCTCTTCGTAGGCCCGCATGCGCATCCCCATGTCGGGCAAGGCTCCGCCGTAAAAGCCGAACGGGACGACCGCGTAGCGATGATCGATCTGGGCCCGCGCGAGGAGCCGCTCGAAGCTGCGCCGCGCGCGCGTGTCCCCGAGCGCCTCCCGCGCATACGCGACATACCCCGCGTGCACGTCGTGGTCCGGGACCGCGGTTCCGATACGGTTGAGGTAAGCCCGGGCAGCCATCGTGCGTCCTTCCCCGCGGTGCGGCCGCAATCCGGCGGGCAAAACGATAGCGTCCCGCGTAGACGCGAGCGTGGCAACGAAACGTTCGACGGCCGAGCGGGCGGCCGTTTTGCGCGAGCAGCTCGCTCAGGCGAATCACGACTATCACGTCCTCGACGCACCGACAATCTCCGACGCCGAATACGACGAGATGCTGCGCGAACTCGGCGAAATCGAACGCGCGCATCCCGACCTCCTCGTCCCCGATTCGCCGACCCAGCGCGTCGGCGGCGCGCCGTCGGCGGATTTTGCGCCATACCGGCACGTCGTCCCGATGCTTTCGCTTGGCAACGTCTTCGACGCGGCCGGGCTGCGCACGTTTGACGCGCGGGTCGCGCGGCTCGCCGGGGGCTCGGTCTCGTACGTCTGCGAACTCAAAATCGACGGGCTCGCGATGTCGCTGCGCTACGAGGGCGGCACGTTTCGCTCGGCGGGCACGCGCGGAGACGGGAGCGTCGGTGAGGACGTCACGCCGAACGTCCGCACGATCGCCGAGATTCCGCGGCGCCTGGCCGGTAAGGACGCGCCGCAGACGCTCGACGTCCGCGGTGAAGTGTACCTTTCGAAGCACGCGTTCGCAGAATTGAACCGCAAACGCGCCGCGGCAGGATTGCCGCTCTTTGCGAATCCGCGGAATACGGCGGCCGGCGGCTTACGTCAGAAGGATTCGCGCATCACCTCCGAGCGGAAGCTCTCGTTCTTCGCCTACGCGATCGGCGCATTCGAGGGCGCGCGGCCGGCCGCTACGCAGCACGCCCTGCTCGAGGCGCTGCGCGCGTACGGCTTCCCCGTCAACGAGCACGCGACGGTTTGCGCAACGATCGATGACGTGGTTGCATTTTGCGAGCGCTGGGAAGGCGAGCGCGCGGCCCTCGACTACGAGATCGACGGCGTCGTCATCAAGGTCGACGACATCGCACTGCAAGCCAAGCTCGGTTACGCGGGCAAAGACCCGCGCTGGGCAATCGCTTTTAAATTCCGCGCGCAGGAGGCGCGCACGAAGCTGCTCGACATCGGGATCAACGTCAGCCGCTCCGGCAAACTCAATCCCTACGCGGTGCTCGAACCGGTGATCATCGGGGGCGTGACGGTGCGGATGGCGACCTTGCACAACGAGGCCGACATCCTGCGCAAGGACATTCGCGTCGGTGATACCGTGATCGTGCATCGCGCAGGCGACGTCATCCCGTACGTCGTCGGCCCGGTCCTCGAGTTGCGACCGAAGAGCGCGCGCGTCTACAAATTGCCGGAGCGCTGCCCCGTGTGCGGCTCGCGGGTCGACCATCCGCCCGACGACGTTTTTTCGTACTGCACGAACGTCTCGTGTCCGGCGCAAGTCCGCGAGCGTATCCGCCATTGGTGCACGCGGGGCGCGATGGACATTGAGGGCGTCGGCGACGCGATGGCCGGCGCCCTCGTCGACGCGCAGCTTTGCAGCACGGTTGCCGACCTCTACGACCTCGACGCCGCGAAGCTCGCGACCCTGCCCCGGATGGGCGAGAAGTCGATCGCAAACATCCTCGATGCGATCGAAAATTCGAAGTCCCGCGGGCTTGCGCGAGTGCTCGCCGCGCTCGGCATCCGCTACGTCGGCGGCCAGAATGCTGCGCTCTTGGCCGCCGATTTCGGGACCATCGACGCGCTCGAGCGTGCGTCGCGCGAAGAGCTCGAGGCGACCGAAGGCGTCGGCCCGCAGATCGCCGAGAGCGTCGCGTTCTTTTTCGCGCAGCCGCAGAACCGGGCGGTCGTCAAGCGTCTGCGCGAGCGCGGCGTCGAGGTGACCGCACCGAAACGGGAACGCGCCGCCGCCGGCGTCCTTGCCGGGAAGACGCTGGTGCTAACCGGCACCCTCCCGTCGCTGACGCGAGAGGAAGCGACGAGCCTCATCACCCGGGCGGGCGGCAAAGTCTCGTCGTCGGTCAGCAAGAAAACCGATTACGTCGTCGCCGGTGTTGACGCCGGCTCGAAGCTTGCGAAGGCAAACGCGCTTGGCGTAGCGGTGCTCGACGAACCGGGGCTGCGGGAGTTACTGGGGGACGGCGTCCCCAATCGCTGAGGGCCGCGCGCCGATGCTTTCGTCCTGGTCGCGCAGTTGGGTGCTGAACGAGCGCATCACGTCGAGTGCGAAGTGCGGTGCGAACCGCACCAGATAATCGAACCGGGCGCGATCGACCGGCACGACGCGCGTGCGGCCAACGGCGACCGCGTCGTGCCGGCGGGGCGTACCGCTAAGGAAAGCCGTGGCGCCGAAAATGTCCCCGGGTCCCTGCCGCGCACGCTCGCCTCGACCGTCACGCAGCGCAACCGCGCCCGCGACGACGACGAAGAGCCGGTCACCGGTTTCGTGGGCCGAGAAAATCGTCGCGCCGTCCTCAAAAGTCATGCCGTTTGGATCGTTCGCGAGCAAGGCGTCGAGCGCGATGCAGCCTACCGCGTGATTGCCGTCGGCATAGCCTTGATCGAACGCGGTTGCGACCGCCTTGGCATCGGCAAATGAAAGCAGTGAGAGCGCGACCGGCACACTCGGCCCGATCGTCCGCAGGCGCACGAAGCGTTTGCCGGGAGCCGCACCGCGCAGCACGGCTTCGTTGATCGTGCGCGCAAGCTGAAGGTCGAGTTCGAGGACGCGCTCTTGCAAGAGATCTTGGCTTGCCAAGCCGATCGAGGCAAGATCGTCGAGCGGAAGCGAGGTGTCGCGCAGTCCGACGTTGTCGGCGAGCACGATCGTCACGTCGTCGGCGCCGGCGTCGATCGCTTGGCGCAGCGGCGTGTTGTTGCCGACGCCGCCGTCGACGTAGACGTCATCCCGGCCGCGGAGGCACATCGCGACCGCCGGGTAGGCGAGTGGGATCGATGCGCTCGCTAGGATTGCGCGGCGGTAGTTCTCCGCGTCGAGTTGGGTGCTGAACGGCTCGGCCGCTGCGAATGTTTGGGCGCGGTCCGCGGCGTCCTCGCCGACGAAGCGGTAAAACGCTTCGGAGCGATGCATCGTCAAGTTCGTCGCGGTAATGACGAGCGAGCACTGCAGCTGCTCCGGGACGAGCAATTCTTCAAGCACCACGCGAATCGGTTCGGGATCGAGAACCGAGCGAAGTTTTCGCAGCCGCGCCGGGAGCACCAGATCGGGCAGTCCCCCGAGGGCGCGCGCGAGCCCGCGCAGACTTCCGGCGAAGACCCTGCGCCAGGCTTCGATCGGCGGGATGCCGCGAATCAGCCGGCGCGCGGGGACGGCGCCCCAAAGCTCGCGCAGCAGCGGGGCGCCGCCCTGCGCCGCAAGCGCAGCGTTGACCGCACCGATCGAGGTCCCGCAAACGACGTCGAACTGCTCGCGCTCGAGCAGAACGCTGGCAACGCCCGCCTCGTACGCACCGCGAGCTCCGCCGCCGCTAAGAACGAGCGCGCGCAAGCCGCGTAAGGCTCCGTAAGGAAGAAGTGCGCCCGGAAGAACGCGGAGCGGGACCGATGCTCACGCTACGGTTCTTCAAGCGTGAGGGCGACTGTGGCCTTTTGGGATCGGTGGGTTTTGGTTAGGCGCGCGCGGGTTCGCGCTCGAGGTGCTCGGCGACGGCTCCGGCGATCATGGTCCAGCCCTCTTGGTGCTTGCGTCCAGGCGCGTCGTCGGGCACACCCGCGTGCGTAAGGCGGAAGTCGGTGCCGCCGTCCCGCGGAACGAGTGCGATCGCTACGGTGGTTTCGAGGCCTTTCGTAGCCGGCGACATCCACGTGTGCTCGATCCGCCCGGCCGCCCGGTCGAGGATGAGGAAGCGCCCGTAGTGCGGCCACCGCTCCCCCTCGTGCGTGACCACCCAGTAGAACAACGCGCTTTCGACCGGATCGAGAATTAACTGGTCGGCGCCTTCCCACAAGCTCGCCGCGCATTTCGGGTCGAGCCAGGCGTCGAAAACGGCTTCGGGCGAGGCGTTGATGTGACGGGTCACGACGAGATCCGTGACCGCGAGGCCTTCGTGAATCATGCTTGCTCCTCGGATGGGCTGGCAAAGTGGCGTTCGAGGCGATCGAGCTTCTCGTTCCAGAAGCCTTCGTAGCGGGAGACCCAGTGCTGAAGTTCGTGCAGCGGGCGGGCGTCAATCGAAAGGACGTGTTCGCGGCCCGAGCGGTGCCGCCGAATCAGTCCGGCGTGCTCGAGAACCCGGAGGTGCCGCGACACGGCCGGCTGAGAGATGGCGAACGGCGCCGCCAGCTCCCCCGCCCGCGCCGGGCCCTGCGCGAGCCGGTCAAGGATCGCCCTCCGGGTCGGATCGGCCACCGCCGAGCTCACACGATCGAGGCTCGCAATCGACATAGGACATTATTTAACATATCGGTTATACATTGTCCAGCCGTCCGCAAAAAAAAGCGCCCGCGTCGGCTGCGTCCCGTACTTTTTTTGTCACGCCGAGCCTGTCGAGGGGCGCCGCCGGGACATGGATGTCGCCTCCCGGCGTCTCGACTACGC
>PMHP01000065.1 GCA_003158195.1 Vulcanimicrobiota bacterium | reverse complement strand
CGATCAAACGTTCGCGCAGGGGTGCGTAGTTCTCGATGATGCCGTTGTGGATAACCGCGACCCTCGAGGTACAGTCCATGTGCGGGTGCGCGTTCGCGTCGGACGGCCTTCCGTGCGTCGCCCAGCGCGTGTGCCCGAGACCGGTCGAGCCGTGCAGCGGCTCGCTGATCAGGCGCTCGGCAAGGCGCCCGAGCTTCCCCTCGGCCTTCGAGCCCGAGAGCACGCCGTCGGCATCGATGACCGCGATGCCGGCGCTATCGTACCCGCGATACTCGAGCCGCCGCAGCGAGTCCAGGATAATCGGCACGCTGTTGCGCGGGCCTACGTACCCGACGATTCCACACATTGCTAGGTTATTTTATGCCTTCCCTGACGCGACGATACGGGATCTTTCCCAGCGCCACTTCGGCGAAGGCGGTCGAAACCGGCTTGTTCGGGTTGGCGTTTTCTGAGAGGGCGGGAGCGCCGTTGTTGAGTTGCTTGGCGCGTTTGGTGACCACGTTGACCAGGGTGAATTTTGAGTCGACGTGCTCGAGCAGCCCGTCCAGATCTCCGAAAACTGTTTCGCTCATGCGTTTTCCACGTTCCTAAAAGTAGTGTCGTCGTAGTGATGAATGCGGAAGCGTTCGGCGCGGACGATCGCTTCCAAGTCGTCGACCGCCGGGAGGTCGTCCCGGCGCTCCGGCGGCGCCTGTTCGTTGATGATGACGTAGTCGAAGTGGCGGATATACTTGAGTTCCTCGTGGGCGATCGCCAGCCGCGCCGCGATTTCGTTGCTGCTCTCCGTGCGCCGCGCCGCCAGGCGCAGTCGCAAATGCGAGAATTTGTCGGGAAGGAGAAAGATCAGGACCGCGCGCGGGAACGCCGCCTTGATCGCGAGGGCCCCGTTCACCTCGGGTTTCATGATGATGTCGTAACCGTCGGAGAGCGTGCTCTCGATAAACTCCCGGGGCGTACCGTACAAGTGGCCGTTGTAGGCTCTGGTTTCCAAAAAGGACCGCGCGGCGACTTTCTCCTCGAACAACTCGTGATCGAGAAAGAAATATGCCTCGCCTTCCCGCTCGCCCTCACGTGGCGGCCGAGTGGTCGCCGACACCGAATAGCGCAGACGCGGCATCCGCGTGCGCAACGCGTCGACCACCGTATCTTTACCGGCCCCCGACGGCCCCGACACGACGAACAGTAACCCCGGGCCCGGCGACCCCATTCTTTTAAAGGCACCCCACTTNNCGCCCCCGCGCCTACGGTGCGGCGCGGGCCCCCGATACAGCAATCTCATCCCCCAACTGAGCGAACCTGCAGGATTCTTCCGCCAGAGGAGGACGACCTGCCAAAGCGCCCCCTTGGCCGCTTAGACCCCCTTTCGTTCGGGTATCCCGCTAAGCGAACCCGGACCGCCGGGGAGGAGTCGCTCGTTGAAATCCTGGCCGATCCGAATTCTCGTGGTGGGAGCTGTTGCGACGATCCTAGGCCTCTTGGTCTTCGTTTTCGGCGGCCATATCGTGCGCGCGGGGGTCGCCGCGGGCGGACGAATGGCCGGCTACGACATCAGCTACGATCAGCTCGCAAACCGCGGCGGCCTCCTGACGATCGAACGCCCCGACGTCCGCTCCCTCGGAGGCGAACCGATCTTCACCGCGGCGCGCATCGAGGTAGCCTATTCGCTGCGCGACGTCTTTGGCGGACCGTACCTCTATGGCGTCACCGCGCTCGAGCTCGACCGCCCAAAGTTGACCTTCATCCGTCGCGCCGATGGGACGTCGAACATCCGGTTGCCTGCGAACAACAACCAGGCGACCTCGAAGCCGTTCTCGCTACCGCAGGCCCACGTCATCGTTAAAGACGGATCTCTTGGGATCCTGGACGACACGCGGATATTCGCCCACAGCCGGCGGATCACGATCGAGGACTTCCAGCTCGATGCGAACCTCGAACCGAACGGCCGGTCGCTCTTGACCGTGGCGCTGGCGATCCTCGAACAAGGCGGAAAGTTTCCGCTTTCGGGCCGCGGCACGCTCGACGAAAAGCGCGGCTACGAGATGACTCGGATCCGCGCGAAAACGCTCGCGCTCGCACCGCTCTTCGACTACGCCCTCAACACGCCGACGCTCCACGCGGCAAACGGTGTCCTCAACGACGTCGACGCCCGTATCTACGGTCTTCGCGGCGCGGACGGAACGATGCGGCGCCACGTCTCCGTCACCGCGAACCTCGACCACTTCCAGCCGTATCTCAATGGAATCGTCAAACCGCTGCGGGATGGCCGCGGATCGCTGCGCGTGTACGATGACGGCCTCGCGATGCCGAAAATCGACGGCTCGATCGCAGACGTCCCGGTGCGGATCTCGGGCGCGATTTACGATCTGCGAGCGCCGCGGATTCGCCTTGGAATTACCGGCAAGGGCGACCTGAGCAAATTGATCACGCTCTCCGACTCGGCCAAGAAGTTCCCGCTCTCGGGCCCGGTCGCATTCCAACTCTTCGTCGAGGGTGACGCACTTGCCCCGACGACGCTTGCCACGTTCAGCTCCGCGCGCATCCACTACGCCCGCATCCCGCTCGACGGGTCAAGCGGGCTCGTCGCGCTGCACGGAGTGGACACGACGATCTTGCGCGCGGGCTTGCGATACGACGGGATGCGCGTGGGTGCGCGGGGCCGCGTCGTGTCGACCAAGCACACCGACGTCGACCTGCTCGCGACGGTCGCGGCGCCGGCGTCTCGCGTTCCCTACGCCGCCCAGCTGCTCGGCGGGATGCTCGTGTACGGTACCGTCGTAACGTCGGGCGTCGATGCGAACTTGCTGACCACAGGCGTCATCGCCGGGAGCACGCCGTCGCAGAAGCTCGCCGGCGCGTTTCAAGTCAACGGTCTCGGCGTCGGTAACCTCGGCCCGTTCACCGTCGAGGGGCCCGGAGCGCGCCGTCTCTTCGCCCGCGTTGCCCTCGACCGCCCGCGTGCCGGCGGCGGCGCGGCGTTCGTCTCGGCCCAAGCCTTCCACATCTCAACGGACGGGCCGCAACCCGCCTTACCCGGGATTGCACTGGCGCCGTTACCGGCAGCGGACGGTACGGTCGATGCCGACGTCGCGGGCGTGCTCGCGGGCAAACGGTATGATTTCGGTGGATGGGCGCACGCCTACGGCGTGCACGCGCTCGGCTATCCGATCGACGACCTTACCGCGCAAGCAGCCATCTCCGATGGGATGCGCGTCGCCGTGCGCGCGCGTTATCGCGGTGCGCTGGCACCAATCGCCGCCGCCTCGGGCGGTAAGCTCGCCGCGAGCGGACGGGTCGACATCCCGCTCTTCGTGCTCGCGAACGGTGCGACGCACGCGCTCGTGCAGATCACGGGTGCGACTTTCGATCGCGCAAACATCGCGGGCGTTTCGCTCGACGCGCTCGATGCGACCGTCGGACTGCGCGGTAAGGCCGTCGACGTGTACGCGGCGCGGGCGCGTCTGGGCGGGCAGGACATCGTGGCGCGCGGAAGCTTCGGCAACGGTGGAACGCTCGACGTCTCGGCGAGCGGTATCGACCTTGCGGCATTACGCGCGGCGGGCTTGCCGGTGCGCACCGGCACGGTTGCCGCGGTCGCCTCGATCGGCGGCACGGCGAGCGCGCCCACCGTTCGCGGCGGGATCGCTGCAACCGGCATAACCCTGCCCAATCCGCAATTCGCGGGAATCAGCGTCGACGCCAATAGCGGTTTAACGTTTGACGGCGATACGCTCGGGCTCGACGATGCGCTGGTCCGCGCGGGGCCGGCCGTCGCGTCGCTCGACGGCCGGGTCAGCGGCTTGCGCGGCAACCCGCAAGCCGCGCGTTATACGTTTAACGCGCGCGTTCGCGAGGCCGACATTGCGACGCTCGCGCGCGCCGTCAAGGCGCCGCTGCAGTACCCCGAGGGGACGCTGAACGCCGACGTCCGCGTCGCCGGCAGCGGCTCGAGCCCACGCGTCGCGGGCAACATCGCGATCCCCGAAGGCTCGCTCAACGGTCTCGGGTTCCGCGACGCGGGCGTGGCGCTGGGCGGCTCGGCGAGCGATCTGCGCGCTTCGGGCGGACACGTGACGATTGGAACGTCCGTCATCGGATTCGACGCCGCAGCCTCGGCTGGGGCACAGACCTTTGCGCTGCGGGCGCCGCGCATCGACCTCGCCGACCTCAACGACTACTTCGATCAAGGCGATACGCTTGGCGGCCGAGGCAGCGTCGAGGCACGGCTCCAAAACGAGCCGAACCGGCTCGTCACGAGCGGTCGCGTGCGACTCGCCCACACGCGCTTTCACCGCTTCGACATCGGCACGACGCGGGCCGACTGGTCGACGACCGGGCGCCGCGTCGACACCGACTTCGCGCTCGGCAGCACCGCGGGGCGCGTCAGCGCAAACGGCAACCTTACGCTGCCCGCGACGCAACCGCTGCGCAACACGTTCGCACGAAGCACGATTGCGCTCGACGGTAGCGCGCGCGGCGTCGATCTGTCGACGTGGCTCCCGGCAGCAGGCGTTACGGCACCGGTCGTGGGCACCGTCGATGCGGACGCCCGGATCCGCGGCGTCTATCCCAACGTCGGTGTGAGCGCGCACGCCTCGCTCTCAAACGGCATGGTCCAGCGCGTCGCGATACGGAACGCTGCGCTCGACGTGCGAGCGGCCGGCGGCCGCGCCACGATCGCAAGCGCGGTCCTCGCCATCGACAACATGACGGCGAGCGCGAGCGGCTCCCTCGGCTTTCGGCCGAGCGATCCGGTCGATCTTCGGCTGACGGCGCAGACCGGCGACATCGGGGCGCTCGCCAAGACCCTCACCGGGAAAACCGTCGACGCGTCCGGCCGCTTTACGACGGCCCTGCGCGTGACCGGGAACGCAACCAACCCCGTCCTCGCGGACACGTCGGATGCGGACGCGATTCGCTACGAGCGCTTCACGTTGCCGCACGCACATGCGGAAGCCGCGCTCACGCGTACGCGCGCAACCTTGCGGACCGCGGAGCTCGATCTGACCGGCGGCCGTTTGCTCGCGAGCGGCACCGTCCCGCTGCAAACCACGCCGACTCCCGGCGTCGCGGACAACGCGCCGCTGGCGCTCGACTTGACGGCCGATCACGTCAATCTGGCGCAATTCGCGGCGCTGCTGCCGAAAGGCACGCAGGCGACGGGGATACTCAACGGGACGGTCGCGCTCGTCGGCACGCGCGTCAACCCGGGCCTACGGGGAATGCTCGCACTCTCGGGCGGTTCGTTCGTGGGTCCGCAACTCAAGTCGGAACTCACGAACGGCGTTGCGCAACTCGCGTTCGCGGGGCGTAGCGTAACGCTGCAGCAAGCGAGCGTGACGGTCGGCGGCGGTACGATCAGCGCGAACGGTAACGTTACCGTCCCCGATCTGCGCGACCCGGCGCAAACCGCATCGGTAAACCTGGCAATCGTCTCGCACGACGCGGTGCTCAACGCGCCGGCGCTTCTCAAGGGCCGCATTAACGGCACCGTGAGCATCGTCCGTCCACCGCGGTCGACCGCGCTCGTCGCCGGTGACGTCGAGTTCACATCGACGCGGATTCCGCCGACTGCACTGCTCCCGAGCGGTGGCGCATCGCCCTCTGCCGTGCAAGCTCCAATCCCGGTCGCATTCAACCTGCACGTAAACGTCGGCAACGATGTCCGCGTTCAGGGCGGCCCGATCGACGTCGGTGCGAAAGGAAATCTGCTCGTCGGCGGAACGCTCGCCACGCCCACGATCGCGGGCCGTCTCGAGTCGACCGGCGGCACGATCAGCTTGTATCACACCTTCCAGCTGCAGTATCCAAGCGTTGTCACGTTCGATCCGTCGAACGGCGTTATCCCGGACGTCGACGCGATCGCGACGACGACCGTCGAGAGCCCCGAAACCGACGTAACGATGCATGTCACCGGACCCGCCACCCAAATGAACGTCGCGCTGTCGTCCGATCCGAGCTACTCGCGCGAGCAGATCCTCGGGTTGCTGGTCGGCGTGCAGGCCCTCGGCGCCGTGAGCGGACTTCAGCCGGGCACCAACGGACCGAGTCAAAATCCCGTGCAAGCGATCGCCGAAGGTCAGCTCGGCACCCTCTTGACGCAGAACGTTCTCGAACCGTTCTCGTCGCAACTCGGCAGCGCGATCGGTCTGAGCAATCTCGCAATCAACTACACTCCGGGACAAGGCGCAAGCGTCGGGGTGCAGAAACGGCTCGTCAAAGACGTAAACGCCGTCTTCGCGGAGTCATTCAACTATCCGCAGCGTGAGAGTATCGGCCTGCGCGCGACCCCGAGCAAGGCAACGGCGGTTCAGTTAACGTTCTTCAGCCAGCCGTCGAGCAACCGCTTCGACAGCTTCGAAGGCGCACAATCGTTGCAGTCGACCAACGAATCCGTGAGCGATGCCGAGCCCGCCAACGGAACGAACGGCTTCGCGCTTTCGCTGCAGCGCACGTTCCCGTAGCCGGGAAGTTATTGCCGCCGGCGCTAATCGGTCGGCGTGCGCACCGATTGGCTCTTACTTCAGCGGCTTGCCGAAGAACTCGATGGCGCCTTACGCGGCGCGCGAATTCGCAGCGCGGGCCGAACGCCCGACGGACGCTTTGGCCTCGGCGTCACCGCCGGAACCGTCGCGATCGACGCTTTTGGGCCGACGCCCCTCGTGACCATCGCCGGCGAACTGCCGCTCGCGCGCGAGGCCGGCTGGGTTCGAACGATGGCCGATGCGCTCGAAGGGTTGCGCATCGACCGCGTGCGCTCGCGCCGAGGCGACCGGCTGATCGTCTTCGAATGTTCGGCGCGCTCGCGCTTCGGGGTCGAGAGCGGCTACCGGCTGGTCGCAGAACTCGTCCCGCGTTTCGGAAACGTCCTGCTGCTCAAGGACGAGACCATCGTTAGCGCCGCCAAGACGTTCTCGCGCGCCGACAACGCGCGCCGCGCGATCGTCGTAGGCGAAGCCTACGAGCCCCCGCCGCTGCCGGCGGTACCGCGCGTCCTCGCGCCGTCCCGATCGGAAGACGCCGGAGCCGAAGATCGAGCGGGTGACTCCGCTATCTACGCCTACTGGGACGACCAGACGCTGGTGGCCGCGTACGTTACGCCGCTTCCGCAATTCGCGACGCTGCGCATGACCCGCGAGCCGACGCTGCTTCCGCTGCTCTCGCGCGCCGCGGGCGTTGCGAACCGAGAGATTGCCTCGCAGGCATTCGAAGCTCGCCGCGCCGCACTGCGGGAGCGGGTCGCGAAGCGCGCACGGGTACTCGCACGCGAACGCGAAGCGCTCGCTCGCCAGCGTGACGACGCGGACGCCCGCGACGATTTGCGTAGCGCCGGCGACCTGTTATACGCGCACGCGCACGAAATCCCACGGGGCGCGGCATCATTTGCACCGCCGAGCGAGCCGGATCGCAGGATCGACCTCGATCCGCAGCTCGACGCCAAAGGCAATGCCGCCGCGATCTTTCGGCGCTACCGCAAGGCCGTCGCGAAGTCCGCGCACGCGCGCAGCCGTCTCGATGACCTGGACTCGGACTTGCGCTTCGCCGAAGAACTTCTTTGGGAACTCGAACGAACCGACGCCGATACGCTTGCGGAAGTTGCCGAAGCGGTCGAGCGTCTCGAACGGCGCAAGGCCCGCACCGGCACGGGCCGGACGCAGCGCCGCGGCAAGCCTATCGAAGTGCGGCTTTCCGACGAAGCGCGGATCTACGTCGGGCGCTCCCCGCGGGGCAACGCCGAACTGACCTTTCGCCTCGCGCGGCCACGCGATCTATGGTTTCACGCGCGCAACACACCCGGTGCGCACGTCATTCTTCACATCGACAGCGGCCGCGAACCGAGCGCGGCGGAGCTCGAGCGGGCCGCATCGCTTGCGGCCTACCACTCGAAAGGACGCGCATCCGAGCGTGTCGACGTCGACTTCACCGAGCGCAAGTTCGTGCGCCGCCGGCAGAACGCGCCGCCGGGGCTCGTCTTTTACACGAACGCGCGCACGATCGCAGCCGCACCGATGCCCGCATGAGCGCGCGCGTCGCGCCGCGTTCGATCGCGCTCGACGATTCGCGCCCGATCTGGCAGTCGCTTGCGATTTTCCTCGGACCGCTGATGCTCAGCAACGTGCTTCAGTCGCTCTCGCAAACGGCGAACAGCGTCTACCTCGGACGGCTCGTCGGCGTTCGTTCGCTCGCGGCCGTGTCGGCGATCTTTCCGATCGTCTTCTTCTTGATCTCGTTCCTCATCGGCGTCGGTGCCGGCAGCAGCGTGCTCATCGGCCAAGCCCACGGTGCTCGCGACGAGCGCAAGGTCAAACAGATCGCGGGTACGTCGCTTGCGTTGACGCTCGTCTTGGGCGCCCTGGTCGGGCTCGTCGGCGGCACGTTCTCGCATGACCTCCTCGCGGTGCTCGGGACGCCGTCCGACATCATCGACATCGCGACGAGCTACTCGCGAATCGTGTTCTTCTCGATCCCGTTGCTGTTCGTGTACCTGCTGTACACGACGCTGTTGCGCGGCACGGGCGACACGCGAACGCCGTTTTTCGTCCTGATCGCGAGCACCGCGCTTACATTCGCACTCACGCCGATCTTCATTTTGGGATTGTTCGGTCTGCCGGCCCTTGGAACCAATGGTGCCGCGGTCGGCAACGTGCTCTCCAACTCCTTCGCGCTGATCGGGCTGTTCGTCTACCTTCGGGTCAAGAGGAATCCGCTCGCGCTCGATCGCGAGATGCTCGCGAATATGCGCCTGCGACCGGCGCTTTCGCTGACGATCGCGAGGATCGGCATCCCGACGAGCCTGAACCTCGTGATGCTTTCGCTCTCGGAGATCGCGGTCATCACGTTCGTCAACCGCTTCGGGTCGACTGCGGTCGCCGCGTATGGCGCCGTCAATCAGGTCGCGAGCTACGTCCAGTTTCCGGCGGTTTCGATCGGGATCGCGGCATCGGTATTCGGCGCGCAGTCGATCGGCGCGGGCCGGACGGACCGTATCGGAACGATCGTCCGGTCCGCCGTCGCGCTCAACTACGTCACCGAAGGGGTGCTGATCGCGCTCGCGTACGTCTTCTCGACGGCCATCATCTCGCTGTTCATAACGGCCCCCGACACGGTCGCGATCGCCCATCACCTTTTGCTCATCACGCTGTGGAGTTACGCGCTGTTCGGGAACGCGCGCGTGCTCTCGGCGATCATGATCTCGAGCGGTACGGTCGTCGCTCCGACACTTCTTTCGATCCTCTCGATCTGGGGCGTCGAGGTCCCGGTCGCGTACGTTCTCATGGGGCGAATCGGCCTCGACGGCGTCTGGTACGGCTATCCGGCTGCGTATGCGGCGGGACTTGTCTTTCAGTTGCTCTACTACTACCTGGTGTGGAAGCGCAAGCCGCTGCGGCGTTTGGTTTGAACCGGTGAGCGAACGTCGCGCCAGCCTTACGGCCCTCAGCGTTGCGGCCTCGCGCGCGTATCATCAGCTGTACGACGGCACGCCGAAGATCCTCGACGATCCGATCGCTCCCAAGCTCGTGGACGACGCCCTGGTCACGCGGCTCTCGGGCGCGGCACGTCCGTGGGCGACGCAACTGCGGCTGCACGTCGTCGTTCGCAGCCGGTACGCGGAAGACCGGCTCGCGCTTGCGGTCGAGCGCGGCGTGCGGCAGTGCGTGATCTTGGGCGCAGGCTACGACACGTTCGCGTACCGCCAGCCGCCCTGGGCGCGGGAGCTCGCGATCTTCGAGGTCGACCATCCGGCAAGCCAGCGCGAGAAACGTTCGCGCCTGGACGCTGCGGGCGTGGCGCTCCCCGGCAACGTGCGGTTCGCGCCGATCGACTTCGAACGCACCTCGCTTGCCGAGGGCTTACGCTCGGGCGGTCTGGACGAAACGCGGCCGGCCTTCTTCAGCTGGCTCGGCGTCATGATGTACCTCGAGCCCGACGCCGTCGACGCCGTTTTTTCGTACGTCGCTTCACGTCCACCGTCGAGCGAGATCGCGTTCTCGTTCGCGCGGCCGCCCCGCTTGTTCGACGTCGGGCAGGGCCCGGTCGCCGCGGCCGCATTTGCCGCGGGCGAACCGTGGAAGACGCGCTTTACTCCGAGAAGGCTGGCGGCAAAGTTGCGCGCGCTCGGTTTCGCCCAGGTCGAGCTCCTCGGCGTCCGCGAAGCGAACGAACGCTACAAGCCGCTGCGCAGCGGCCTCCCGCCGCTGTTGCAGGTCTCGGTCGGATCGGCGGTTGTCGGCTAGAGTCAGGCGCGGTCGGCGATGGTCACGATCGTCTTCATGCGCATGATCACCATGCCGCCGGCGGCGTAGCGATCGAACAGACGAGCCACATCGGCGTGCAGCGCCTCCGATTCCAGACCTTCTCTTGGGAGATACGACGTGCTTCCGGTGCGCGCATGAAGGCCGGCCCGGTCGAGTTCCTGCGCGTTCGGGATTTCGGTGGTGCGCACGTTGCGCCATCCATCGAATGCCTCGAACGCGTTCCGGCCGTCGCTGCGCCGCCGTTCGGTCCGATCGGTCGCATAGCGGCGCACGATCGCCCCGTAATCTGCGGTGAACGCATCGCTTTCGTCCCGTTCGTTGTAGACGAGCGCCGCGCGTCCAGCGGGCCGCAGAACGCGCACGATTTCGGCCAGCGCAGTCGTGGCGTCGAACCAATGAAACGCCTGAAATGCCGTTACGAGGTCTGCGCAACCATCGTCGAGCCCGGTCTGTTCGCCGGTCCCGGCGCTCCACGTGACGCCCGCGATCGCACCCGCCTGTTCACGCATCGCGGCGTTGGGTTCGACCGCAATCGTGTTGACGCCGCGCGCAGCCAAGAGCCGCGTCGAGATGCCGGTTCCGGCCCCGAGATCGACGATCGTAAGCCTCGACGGATCCCCGAGCCCCGCGAAAAGGACGTCGATTGAAGCTTCAGGGTACGACGGTCTTCCCACGGCATAATCGCCGGCTCGTTGATTGAAACGCTCGGTTGATTTCACGCCTTCGGTCCTCGCCCTCGTTCGACTTGGACTTGAAGCTTTCGACAACAGCGTTTCTCTCTCCATGCCCGCCACCACCACCCACCTTATGCGGTGGCAACCCCTCCACTACCACGTGTGCAGGGTGTGCGGTTGGTGCAACCAAGGAGGCTGCATTGTGGCTGCAATAACTGGAGTGCTAGCACCACCAACCCCCGCACGAGGTCAACGCTATGCGAAATACTTCTCGAAAGGGAATCGACCATGGTCCTAACATTTTTAGTCATGGTTGCAGCAGCAACGTGGCCCGATAAAGAATTTTGCCCGCTCGCTCCTTCTCCTATAACATACCGACAAAATCTCGCAATGCGTATGGTAAATGGTAAATTAACGAATGAACCTTTGGACGCACGGGTTGCTGCGAGAATCGTTGACGCCAGACATGGTGACGCATTAGTCGGCTGGCTGTAGTGGGATGAAGATGGCATTCCGCATATCGTCTTGCCGCACCCGAATTTGTTTCGTCCGGGCATCAAGATTCGTAGCTGTTTCGAAGCTGAATAGGGCAAGAGAAAGCCCGCCGAGTCATTGACCGACGGGCAATTTTCTTAAGGTTTTCGACTCTAGTGCCCGACGGGCTCCGTGATCCTTTGATTCGCGTTCGTCAGGATGAAGATCTGATCGGCGTGACGTGCGCCGAGCGCTTTCTGATCGTAGATGACCCCGACGTATTTACCGGGCTTGATGTCCTTCATTTCGTATGTGGTCTTGCCGTCCCCCGAGAAAACTCTATCGAACTTTGGAAAGATAAGAAAGCTGAGCCCGTTGTGCGTCTTGGGATCGTATACTTTGATGTTGTTAACGGATACGTGTTGCACGATCCCATAGAACGTACTTGCTGCCAAAGCGGCCTGCGGCGCAAGGGCAATCGTGGCGACGCCCAGGGCGACTATTGCGGTGCGAACGTTAAACATCGTGGCTGACCTCCGTAAAAAGGATGCTTCTCGGCCCACTCTATACCCAGAAATCGCGGCCATTTTGCGCTTTGTCACGCTCATAAGATG
>PMHP01000230.1 GCA_003158195.1 Vulcanimicrobiota bacterium | reverse complement strand
ACGTTCACGCTCGATTCCAATCAGACGACCGATCTTACGGAAGTCCAAGATCGCTTACAATCGGTTCGCTCGGCCCTGCCGCAGGATCTTCCCGCGCCGGCGACGCGCTCGTTCGATCCGGCCCAATCGACGATCGTCACGTTGTCGCTGACCTCACAGTCGCTCAGCATCGCCGGGCTCTCGGCGATCGTCACCAACAATATCCTCCCCGATCTCGAGCAGGTCTACGGCGTCTCGAGCGCGAGCGCCAACGGTTCGGTGACGCCGGCCCTCGAGGTGCTGCTCGATCCCGCGAAGCTTTCGAGCCGCGGCTACGTTCCAACAGACGTGGTCAGTGCCATCCAGGCGAACAACGCGCGCTCGCCCGGCGGCATCGCGTACTCGTCGAATCGCGAGACGTCGCTCGACGTGCGCGGGGACGTGCAGACGCCGGAGTCAATTGCCGACACGCTGCTTGGAGCGAACACCTCCGTTCTGCAAGGGGCGACCTCACCGTCCGGCGCGTTGACGGTGAAATTCAGCAACACGTCGGGCTCGACGAATCAAGCGCTCGCGCTCGGCACGGGCAGCGGCAGTTCCGCAAACGCGGCGGCCGCATCCGTATCGGCGGCCGGCGCGCTCGGTTCGACCTCGACCTCGACTTCGAGCGTCTCGAGTGGAAGTTCGGGCTCGGGCGGGTCCGCCTCGTCGAGCGCCGCGACCCCGAGCGCGCAGACGTTTTCATCGGCAACGAGCGCGACCGCAGCTCCGGCTGTTGCAGCTGCCCCGAATCCGGCCTCGAATGCGGCCTCTTCGAGCGGAACGAGCACGGTCGCCACGGTGACGCCGATCCCGGTTGGAACGATAGCGCCCGCCGTCGCGCCGACGGGCGCCCCGCTCGTAGCGGCGACCGCGCTCGTGATCGGAACCACCACCACGACGACCACGAGTAATTTCGGTTCGGCTGCCATCGTAAGTTCGTCGACGGGCTCCGGTGCTGCTTCGTCCGGCGCTGCTTCGGGCACGACGGAGCCCTTCTCGACCTCAGCTCTTTTGCCGCGCATCGGCGACGTNNGCAAACGTCACCGATTGGTACGAACCCAAGCGCGTGATCGGCTACGTCAACGGAAAGCCCGCGATCTCGGTCAACGTGCAGAAGGCCACCGGCGCAAGCGAAGTGCAGGCCGGCGAAGCGGTGCTTGCGGCGCTGCCCGGAATCGAAGCGAAATATCCCGACATCGCCTTCAAGATCCTCAACGTTCAGGCCGACACGACCAAGGCACAGCTGTGGGGCGTGCTCCAGACCCTGATCGAGGGCATCGTGTTTACCGGCATTGCGATGCTGATCTTCCTGAAGTCGTGGCGGAACGCAGTCGTCGTGATGATCGCAATACCCATGTCGCTCTTCGTGACGCTCTTCGTGATGAAGGTCGGCGGCTTCACCATCGACACGGTCTCGCTTTTGGCAATGACCCTGATCATCGGCATCCTCGTCGNNTCGTCGACGACTCGATCGTGGTCCTCGAAAATGTCGAACGGCACTACGAAGATGGTGAAGCACCGCGAACGGCAGCAATACTCGGTCGCGCGGAGATCGGCGCGGCCGCGATCGTCATCACGCTGGTGGACGTGGTCGTCTTCTTTCCGATCGCATTTCTCCCCGGGCAAACGGGACGTTTTCTCGCGGAGTTCGGCATCGTCGTAACGATTGCGACCCTAACGTCCCTTGCGGTCTCGTTCACGATCACGCCCGCCTTGGCCGGCAATTGGTCGCTGCTCTCATCGTGGAAGGCGCCGCGATTTATCGTGGCTTTCGGCCTCGGCTTCGAGCGCTTGCGCACTTTCTACAGCGCTCGCATTTTGCCGGCCGCGATGCGTTTCGCGATCCCGATCGTTATCGGCGCGGCGCTCTTGACGGCGGGGGCGGTTGCGCTCATTCCGCTCGGCGTCGTCGGCTTCGATTTCATCCCGGCGGTCGACATCGGCCAGATCTTTGCAACGGTCACGTTTCCGACCGGCACCCCGCTGACGACGACGGACGCCGCGGTGCGCAAGATCACGAATGCCTACCTGCAGCTGCCCGACGTCCAGCAAGTCATTTCAACGACCGGAACGGCGCAGGCCGGATTCGGCGGCGGGATCAACATTGGGTCGACGGGACAACTGCGCATCTTGCTCAACCCCGATCACAAAGAAACGACCGATGAGGATGCGCGCAAGATGAGCGGGATCGCACACCGTCTCGTCCCCGACGGGAAGGTCGTCGCGGTTCCGGCCACCGGCACGCGTGGCGGGAACGCGCAACCGATCGACGTGACGGTGGCGACGACGCGCGGCGAACCGGACGCCTATGCGCAAGAGGTCTTCCAGGCGCTTTCCGATACGCCCGGAGCGTCGAACGTCAATAGCTCGGCAGAGCAGCTCGCACCGCAATACAACATCGAATTCAACCGCGACCGTGCGCGCGTGCTCGACGTGAACATCGGCCTTGCCGCGCAAGCCGTGCGGGCCGCCTTCGGCGGGACGCTCGCCACCCAGTTCGACACGGTCAACGGAACCAAGTACGTGCAAGTGCTCTACCCGCAAAGCTACGCGGAGAGCGAAGCGAACCTGCGCAACATCTCGATCCGCGCAAGTAATGGAAACGTGATTCACCTCTCGGATATTGCGAAGCTCGTCAGCGCCCCGTCGCAGGTCCTCATTACGCGCAACAATCGCGAGACGGTGATCCATATCGGCGCAAACGTCGCGCCCGGGTATGCGATTTCAAACGTCCAGAAGGACTTCCAGAACCGCGTCAAAGCGCTGCACTTGCCGAACATCGTGATCATCAGTACCGGCGCGGGCGGCACGCAGGCGAACCTCGTGCAGACCGTCAATGGCCTGGGGACCTCGCTGATCCTGTCGTTTTCGCTCGTCTACCTCTTGATGGTCGCGCTGTACAACGCGTACCGCGCGCCGCTCGTAATCATGTTCGCCGTCCCGGTTGCCGCGGTCGGGGCGCTCGGCGCGCTCGCGATCACGGGCCAGACCCTCAATTTGTTTTCGTTGATCGGCGTCGTCATGCTCGTCGGCTTGGTCAGCAAGAACGGAATTCTGCTCGTCGACTTCGCCGAGTTGAAGGTCGCCGCCGGAATGGCGAAGTTCGAAGCGATGACGGCGGCGGCGCGCGAACGGTTTCGCCCGATCGTGATGACGACCGCCTCGATGATCTGCGGGATGATGCCGCTCGCCCTCGCGCTCGATCCCGGTTCGGCCGCAAAACGGTCGCTCGGCACCGTCGTGATCGGCGGGCTGACGAGTTCGCTGATCCTGACGCTCGTCGTCGTGCCGATCATGTTCGTTTGGATCGCGCCGGGGCCGCCCAAAGAACCCGTCCCGGAAAAGGCCGAAGAGCGCCTTCCCAGCCGCCCGGCGCTCGCTTCGGAGTTGCGCTGACATGTGGTTAACCCGGCTATTCGTCGCACGGCCGACGCTGGTGACGGTCTTTCTCGCGCTCGTGATACTGGCCGGTTCGGTCGCCAGCACGACGCTCGTGAAGCAGCAGTTTCCCAGTACGGACACCCCGTCGATTCAAGTGCTGGTCAGTTATCCCGGCGCGTCGACGACCGAGATGCGCGACGCGATCGTGCGACCGCTCGAAGACCAGATCGCCGGCACGCCGGATCTCGATTATCTCGAGAGCTCGATCCAGCCGGGCCAAGCGTCGATCGTCGCCGTCTTCAACTTGGACTCGGACCAGAACAACGACCTCGTCCAGGTGCAGGGGCGCGTGCAGAACGCGCAGCGCTCGATTCCAAACGACGTCCAGACGCCCCAGATCTCGCTCTACAACCCGAGCGAAGCCGTCGTCACGTCGCTCGTCATCCGCTCGGGATCGCTTGCGCCGGGTGACCTGTCGTCGCTGACGATCAACAAGATCGTGCCGGCGATCGAACAGGTCCCCGGCGTCTCGTTCGTCCAGGACAACGGCGTCGTCACCCCGTCGATCCAGATCAACGTCAACCCCAAAGCCCTGACGTCGTCGGGCTTCACCTTGACCGACGTCGTGAGCACCGTGACCAACAACAACGTGCGTGCGCCGGGCGGCATCCTGTACTCGAAGAATCGCGAGACGAACCTCGACGTCCGCGGCGATATCCAAGACGCGCCGACGGTCGCGGGCCTTCTGCTCTCGGCCTCGGTCACCAATCCGTCGGCGGGCACGACGGATCCCTGGTCGACGTCGACGCGCCTTTTCCACATCGGCGACGTCGCGGACGTGGAGGACACCTACGAAACGCAACGCGTCTTCTCGTACTCGAACGGGATCCCGTGCGTCGTTCTCGACATTCAAAAATCCGCCGACGTAAGCGAAGTCGACACCTCGAACCGGGTCCTCGCGATCCTGCCGGAGCTGCGGCGGACGTATCCCGACGTCACCTTCGACGTCCTCAACGTCCAGTCGACGTACACCGAACAGCAGCTTACGGGCGTCATCCGTACGCTGATCGAAGCGATCCTGTTCACCGGGATCGTGATGCTGTTCTTCCTGCGCTCGTGGCGCAACGCGATCGTCGTGATGATCGCGATTCCGTCGTCGCTGCTNNCTCGTCGACGACTCGATCGTGGTGCTGGAGAACGTCGAGCGGCACTTCAACGCGGGCGAGGCGCCCACGGAAGCCGCGATCAACGGCCGCAGCGAAATCGGGACGGCGGCGATCGTCATCACGCTGGTCGACGTCGTCGTGTTCTTGCCGATATCGTTCTTGCCCGGCGCGGTTGGGCTCTTCTTGCGCGAATTCGGACTCGTCGTTACCGTCGCGACCTTGACGTCGCTTTTCGTCTCATTCACCATTACCCCGACCCTGGCCGGGCGTTGGGCGCTCGCGTCGTCGTGGCGGCCGTGGGGCATCATCGAAGCATTCACCCGCGGATTCGAACGGCTGCGTCTCTGGTACTCGACGCGGGTCCTGAACTGGGCGCTTCGCAACGGCCGGATCGTCGCGGCGATCTCCGTGATTTCGCTCGTGCTCGCGTTCGCGCTCATCCCGCTCGGCGTCGTCGGTTTCGAATACATCCCGCCGGTCGACCGGGGCGAGCTCTACATCACGCTGACCGGGCCAAGCGGAACGCCGCTCGAGACGACGCGCCGCGCCACGCTCGCGGTCGAGCGCATCGTCGACGCGATCCCCGACCTGCGCGCCGAATCGTCGACGGCGGGCGAATATCTCGGGCCGATTTCGGGCTACATCCAAAACGCCGCCGTCGGGCAAATCGACGTGTACCTGAACGACAAGCGAAGCCACAACACCGCGTACTGGGCGAACCAGTTACAAGCCCAGGCGCAAAAGGCGTTGCCTGGCATGTCGGTCGTCGCCGTCCCCGCCACGAACATTTCGGGCGGCAACGCGCAGCCGATCGACGAGGTCCTTTCAAGCGTGACCGGCGATCCGGAACCGTATGCCGCCAAGATCGCGGCTGCGCTCGCCGCGACGCCCGGCGCGATCGACGTGACGAGTTCCGCCGTCGCAGACGCTCCGCAGTTCGACATCGAATTCAACCGCGACCGGGCACGCGCGCTCGATGCGAGCGTCGGTACGGCCGCAACCGCGATCGAAGCCTCGTTCGGCGGCGACCTTGCGACTCAATTCACCGGTGAGGACGGCCTCAAAGACGTCGTCGTGACGTATCCCCTGGCAGACCAGAACGCGCTCTCGGCGATCGGCAGCATCCTTATCCGGGCCTCGAATGGTTCGATCGTGCACGTCGGCGACATCGCCCAACTCGTCAACACGCCCGCACCACCGATCATCGTGCGGATCAACCGTGCGAACGTCGTTTACATCGGTGCGAACCTCGCGCCGGGCGCGCTGCTCTCGAACGTTCAACGCGATTTCTCGCGGCGCTTGGCGGACTTGCATCTTCCGTCGAACGTAACCGTCGCGCCCTCCGCCGGCGGAAACGAGCAGGAAGTGAGTTCGACCGTCCTGAGCATGTCGATCGCACTGGCCCTTTCCACCATCCTCGTCTATTTGCTGATGGTCGCGCTGTACAACAGTTATCGGACCCCTTTCATCATCATGTTCGCGGTGCCGGTGGCCGTCGTCGGAGCGCTCGGCTCGCTTGCGATCACGCACGAGACGCTCAACCTCTTTTCGTTGATCGGCTCGGTCCTCTTGATCGGCCTCGTGACGAAGAACGGGATCCTTCTCGTCGATTTCGCCGACGCGCGACAGCGGGAAGGGCTCGGACGCATCGATGCGATGCGCAAGGCCGCGCGCGAGCGGTTCCGGCCGATCATCATGACGACGTCGGCGATGATTGCGGGCATGCTCCCCCTCGCACTCGTACTCGATCCGGGCGCGCAAGCGGAATCGTCTTTGGGCATCGTGGTCATCGGTGGTCTTGCGAGTTCGCTGTTACTGACGCTCATGCTCGTGCCGGTCGTCTACGTGGCGATGGGTTCTGGGTCGCCTCCGGCCCCCGACGCTGACGTACCGTCACGCGGCGCTATCCGCGAGCAGCCGTCTCTTTTCGATACCGGTTTGCGGCGGTGAATGGGGCGCCCGGCCTCGATGCGCTCTTTGCGAACGCTCATCGCCGGGCGCTCGAGATGACGGGCCCGATGCTGGCCGCCTATCTGAAGGCGAAGATCGGACGGCCGCATGTTGCGCGCGTCACGAACGTGCGTTTCGCCAATACGGTGGCGCGCTGGGAGCGCGGAACCGAACCCGATCGATACGCGCTCAACCGCATGCAGTTGGTCGCGACGCTCTTGCTCGCGCTCGAGGAAGCGTTCGACGATCCGGGCGGCGCGGCGCGCTGGCTCACGCTCGATAACCCGGGCCTCGGATTCCGGGCGCCGATCGACGCGCTCGCCGAAGGTGCGGTGCCCAACGTGTTCGCGGCCGCGCGCGAATGCGCGACCGGTGCTCGTTAGAGTCAGTCGCCGCGGCCACGTACGTCACCCGCCTGAAATCGATCCTCGGTAAGCTCGCACCGCCGGGAACGATCAACGTCGTCCGAGCGACGCAGCTGGGGCGGTGCCGTATCAGAACTCGCTCGCCGCGCTGTTAAATATTCCGCTCCGTTCGCAGGATGCAAATGCCGACATCGTTCGGCTCGGAGACGTGGCGCATCTCTATTGGGCGCCGGCGCCGCTGATCATCACGCGCGAGAACCGCCAGCAAGTCGTTCACGTTTCAGCCAACGTCGCAGGCGGCTCGAAACTCTCGAACGTCACGAAACTGTTCTTGCAGCGCGTCCGGGATCTGCATCTCCCAAAGAACGTCACCGTGCACCCCGCGGCACAGGGCCAGCAAGATCTGATGAACCAGACGCTCGTGGCCCTGGGGAGCTCGCTCGCGATCTCGCTCGTGCTCGTGTCCCTGATGATCGTAGCGCTTTACAACAGCTACCGCACGCCCTTCGTAACGTTGTTCGCGATCCCGCACGCGTCGATCGGCGCCTTTAGTGCGCTATGGATTACGCGCCAAACACTCAATCTCTATTCGCTGATCGGTATGGTTCTGCTCGCAGGACTC
This sequence comes from Vulcanimicrobiota bacterium, assembly GCA_003158195.1. GTDB lineage: Bacteria > Vulcanimicrobiota > Vulcanimicrobiia > Vulcanimicrobiales > Vulcanimicrobiaceae > Palsibacter > Palsibacter borealis. The sequence goes on along the minus strand of PMHP01000230.1, from coordinate 538 downwards.
GTCACCAAGAACGGGATCCTGCTCGTCGATTACGCCGATACGGTCCGCGTTCGCGACGGCCGCGATCGGGAGGAAGGGATGCGCGACGCCGCGCGAACGCGGTTCCGGCCGATTATCATGACGACGTCTGCGATGATCGCCGGCATGTTGCCCCTCGCGCTCGGCCTCGAACCCGGCGGCTCGAGCCGCGCGTCGCTCGCGATTGCGGTCATCAGCGGTCTGACGAGTTCGCTCGTGCTGACGCTCTTCATCGTCCCGATCACGTACTCGTGGATCGCACCGAAGGAGCTGAAAGCCGAAACCGTCTTCGCAAGCGACAAAAAACAGCCGTTGTCACGGTGACAAGATTGTTTCTCAGTGGTTTCCAATGTCTGCGGCGCACAATGCGGGCATGCTGAAGCTTAATCGCGACACGGGACGAATGCTGGGGGTCATATTTTCGCTCCTCGTGATCTACGCTCTCACGGCGATCACCGCGGCGCTGTCATTTTCGACGCTCTTCCCGCGGCCCGGTACGTACTAGCGCAGTTTTTCGGCT
>PMHP01000047.1 GCA_003158195.1 Vulcanimicrobiota bacterium | reverse complement strand
AGGTCCAGTCGGCGCTGCTCGAGGGCATGCAGGAACGTCAAGTGACGATCGGCCCGCAAACGTTTCCGCTCCCGGATCCGTTCCTTGTGACCGCGACGATGAACCCGCTCGACAGCGACGGGACCTACGCCCTTCCGCTCGCTCAGATGGACCGCTTCCTCGTAAAGATTGTCGTCGGCTACCCGACCGCCGCAGAGGAACACACGATCCTCGAGCGCTTCGGCGGCGACGTCCCGGCGCTACCGGCCGACGTCGCCTCGATGGACGACCTGCGCCGCTGGCGCAGCGAAGCGCGTGCAGTCTTCATCGAGTCGCGTTTGGTGGACTACATCGTGAACCTGGTCGGCGCAACCCGCGCTCCGCACCCGTACCTCGATCGTGGCGCAAGTCCCCGCGCCACCCTCGCGATCGCTGCAATGGCACGCGCGCGCGCACTGTGCGACGGCCGCACGTTCGTCGTCCCCGACGACGTGCGCGCGAGCGCCCCGCCGGTGCTGCGCCACCGCCTCGCCTTCAACTACCGCACGCTCACCGAAAACGTCTCCGCCGAGCAGGTCGTCACGGACCTCATCGCTTCGGTGCCGGTTCCTTAGTACTGTGAACTTTGCTAGCGGTGTCGGCGAAGAGTTGACGAGCCGGCGCTTGGTGCCTTCCTCGCAAATTCGCTGGGTGATGCTGGAAGGTATAGCGATCTTCCTCGATCTGCGCGCCGGGACGTACGTTATGCTCGATGCCTCCGCGAGCGCGTCATGGGAGCGAGTGACCCGCGCCCCCAGCGGCGCCGAGGAGCTCGATCCAGGCGATTGGGAATTCTCGAGAGAGTGCGTCGAGCGCGGATACCTCGAAGCGGCGGAGTCCGCGAGCGCGGCGCCCCGCCGCGTGCTAGGGCCACCAAGGTTGCCGCTGTCTGTTTACGCTCTCTACGCACTCGTTATGACGGCGCGTGCGCTCGCGACGAACGGGTTCACAACGTTATATCGGCGCTACGCAACTTTTTCTTCGTCGCTCACACACTCGCCGGATGCCGGCGCACGGCTTTCGCAAGCGGAAGCAGCGATCGGCTTTGCCGAAAACTTCTTTACGGGCTCGGTGGCACCGAACGATTGTCTCCCACGCTCGCTAGCAATCTACCGCATCTTAAAGTACGCGGGCCTTCAACCCGAGCACCGAATCGGCGTAAGACTTCATCCGTTCGAAGCTCACGCTTGGGTCGAATGTGAAGGCCGTGTTATCCGCGATACCCTACCGTACGTGCGCGAGTTCGCGGTCATCGCGCGTCTAACGTGAAGCGCTTCGTCGCGCGTCTCGACCCGCGTGCGCACACGTTCGAGTCTACACCACGAGCGGCGCGCGCCGGCGGAGATGACGTTCTGTGGCGTGGATACCTCACCAACCGGACCTCGATCGAGGCCGAGGCGCGACGCCGTGGAGAACGGCTCGATAGTGGGTCAACCGAGGCTGAGCTATTCGCAGCGGCGGCTCGCTACTGGAAACACGAACTCGTCCGTTACGTCGAAGGGCAGTACGCCGTCGCGATCAGGGCCGGCGATACGCTTGTCCTCGCGCATGATGAGCTCGGCATCTTTCCCTTGTTCTACGCCGAAATTGCCGGCGGCATCGTGTTCGGGTCGCATCTGGAAGACCTGGTCGCGGAAACCGGCATCGGTACACTCGACGAGCGCTTCATCGCGGACTTCCTCCTCGAGCAGCGTCACTTCGGCTCGCATACGCCGTACACACACATCCGTCAATTGCGCGCCGGCGAAGCCGCGAGCTACCAGACAGGCAAACTCGCGACGCATCGCGTGTGGACGCTCGCGCACATAAAGCCGCTCGCCGTGAACGATCCTCGTGATTATGAAGGCGGGCTGCGAGCAGCGATCGCGACCGCGGTTCAATCCGCCATCCCGCCCGGAGGGGTGACCTGGTGCGAACTCTCTGGGGGCCTCGATTCTTCGACCGTCTTTGCCGAAGCGGCGCGTTGCGAGGATCGCCACGTCGCGGCCTTCTCCATGCTCTATCCAGGTTCGGAAGCGGCAGACGAGCAACGCTGGATTCGTCCGGTGCTCGAGCGGTATCCCGCGCCGTGGCACACCATGGACGCGAGCGCAAGCAAGCCATTTACCGTACTGCCGGAACGTTTCTGTCCGCAACCGCGGATCGGACTCGTCACGGAAGGTTGGAGGCGCGACTACGACGCGATGCTCGAGGCGCACGGCGTCGACGTGGTCGTTACGGGCCAGGGCGGCGATGCGCTCTTCATCGGCGACAGCCCGAGGCCATTCGTTCTCGCCGACCTCGCCCGGCGCGGCGACGCGCGCGGCGTCTGGAAGGGCTTGCGCGCATGGAGCGCCGCCTCGCGTCAAAAGCGCTCACCGATTTATTTTTTTCGCGAGTACGTCATTCGGGCGCTCGAGCGCCATGCGCGTGGAAGGTTCATCAACTACGAGCCGGAGGATTTCTCTTGGATCAACCGTGGTTTCGTCGCATCGTCCGGCGCGCTGGAACGAACGACGCGTTCCTACGTGCCTCGAGTGGCATCCGTAGCCGACTCGGTGTTCTTCGAGTTAATCCTGCGATGTGCGGAGGTCACCTGCAACCACAATGCCGAGCGCGACGGTGGGGCTGAGTTTCGTCACCCGCTGCTGGATCGAGCGCTTGTTGCATTCGTCGTAAGTGTGCCTTGGTCCGAGAAGCTGCACCCCGAGTGCGATCGGCTTCTGCAGCGCCGCGCCTACGAGACGATCCTCCCGCGCGACACGGTTCTTCGACGCAGCAAAGCCCGGCCCGATGGGATGTTCTATTCGGGATTGTTGTCGAGCCCCAAGACGTATCGGTTGCTCGCAGACGATCCGCAAATTGTAGCGCGCGGCTACGTCGACGGCGACGCATGGAGGAAAGCCGTCCACCTGGCGAGTCTTGGTAAGAGTGACGGCATCCGCTGGTTCCTAGCGACCGCCGCTCTCGAAATCTGGCTGTCGCGTTTGGCTGCGTACGCGCCGAGTCCGATAGCGCTCGAGCCTGCATGAGCGAAAAAAAAAGAGCCGTAGCTTTGCTGCGGCTCCTATTCGATCGAACTTAGCGGGGCGGCAGGGAATCGTAGAGACACTCGCCGGTCAAGCTCGGACCCTGCATCCCGGCGCCCGTGTCGGAGTAGCTATTTTGACTTCCTGCCGTCGTATTTTCGACTGTCCCGATCGTCGTGAACGGTGACACGTCCTCGGTACGTCCTTCGCCTGTTTGCCGATCTTCTTGCATTCGATGATCTCCTACACAACGCAAGGGCGCTTGCCCCATGAGTCGGGCTTTGCCGCCTCGAGGAAGAGCTCCCTTTTGGCTGCCGGAACTGTTTCTTTTTCTTAACGCGGATGCCGTGCCGGACGTACCTAGGGACGTCCTACCAGACCATCGGGATCAGGGCGCGAGAATGCTCGCGATACGCGCGGTATTGCGTTGGGAACGCTGTCTCCATGAGCTGCTCCTCGATCCGCAAGCGGTAAATAAATGTAGCGCACATCGGCGCAAAGACGAGCCACCGGACGAGATTGCCGACGATGGCTGTCCCGATTAGCGCCGCAAGCACCCCGGTATAGATCGGATGTCGCACGAAGCGATACGGCCCGCTTGTCACAAGTTCATGACCCTGTTTGAGCGACGGGATCAAACTTCAATTCGTTCCAAGATGCCATCGAGCCCAGATGGCGAACGCAACGAAGTTCGCGCTAGCTGCTAGCCTCCGATGCCCGACTGGATACCTGCAGCGCGAGCTTAATAATCTCCCCCCGGGTTAGTCTCTCAGGCGGCTCTTTGTCGATCCACCCACGGAGGCTCAATGGGTTCCCAACGGCAAGGGAACTTATGTCATAAGAAATCGGGAACACTTCATCTATTGGGATCTGTAAGAATGTAGCCAGAGCCATCGGGCCATTCTCACGATTATCAATATCGTGGTATCGTGCCAGGTGAAATCGTCCACGGTTCGAGAGCACGGTGATCGTCGTGAGATGAGGATTCCACTGTGGGTTCACGAGATCGATGTTGCTCAAGAACGCCCACTCTTCGGACCCATTGCTCAAGTGAACGGCCGTTCCGACGATTCTGCGAGTCAATGACTTTACAGGCAGCATTCGAACTGGACAAACGACGGTCTCGTTAAGGCTTTCATCGTCTGTAAATTGCCAAACGGCGCACGCTTTAAGGTCTGTCGGACTCAGGTCATCAAGTTCCTTACGTTCCGAGCTCATGGCCCTGAAAATCCCTCCCCGACCAATGCCCCTTTGAAAAAGGCGAGCATGTTCGTTCAGACAAGCGAGAATTTACGAAGATTCAATGGCCACAGCACCGAGTACTCGTCCTCGTCGAAATCACGATGCGCCGCTTTGAATTCTGCGGAGTAACGAAACAAGATCGGTCTAATCGCTTCGAAGGTTTCTTGAGGATCCGGCGTAACGATGAAAATGTTCGCCTCACCGCTTCCGACGTCGTGTCCGTCAACTTGCGCCGGAGCCTTGACGACTTTGCTAAGCAGCTCCTCCAGCTCGAAGAGGTCATTGATTCCGGTCAGGTCACCCGGTGAAACCTTATACTGTAGTACGAGCTGGTAGCTTTTCATCGCCTGCACTTAACTTGGAACGTCACAATCCACCGCCGTAAAGATTGTGGTAAGAGAGTTGCCTCCCCTCCCGTGCTAACGGGAGAGCGGAGCGCAAGAATCGATCGAGGTGATGCGAGTGGCACGTGACTGTCTAACGCGCGGGTCCGCGAGCCCACTCGACGATACGCTCCAATTCTGTCAACGTAAAGGCGCCGCTGATATACAGCCGTTCGCCTTCGCGCATCGGCCGCGGGGCCGGTCGCGAAAACCGAGCGCTTTCCATTGCCTCGTTCGTAATGGTTCGCGCGATCGGATCTTCATCGATGATACGCCGCGTTGCGTGAACGGAAAATCTCGGATGCTCCACGGCCAGCCCTTCGCCCTAGGCATCCGCGGCGCATCCATGCTCGAATCGCGGCGGGTCGTCAGGCGTCCGATTTTATTCCGGATTCGCACACGCGTTACCGGCACGCGACGCCCAGGGCTATTGAAAGAACTCGTACACCGCGCTGTAGTGCACTGCTCGGAATGTGCCGACCGACTGGGGCGTGCACGTCGCCGGATCCGGTGCGAGGCCTCCGAGCGTGTCGTATCTTTCGACATAGCGAACGGCGGCGAGCGTACCGGTTCCCGTGTGGCGCACGACGGTGAGTGCGAGCCAGGGGACCGCGGGCGTTCCCGAGGGCACGATGCGAGCGATCGGGTGGGCCCCGTCGGCAGCGATCGACGAGCCATCGGAAGCAGTCCAGCTCGGTCCGGCACCGTGCATTCCGAAGATCGTACCGTCCTCGGCATACAGTGTCGCGGCGGGATGGTCGAGCGTCCAGGCCGGCGTCGCCGGCGGCGATGAGGAGCATCGATAGATCTGCACGCCGCCGGCCTCGACCCTCGCGACGGATGTTGCAGCATCGGGCAGGGCGATCGGAGGTGAAGCACCGACAATCAACGCGAGAAGAAGTGTTGAAACCACGAAAGCACCTCGCCACCGGACAGCAAAAAAATCTCGGAAGCCCTGGTTGCAGCGAAAGTCTCCGGACCCTTCTTTGCCGGAATCCGCGGCAACAGCGACCGGCTCAACGAGCCCTCGCAGGCCGCGCGCCACGGCAGGCTCACGCACCGGCGTAGCAAACGAGTTCAACAGGTCACTCCGCTCGGGCTGGTAGACTCGGCTATCCCGCATCGTGCACACCTTCGTGAACGGGATTAAAAACAGATGACCGTATCAACGCCGGGTTCGAATCTTGGCCGCCATGTGTTTGGAGTGGCGGCTTTGGCCTTTGGTGTCATCACGCTGGTCTGGCCCGACTACTACGACTGGCTCCAACCGAGTCACATTTGGAGCGCTCAAGCTTGGCGGCTCTTTGCCGGCGTCGCATCCGCTGCCCAGATCGTGGGCGGCGTTGCGATTCAGCTCCGTCGAACCGCGAAAACGGGCGCAACCGTCCTCGGCGCGGTTTATCTTGTCATCGCTCTGCTCAGCGTGCCCCAAATCATCGCCACACCGAAGGTTTTCAGTCCCTGGGGCAACTTCTTCGAGCAGTTCGCTATCGTGACCGGAGCGGCGATCGTTTATGCGCGTTCGTCATCGACTTGGGCGCCGGAAAAACTTAATCTGATCGGCCGCATCCTTTTCGGCATCTGTACCGTTTCCTTTGCTCTCTATCAGGCGCTTTATCCCGGCGGAACCAGCGTTCTTGTTCCAAAGTGGCTTCCGCCGAGTCAAGTGTTTTGGACCGTAGCGACGACCGTTTTCTTCGCACTTGCGGCTGTTGCTCTTTTTACGAATCGAATGGCACTTCTCGCCACGCGCCTTCTGACATTGATGCTCGTTCTCTTTGGACTAATCGTGTGGGTACCGTTGCTTCTTTCGGATCCCCACAATCATACGAATTGGACCGAAATCGCCGAGAACTTCGCGATCGCCGGAGCAGCATGGATTCTCGCCGATCTCCTCGCCGGCGGACGTGAGCGCCAAAAGGTTAGGGCGTAGCGCCGGCGTTCGAGGGCACCCGAAACCGGAGACGGTAACCGACCGGCATCAGTTGGATGCCGAAGCGATCGGAAATCGTCCCCCAAATGCCGCGCGGCACGAAGAGCGAGAAGATCAGCGCTGTCGCGCCCAGCCCAATGAGATACCAGACGCCGGTATCGGCAAACATCGTTTCCACCAAGAAGAACAGCACGGCTCCGACGATCGGTCCCTCGAAGGTGCCGAGGCCGCCGACTAATGTCATGAAGAGCATGTAAGCCGTCCACTGCACGCTGAAGTACGTTTTCGGCTGAAAACTGACCAGCGTCGAAAGCATCAGCGATCCGGCCGCAGCGCACCCGGCCGCCGCCAGGACGAAGATCAGCCGCTTGGTTGCGAACACGCGCACGCCGACCGAGGCGGCGGCATCCTCGTTATCGCGGATCGCTTGGATGGCGGCGCCCGTTCTGCTGCGCAGCAAGAAGAAGCCGAGAACGACGAGCAACGTCATCATGCCGAGCGCCAGCCAGTAGTTGTACGATCGCCGCGCGTCGGGCGCGAAGGCGGAAATCGCGATCAACGAGATGCCGGTTTCGCCTTGCACGAGCCCGTCGAGATTTACGAGCAAATGCGCGAGCTCCGCGAGCACCCACATGCCGATCGCGAACTCGCCGCCACGCAAGCGCAACGCGAACGAGGAAAGCGGAAGTGAAAACAGACCGACGATTAGCGGTGCGAGGACAAGCGCGAGATAGACGTTAACCCCCGCATACGAAAGCCGGATCGCCAAATAGGCGCCGAGCCCGAAGAACGCTTGCTGCCCCACGGAGACGAGGCCGCCATAGCCGGCTAACGCGTTCCACATCGAGGCCATGATCACGTAAATGAACAGCGTGGTGAGCCGGTCGGTCAAATACGAGCCGAGATAGGCCGGCCCGAACGCAAGCAACGCGAGCAACGCGACGAGGCTGCCGATCGCCGCGATCGAGAGCGGGCTCCAGCGCCGAACGGCCGGCGCGCCCTCGCAGTCCTTTGCGCCCTTCACGCGACAGCCCGACTGCGCACGCCGAACCAGCCGCGCCAATCGCGTCCCGCAAAAGCGAATCGCGCCGCGAGCACGAGCAGGAACGCGAGGTGTCCCCCGATCAGGAAGCCTTGCGGGCTCACTTGGGATCCGAGGTTCTGCGCGACGCCGAGCACGATACCGCCGATCAGCGTGCCCCACAGCGATCCGGTCCCACCGATCACGATGGCCTCGAACGCGAAGATCAGCTGCGTTGGACCCGTATACGGATCGAACGTGGAACGCATCGCTAGGAACGTGCCGGCGATCGCGACGGTGACGAGCGCGATCGCGGTTGCGGCGGCGTAAACGTGTCGGGCGTCGATGCCGACGAGTTCCGCGGTTTCGGGATCTTCGGCGCAAGCGCGAATCGCGCGGCCGAGCGGCGTGTACGTCAGCAATGCTTGCAAGCCGCTGAGTAACGCGACCGCGACGACCAAGGTGAGCACCGCCAGCTGGCCGACTTCAATTCCGCCGGGTCCGCTCCACCCGGCGAACGAAAGATCGCCGATATTCGGAGCGAGCGACCGCGTATTCGCGCCGAAGCTTTGAAACATCGAATTGTCGAGAACCACCGCGAGCCCGAAGGTACTGAGCAGCGGCGTGAGCGGCCCCGAACGCAGGCTGCGCTCGAGGATCGTCCGCTGCAGCACGAATCCGGCCGCCGCCATCACGGGCACCGCCAAGAGCAGTGCGAAGAACGGCGAGATTCCGAAATGTTCGGCGAGCGATAGCACGAGAAACGCCGAGAGGACGGCGATGCTTCCGTGCGCGAGATTGATGATCCGCATCACGCCGAACAGAAAAGATAAACCGCAGGCGATGAGGGCGTAGTATGCACCGAGGAAGATGCCCTGGAGGATCTGATCGAAGAACATCATGCGCGCATGCCGCCTTCGCCTCGGCGTAGTCCGAAGTACGCTTCGGTGATGCGTTCGCGCGTCAAGTCGGCCGCCTTACCTTCGAGAACGATCCGCCCTTCGAGCATGCACGCTACGCGGGTCGCAATACGCAATGCTCGCGAAAGGTCTTGTTCGACGAGAACGATCGTCGTATCGCCTTGTGCGATGACCGTTTGCAATGAGTCGTAAACGGTCCTTACCGCGACCGGCGACAAACCGAGCGAGACTTCGTCCAAAAGGAGCACGCGTGGGTTCGTCATGAGCGCGCGGCCGATCGCGGTCGCTTGCTGTTGGCCGCCGGAGAGCTCGCCGCACCGGCGCCTCAGCAACGGCTTCAACAACGCAAACGCATCGAGCACGGTCTCGATGGTCCAGCGTCCGCGGCGACCGTTTGCGCCCGCCACTTTGAGATTCTCTTCGACCGTCATAGCGCCGAAAAGTCTGCGGCCTTCGGGCACGAGCGCAATGCCGAGCTGGACGCGCCGGTGAGCCCGCATCGTGCCGAGGTCGGCCCCTTCGAATGAGATCCGGCCGCCGGCCGCCCGATGCGAGCCCGCGATCGTGCGCAGGAGCGTCGTTTTGCCGGCCCCGTTGGCACCGACCAGCGCGAGGATCTCACCCTCGGCGGCGGTGAACGATACGCCGCTAACCGCTTGGAGGAGGCCGTGCCGCGCGCTGAGGTTTTCGACCGCGAGCAAACTCACGTCACGCCGCTTCCGAGGTACGCTTCGATGACGGCCGGATGCGCGAGCGCGACTTCCGGAACGCCTTCTGCGATCACACGACCTGCGTCCATGCAGACGAGCCGCTCGGCGACTTGCAGCAGAACGTGCAGGATGTGTTCGATCCACACGATCGCAATATTGCGCGCGCGCAATTGCTTGATGATCGCGACCAGCTCGGCCGCTTCGGCGTCTGTGAGGCCACCACCGATCTCGTCGAGTAAGAGCACTTTTGGATCCGTCGCGAGCGCGCGAGCAAGCTCCAAACGTTTGCGGTCGAGGAGTCCCAGCGTTTCGGCTTGCCGGTTCGCGACGTCGAGCATACCGCACAACTGCAGCGACGCGATGCATCCTTCGTAGGCGCGCTCGCGGCTGTGACCGCCGCCCATCGACGATGCCACGAACACGTTTTCAAAGACGGTCATGTTCGCAAATGGCCGCGGAACTTGATGCGTTCGCGCGATGCCGAGCCGGCACCGGGAAGCCGCATCTAAATGCGAGATGTCGCTCCCTTCGAAGTGTACCGTCCCGGCAGACGCGAGATAGGTTCCGGCGAGCACGTTGAGCAGCGTCGTTTTCCCGGCTCCATTTGGGCCGACGATCCCGACTGCTTCATGTGCGCCGACTTGAAAGTCGACGCCGGTAACGGCTGCAAACGATCCGAAGCGCTTTACTATGGCAGCGGCGTTTAGGACGTTCGGTCGTTCGGACATTTCGTGTGAACGCGCGCTTACTTCCCACAACTCCCATCTCCTTTTGGGTAAATCGCCGCGAGGAAGGAGGCCGCTTTTGGTCCGGGAAGCGCACTCGTTATGATTTCAACGCCTTCGGTGAATGCCGCGGCGCTCGTTGCTATCGACATGCACGTTCACGCGCATCACCCCGAAACGCGCTCGAGCGAAGCCGGTCGCGCGGCGGAAGCATATTTCAAGCCGAGCGACGTGCCGCTCGATCTCGACGGAACGGCGGCTTATTTTCGCGAGCGTCACATGGCCTGCGTGATCTTTACGGTCGACGAAACGCTGTCCGGCCAGCCTCAGGTGGACAATGAGACGGTGCTTGCCGGCGCGCAGCGCAACCCCGACGTTTTGATTCCGTTCGTCAGCGTCGACCCGACCCGGGCGACCGCGCCGAACGAGGCGCGGCGACTCATCGAGACGGGCCGCGTGCGCGGCTTCAAGTTGCACCCGCCCCTGCAGCAGTTTTTTCCCAACGATCGCGCGGTGTATCCGTTCTATGAGGTAGTCGAAGCGGCACGTCTTCCAATCGTGTTTCACACCGGCCACAGCGGGATCGGGACCGGCGTTCGCGGCGGCGGCGGCGTGCGGCTAAAATACGGGCAGCCAATGCCGATCGACGACGTCGCGGTCGATTTCCCCGATCTACCGATCGTGATGGCGCACCCGTCGTTCCCCTGGCAAGACGAAGCGCTTTCGATCTGCATGCACAAGCCGAACGTGTACATCGATCTCTCCGGCTGGTCGCCGAAATATTTTCCGGCCAACCTCGTGCAATATGCCAACACGCAGCTGCGCGACAAGGTGCTATTCGGGTCGGATTACCCGTTGATCTCGCCCGATCGCTGGCTGGCCGATTTCGAAAAACTTCCGATCAAAGAAGACGTGCGCGAGCGCATTCTCAAGACGAACGCCGTTCGGCTACTCGGCCTGTGATGGACCGTTCGTGAACGCGTCACGATCCGTTCCGGTTCTCGATCTCGATCCGTTCTCCGACGATTTCCTGGCCGAGCCGTTCTCGCGGCACGCGCTGATTCGCGAAGCGGGACCGGTCGTTTGGCTCGAGCGTTACGGGGTGTGGGCGGTGGGCCGCCACAGCGACGTCTTCGCGGTGCTCATGGATTGGGAGTCGTTCATCTCGAGCGCGGGGGTCGGCATCACGGATTTTCGGGTCCAGACGCCGCCCCGCCCGCCAAGCATCATACTCGAGGCCGATCCGCCGCTCCAAACGCGGACCCACAAGATCCTCGCACGCGTGCTCTCCCCGGCCGCGTTACGTTCGATGCGCGTCGCCTTTGAAACGGAAGCCGAACAGCTGGCGGCCCGGATCGTCGAACGCGGCACGATCGACGGCGCCGAAGACATCGCACGCGCGTTTCCGCTCCAGGTGTTTCCGGACGCGGTGGGCCTGCCCGATGAGGGCCGCGAGATCTTGCCGGCGTACGGCAACATGGTCTTCAACTTTTTCGGTCCGCACAACGAGCGATTCGAGCATGCGATGGCGAACGCGCCCGCCGTCTCCAAAGCCGTGATGGCGCTGTGCGAACGCTCCGCCGTCACGCCGGACGGCCTTGCCGCCGGCGTCTTCGCGGCTCACGATGCCGGCGAATGCAGCTACGCGGAGGCCGGCATGCTGGTTCGCTCGCTTCTGTCCGCCGGTCTCGATACGACGGTGAACTCGATCGCCTGTGCGCTCGTCTGTTTCGCGCGCTTTCCCGAGCAGTGGAACCGGGTTCGCGCCGATCCGTCGATCGCGCGCAACGCTTTTGACGAAGCCGTGCGTTTGGAATCGCCGGTCCAGACGTTTTTCCGGACGGTGGCCAAGCCCGTCACGATCGGAGGCATCGAACTCGAAGACGGCGCGAAGCTTCTCATGTTCCTTGCGTCGGCCAATCGCGATCCGCGCAAATGGAGCGATCCGGATACGTTCGATGTGACGCGTAAAACCGGAGCGCACGTGGGTTTCGGCGCGGGCATCCATCGCTGCGTCGGCGAGATGCTCTCGAAGCTCGAGGGCGAGATCTTGATCGGCGCGCTCGCCCGGCGCGTCGCACGCTTCGAATTGACCGCGGAGCCGACCCTGAATTACAACAACACGCTACGCGGATATGCGCAGATTCCGCTCACGATTCACGCGAACGGCAAGCCCACGTAGTTTTCGGCGAGCGTTTGGGATGCGGGGCGGGAACTCGCAACGTAACGTAACTCCGCCAGTTGGACGCGGCGCTCGAACGGGGCGTGTCCGTCGAAGCGGTGCAGCATGCGTGTCATCCAGGACGAGAACCGCTGCGTGTTCCAAACTCGGCGCAAACAGGTATCCGAGTAGGAGTCAAGCCCGCTCGAATCGTTCTTGAAATAGTGCGCTTCAAATGCCCGCGCGAGCACCCGGACGTCGGCGATCGCTAAATTCATACCTTTGGCGCCCGTCGGCGGCACGATATGAGCCGCGTCGCCGGCGAGAAACAGGCGTCCGTGCCGCATCGGTTCGGCCACGAAGCCGCGCATCGGCGTAATGCCCTTTTGCAAGATCGGGCCCGTCACGACATCGGGCCCGCCGCAATCGCTGTCCAGGCGCAATCGAAGCTCCGTCCAGAACCGGTCGTCAGGCCAAGCTGCGAGTTCTTCGCCGGCCGGGCACTGCAGATAGAGACGCGTGATCGTGGGCGAACGCATCGAGACGAGCGCAAACCCGCGTTCGTGGTTCGTGTAGATCAGTTCTTCGGACACGGGCGGCGACTGCGCGAGGATGCCAAGCCAACCAAACGGATAACCGTGTTCGTAAACGGTCAGCGCGCCCGGCGGAATCGCGTCGCGGCAAATTCCATGAAAGCCGTCGCATCCGGCGATGTAGCCGGCCTCAATCGTGTGTTCCGCGCCACCTGCATCGCGGTAGCGTACGGTGACGTGCTCGCCGTCGAGGTCGCCGAGCGCGATCGCCGGCGCTTCGAACGCTATCGGCACGCCGGCGCTCGACAGCGCGGTAATGAGATCTTTGACGACTTCCTGTTGGCCGTACACCGTTACGCTTTTTCCGGACGTGAGATCCTCGAAATCGATACGGTGGTCTTTGCCGTCGAAGCGCAGCGCGATGCCGCCGTGCTTCAAACCTTCGCGACGCAACCGCTCGCCGGCGCCCATCGAGCAGAGAAGCTCGACCGTTCCGTGCTCGAGGACGCCGGCGCGCACGCGGTTTTCCACGTACGAGCGAGAGCGCGATTCGAGAACGATCGACTCGATACCGGCCTGATGCAGTAAGAGCGCTAGCGTCAGGCCGGCCGGTCCCGCACCCACGATCGCGACCTGCGTACGGCTTTTCATACGATTTGGCTCCGTTTTCTTGACTGCCGAACCAGTAGCGTCATAAGATTATACGTGATAACTATCTCGTGTTTCCCCGGTAAGGGCCTGTAGGAGAGCCTGACGTGACGCGCCGCACGCTTCCGATTACTGCCGCCGTCAACGTGTACAACAGCGAGCGCACGATCGTCCGCGCGCTCGAGAGCATTGCGGCGCAGTCCTGTTTGCCCGCCGAGATCCTCGTGATCGACGACGGCGGAACGGATGCATCGGCGGAGATCGCGCGGCGCGCGGGTGCGCGGGTCATCTCGCAGCCGAACCAAGGCGTCGGCGGCGGGCGCAACACTGCGGCGCGGGCCGCATCGCAACCGTGGATCGCGTATCTCGACGGCGACGACGCGTGGTACCCGCATAAACTCGAGCGGCAGTGGCAGGCCCACGAGCTGCGACCCGACGTCGCCGTAATCACGACCGAGTTCGACCGCGTCTGGAGCGATCGTCGGGAGCGCCGCCCGATGCTGCGGGAGCATGCGGCGTATCGGCGCACCATCCGCACGCCGCTCGGGCCAGGAATCGTCGCCATCGAGCGCTCGAACGCGGCGCGCCGGCTCGTCGAGGGCAACTTCATCCTTCCCTCGGCGCTGATGGTCGCTCGCGTCCGAATCGTGAACGACGGCGTGTTTGCGCTCGGAGTCGCGCAGCTCGCGCAGGGGCCGCTCGTCTGGGAAACCGAGGACCTGGAATGGTTTTTGCGCCTGTTGGTTGCGAGCGACCTCGTCGTCGTCGAGGAACCGCTCACCGAGTATCACCTGCACGGCAGCAACCTCTCGTCGAACCAGGCGCGCATGCGCTACGGCGACGTCTTCCTGTGCCGGCGCGTCCTGGCCCGGCCCGCCGACTATCCGCCGATCCCCGCGGCCGAGCTCGAACACATCCGATCGTGGAAACAGCGCGAAGCCGCGTGGGAGTTCGTGCGGCGCGGCCAGACGTCGTTTGCGCGCCACGTCATGCGCGAAGCCCTCGCCGAGCGACGGTCGCTCCGCAACGCCGTTGGCTTGGGCCTCGTGCTTTTGCTCGATAACCGGCTCGGCCGCCGCGTCCTTGAAGCGACGCGAATCGTGTGGAAGCGCGTGCTCAAACGAGAGGTGAGCTTGACCGCCGAACCGTAGCGTCATAAGATTATATGTGATAACTATCTAGCGCTTCCTCGGTAAGCATCCAACAGGAGGGCGAGAGCGATTACGTGGATACGTTACAACAGGCTTGGCTCCAAGGCGAAGATTGGGGCGGCAAAGTTTATTCGAACGGTTGGCAGGCGGTCGACAGCCGGCTCGACGTGATCGAGCCGGCGACGGGCAAGCGGCTGGGGACGATCGGTACGGCCAGCGGCAGCGACGTCGCTACGGCGGCGAAGGCTGCACGAGACGCACAGGCCGCGTGGGCGGACGTGCCGTACGACGAGCGCTCCTCGCTCATGCTCCGCGTCGTTGCGAAAGCACAGGAGCACTTTGAGGAGATCGTCGATTGGCTCGTGCGCGAGGCCGGGGCCATCCGGCCGCGCGCCGAGTTCGAATTCGGCCTGATGGTAACGGCGCTGCGAGAGGCGGCCTTTATGCCTTCGCAGGCGCAAGGCATCCTCTTGCCCGGCCCGAGCACGCGCATCAGTTTCGCGCGGCGCGTTCCGCTCGGCGTGGTCGGCGTCATCTCGCCGTTTAACTTTCCGCTTATCCTCGCGATGCGAGCCGTAGCCCCCGCTCTCGCGGTCGGTAACGCGGTCGTCTTGAAGCCCGATCCGCGTACGTCCGTCAGCGGCGGTTTCGTGCTCGCCAAGCTGTTCGAGGAGGCCGGCTTGCCGAAGGGCCTGCTTCACGTACTTCCCGGCGGTGCGGACGCGGGCGCGGCGCTATGCAGCGATCCGAATGTCGCGATGATTCAATTCACCGGCTCCTCCGCGGCGGGTCGAAAGGTCGGCGAACTCGCCGGACGGCACTTGAAGAAGCTCTCCCTCGAACTCGGGGGGAAGAACTCGCTGATCGTGCTCGACGATGCCGATCTCGACATTGCCGCCTCGAACGCCGCTTGGGGCGCTTATCTGCACCAAGGGCAAATCTGCATGTCTTCCGGCCGCATCCTCGTTCAGGAGCGTGTCGCAGACGCATTCGCCGAAAAACTGGCGGCACGAGCAACGCATCTTCCCTGCGGCGATCCCTTCACGGGACAAGTTGCGATCGGGCCGATGATCAGCGACGGTCAGCTTCAACATGCCAAGGGTATCGTCGATGCCACCGTTGCAGCCGGCGCCAAACTCTTGGCCGGTGGAACGCACGACGGGCTCGTCTACCACCCGACCGTACTCGGCGGGGTGACGCCTGCGATGCCGGCTTTCAAGGAGGAAATCTTTGGTCCGGTTGCCGTGCTCACGAGTTTCGGAAGCGACGACGAAGCGGTCGAGCTCGCTAACGATACCGAGTACGGGCTTTCGGCCGGCATTATTTCTCGCTCGGTCGGGCGGGCGCTCGCAATCGGTAATCGGTTACGCGTCGGCCTGCTTCACATCAACGATCAGACCGTTGCCGATGAAGTGGTCAATCCGTTCGGCGGGCGCGGTGCGTCCGGCAACGGCACGAGCATCGGCGGTCCCGCCAATTGGGAAGAGTTCACCCAGTGGCAATGGGTCACGATCAAGGACCAAGCCGCCGCGTATCCGATGTGAGGAGCAATTGTATGTCGACTGATTCTTCGAGACGGGCGTTCATCCGCAGAGCCGGCGCCGCAGCCGGCGGTGCCGCTCTGACGGCCGGAGTTCCGTCATTGTGGCAAGGCGCCGGGGCGGCCGAGATCGTCAAAGTCGGCTTCGTGAGCCCGCGGACGGGACCGCTTGCCGGCTTCGGTGAGGTCGATCCGTTTATCATCGACGTTGCCCGGAAGGCTCTCGCCGGCGGTATCGCAAGCGGCGGCAAGACCTACGGCGTGGAGATTCTCGATCGAGACTCGCAGTCGGATCCCGCCCGCGCCGGTCAGTTGGCGAAAGAGCTCATCGACAAGGACGGGGTGGACATGATCCTCGTCACCTCGACACCGGAGGTGGTCAACCCCGTTTCCGACGCGAGCGAGGCGGCGGGCGTTCCATGCCTAGCCACGGTGATGCCGTGGGAGGCCTGGTACTTCGGGCGCGGCGCGAAGCCGGGCCAGCCGTCCCCATTCAAATGGACGTATCTCTTTAGTTTCGGGGTGAAGAGTTTCTTCGATTGCTACGTCTCGCAGTGGCACGAGCTCGCGACGAACAAAAAAGTCGCGGTCATGTACCCGAACGACGCCGACGGGAACGCGATCCGCGCGCATTTGATTCCGGATTTGGAAAAGGCAGGTTTTACGGTCGTCGATCCGGGCGGCTACGAAGATCTCACGAGTGACTACTCCGCGCAGATCGCGCGATTCAAAGCCGAGAACTGTCAGATATTCAACACGTTTCCGCTTCCCCCGGACTTCGCCACGTTCTGGCAACAAGCGGCGCAACAGGGCTACACGCGGATGGTGAAGATCGCGCAGATCGCGAAGACGGGCCTGTTTCCGTCGACGGTGGAGTCGCTCGGCTCGCTTGGCGACAAACTCGCGAGCGGATGCTACTGGCATCGCGATTACCCGTACAAGTCGTCGCTTGCNNCAGCAGCTCGGCGCGTCGTTGTCGCTGTTCGACGCGGGAATCACGGCGCTCAAGAATTCCGGCGCGCCGAAAAACAAAGCGGCCGTCGCCAAGGCGCTATCGACGCTCAAAACCGAAACGATCGTCGGTAAAGTCGATTTCACGTCGGGCCCCGTTCAAAACGTGTCGCCGACGGCGATCATCGGGTTTCAGTGGGTGAAGTCGAAGCCCGGCAGCAAATATCCGTTCGACGCCGTCATCACCGAGCACGCGGGCGATCCGAAGGTACCGGTCGCCGGAAAACTGTCGCCGTACTCGTGAACGCCGCAAGCCGGCGCGATGCAAACGCCGGCACCCTCGATACCGGTTTTCTGGAAGGAACTCTCGGCTTCACGATTCGGCTCTGCCAGCTCAACGTTTTCGACGATTTCATCGATCGGCTTTCGGGCCTTGACCTGCGCCCCGCGGAGTTTTCGATCCTGTGCCTCATTGCCGACAATCCGGGCTGCCGCGCGTCGAGGATCGCGGAATGCCTGTGCATCAAGCGGCCGAACTTCGTTCCGCTCCTTTCGGGGCTCGAGCAACGCAAGCTCGTGGTGCGGCGCCGGAGCGAGACCGACGGCAGGTTTCAGGATCTGTTTCTCACGGCTTTGGGCCGGCGAGTTGTCACCAAGGCGAAATCCGTCGTCGCAGAGCAAGAGCAGTATATGGCCGATCGTCTCGGACCAAGAAAACGGGACGAGTTAGTGAATGCGCTGCGGATGGTCGCGCGACTCGATCTCCGCGCGGACCGCGAGGGCTGGAGGGTCAAGGAGTCATGATGGTCGGCTCGGGGAAGTACACCGCAGCCATGGGTTTTCGGCCGGAACCACCCGGCTCGCAACCGCCTTATTTTCACGAAGCGTATCGCTGCACCGTCAAGCGCGCCCCGCTGCAGCCGCTCGTGCCGATCCCGCAGACACTCTCTGAAATTACCGGCCCGACGTGCGACTGGCCGCGCTTGATGGGCTCCGCAATTGCCGATCTCACGGCCGGCTTCAAAGGCGAACCGCTGGGCGAACGGATCGTCGTTTCCGGTCGCGTGCTCGATGAGGATGGGCGCCCGGTGCGGCGCACGATGATCGAGATTTGGCAAGCGAACTCGGCGGGGCGCTACGTGCACGAGAGCGATCAACATCCCGCGCCGCTGGATCCAAACTTCACGGGTGCCGGCCGCGTCGAAACCGACGACGACGGCAACTATCGCGTCATGACGGTCAAGCCCGGTGCGTATCCGTGGCGAAACCACGATAATGCCTGGCGCCCCGCGCACATCCACTTCTCGCTTTTCGGGCCCGGCTTCGGGACGCGCCTCGTCACGCAGATGTATTTTCCGGGTGACCCGCTGATCGAGATCGATCCGATCGCGAACAGCGTGGGCCCGGACGTGCGCGCTCGTCTGATCTCGCGCTTCGATCTCGCGACGACGCTTCCGGAATTCGCGCTCGGTTACCGCTTCGATTTCGTGCTGCGCGGCCGGCTCGCTACGCCGATGGAGCATGCCCGATGAGCGAAGGACTTCCGCTGACGCCTTCGCAAACGGCCGGCCCCTTCTTTGGGTTCGCGTTGCCGTACGCGAGCGGCCAGACCCTCGTTGCCCCGGACACGCGCGGCGAACGGATCGCAATCCACGGAATCGTCCGCGATGCTGACGGTTTCGGCGTTTCCGATGCGCTCATCGAGATTTGGCAGGCAAACGCTACGGGACGCTACGCCCACGCGGACGACGATCGTTCGGAGATCGCCCTCGATCCGGCGTTCATCGGCTTCGGACGTTGCCCGACCGATCTCGAAGGCCGCTACCGCTTCACGACGATTCGCCCGGGACGCGTCCCCGGGCCGGACGGTGCCGCGCAGGCGCCGCACGTTACCGTCAGCGTCTTCGCGCGCGGTCTTCTAAAACGCTTGGCGACACGCATCTACTTCAGCGACGAAACGGTGAACGAAGATGACGCCATCCTCGCCATGGTCGACCCCGCGCGCCGGTCGACCTTGATCGCGAGCCGCGAAGGCGCGGAGCCCTCGTACCGTTTCGATATCGTGCTGCAGGGCGACGGCGAAACCGTCTTCTTCGCGTACTGACCGGATCCGCGTGCTCACCGAAGCGCTCTTCGTCGATCCGGTCGTCGCGCGTTGCTTCGACGATCGGGCGACGCTGCAGGCCATGCTCGATTTCGAGGCTGCACTCGCGCGCGCTGAAGCGGCCATCGGTATGATTCCGGCGAAAGCCGGCGCGGCGATTGCGGCAGCAGCGGACGCGGAAGCCTTCAATGCCGGCGAGATCGCGCGCGCCGGGGCGAGTGCCGGAAACGTCGCGATTCCACTCGTCAAGGCGCTNNGGGGGCGACGAGCCAAGACGCGATCGACACGGGCCTCGTCCTGCAGCTGCGCGCGGCGTTGACGCACGTGTGCGGCGTGCTCGTGCAACTTGAGGACGCGCTCGCTGCGCTCGCGGAACGGCACGTCGAGACGGTGATGGTCGCGCGCACCTGGTTGCAGCAGGCGACGCCCACGACGTTCGGACGGAAAGCGGCGGGTTGGCTCGCGGCGCTGCGGCGCACGCGCGCCGGGCTCGAGCGCGCGCTGCGCGAGGCGAGCGTTCTGCAGTTCGGCGGCGCGTCGGGGACGCTCGCGTCGCTCGGCGATCGCGGGGTCGAGGTGGGCGAGGCTCTCGCGCGCGAACTCGGCCTGACGCTCCCGGCGTTACCGTGGCACGCGGAGCGGGATCGTTTTGCCGCGCTCGCGGCCGCGTGCGGGAACGTCGCGGGCATTCTGGGCAAGATCGCGCGCGACGTTTCGCTGCTCGCGCAAAACGAGATCGCCGAGGCTGCGGAACCGTCAGCGCCGGGACGCGGCGGTTCTTCGACGATGCCGCAGAAGCGCAATCCGGTTGCCTGCGCGATTGCGTTGGCGGCCGCGGTCCGCGCGCCGGCGCTCGTGGCGACGATGTTCGCGGCGATGCCGCAAGAGCACGAACGCGGCCTCGGCGGCTGGCACGCGGAGTGGGAGACGCTCCCCGAACTCGTGCGCGTGCTGTCGGGTTCGGCGCACGTGATGGCGCAAGCGATCGCGGGTCTCGAGGTCGACGCGGCGCGTATGCGCGCGAATCTCGATGCGACGCAAGGCTTCGCGATGGCCGAATCGTTCAAGACCGCACTCGCCGTTTCGCTCGGCCTTTGGCGCGCTCACGATATCGTCGAAGCGGCAAGCCGGCGTGCGGCGGGCGAGGGCCGCACGCTACGCGAAGTGCTCGACGGCGATCCCGACGTGCGCGCGCACGTCTCGCCGGAGGCACTCGATCGCGCCGGCGACCCGCGCAACTACCTCGGGGTTGCGACGCAGTTCGTACAACGAAGCATCGCGGATCGAGCCCCATGAGCGACGTAGACGGCTTTGTGACCGTGGATGACGGCTGCCGCCTGCGTTACCGCATCGACGGCGATCCGGATGCGCCGGCGCTCCTGCTCTCGAACTCGCTTGGCACGAACATGTCGATGTGGGACGCGCAGCTCGCGCACTTCGCCGAGCGGTTCCGCGTGATACGCTATGACGCGCGGGGCCACGGCGCATCGGACGTAACGGAAAATCTCTATCCGTTCGCGCGACTCGGCATGGATGCCGTCGCGCTGCTCGATGCGCTCGGGGTCGCACGCGCCGCGTTCTGCGGCTTGTCGATGGGCGGCATGGTTGGACAGTGGCTGGGCATTCACGCTGCCGTCCGATTCGACCGGTTCGTGTTGGCGAATACCGCTGCGTTCATGCCGCCGCCGGAGATGTGGGATGCACGCATCGCGCTCGTCCGCGAGCAGGGAATAAGCGCGATTACGCCGTCCGTGATCGCACGCTGGTTCACGCCGGGTTTCTGCGAGCGGAACGCTGCCGAGGTTGCGCGCATCGGCGCGATGTTGGAAGCGACTTCCCGTGCCGGCTACGCGGCAGCGTGCGCGGCGATTCGCGACATGGATCAGCGCGCCGGCCTCGCGCGCATCGCCGCTCCGGTGCTCGTCATCATTGGAACGCACGACCCGTCGACGCCGCCGCAAGATGGTGAATCGATCGCGGCAAGCATTTCGGGAGCGACGGTCGCCCGGCTCGACGCCGCGCATCTTTCGAACGTCGAACAACCGGAGGCGTTTACGGCGAACGTACTTCCGTTCGTGACCGCGGGAGACCAATGATGACCGAAGACCAGCGATATGCCCTCGGCTTGCAGAAGCGGCGCGAAACGCTCGGCGATGCGCACGTCGACCGCGCGATCGCGCAAGAGACGCCCGAAACCGCGGATTTTCAAGCGTTCATCACGCGCTATGCCTGGGGTGAAATCTGGACCCGCCCCGGCCTCGATTCGGCGACGCGCCGCCTCTTGGTCCTGGCAATGACGATCGCGCTTGGACGCGACGAAGAGTTCGCGCTGCACCTGCGCGCCGCGCTCCGCGCAGGTGTCGCGCGCGAACCGATCGTCGAGACGATCCTTCAGAGCGCGATCTATTGCGGCGTTCCCGCCGCCAACCACGCGTTCGCCCTCGCGCGCACGATCTTCGCCGAGATCGATGCGGGCTGAGCTATGGCGTCAGGCGCGTTGCCAGGACGTTCCGTCGGCGAAGGTGACCTGTTCGACTTCGATTTCCGAAGCGGCGCTGAACAGCCCGTTCTGGGCGAAGTCGTGCGTAATGGTCGTTCCAGGCGAGAACGTGCCCTTGTCGACGATGGTTTCGGTCGCCTTGCCGATGCGCACGGCGAACGCGACGCTCGTAGCCGGGACGGCGCCCCCGTTGACGTACGAGATCGTGATTTTGCCGGGAATCTCCAACCCGAGATAGCCGCCCCACGCGGGTCCGGGCGCTGCGTACGCCTGCTCCACGGAGTACCGGACAATCTTAATTGGGTTGGTCGCATACGCGACGCTCGACTGCGCGCCGGCTGGTGCAGAACCGCCGGCTGCGACGACCGCAGCTGCCACGGTGGCGATGAAAAGTTTCTTCACTTGGAGTTTCTCCGATTGTTGGTTGAGCGACTCGAAGGCCGCTGGATGGCATGCTACGATATGCGGCGTCCCGCGTGCAGGGATGAAACTTCCTAGGAACACCCTGCGTCTAGAGGGCATAATGGATGCGTTGCCAGGGCGCGATCCGCGTCGTGCTGAGATTGCGGACCTTTTGCGTAGCCG
Organism: Vulcanimicrobiota bacterium; assembly: GCA_003158195.1. Lineage (GTDB taxonomy): Bacteria > Vulcanimicrobiota > Vulcanimicrobiia > Vulcanimicrobiales > Vulcanimicrobiaceae > Palsibacter > Palsibacter borealis. The sequence continues at coordinate 4,125 of PMHP01000047.1, read as the reverse complement.
GCGTGAAGGTCTGAGCGCCGAACGTGCTGGTCTTCCGTTGCGGGCGCGCCGCCGAACGCCCGGCCTGCGGCGCGAGGAGGTTGCCGAACTCGCGGGCATCAGCGTCGCGCTGTATACGTGGCTCGAGCAAGGGCGTGATGTCCCCGTGTCGCACCGGACGATCGATGCCGTTGCGACCGCGCTACAGCTCTCTGCAGGCGAACGCACGAATCTGCACCGTTTGATCTCACGTGAAAGCGCCGACCTGCGCGAAGACCTGACGCCGGGCCTGCGGGTTTTCGTGAGCGCGCTGCGCGGGCCGGCATTCGTCCTCGATCGCGGCTGGGACGTCGTTCTGCGCAACACCGAAGCCGCTGCGGTTTTCGGCGGCTCGCCGGACCTCGAGGAGCGCCGCAACCTTCTGCTGGAGATTTTTACCGAACCCGAGTGCGCGGCGCTGTTCGCCGACTACGAACGCGTAGCGGAAGGCGTCGTTGCGATGTTCCGCTTGGACTACGCCGCGCGCATCGACGACCCGCGAACCCACGAGCTGGTCGAGCGGCTCCGCGCCACCGTCCCGGCTTTCGAGCTGGCCTGGCAGGAGCATCACGTGCGCGAGCATCCCGAAGGGGTGCGGGAGATCGTGCACCCCGCCGCCGGCTCGCTGAAGCTGGTGCCGTCGATCTACGCCGTCGCCGAGTCGCCTGGGCTGCGCATCCTCGCCTTCAGTTCGGCCGACCCGGTGACGGCGAAGCGCATCGCGCGGCTCGTCGAAGCCTTCGAAGCGGTCGCAGCCGCGAGCGGCGCGACCGCTTACGGCTGAGCTGCGCTGAAACTGCGCCCGGGGAAAACCCGGCGCTCCGAGGAATCGCACGGCGATGCTCCACGGATTGGCATGCGCGCTTGCGCTGCTCGCTGGACCGGCGCCGTCACCGTCGCCGATTCCCACGCAAGACGCGTATGCCGAGCGCCTGTTCTTAGCGGCGAAGGAAGCGTGGCGGACTCGCGCCGACGTGCCGTACTTGCGTTACGGTGCGCTGATCCGCTACCTCCACAACGGGCACGTCTTCGACAACTGGTGGGATGTGTACGCGCGTACGTCCGACGGGCAGCTCTCGCTCTTTCGGATGGTCGACCCCGAGGAAGATCGCCGGCGCCTGAGCGGCGTTCCGTTCTCGATCTTCGGCGTCACGATCTTCGATACGAACCCGGATGCGGAACCGATCCGTCTCGACGAGCCGCGCATCGAGCCGACGGGGTCGTTCGGCATCGTCGTCCGCCCAGGCCCTGCGCCCTCCGAGACGCCTCTGCCTCCGGCGCCCGATTCATCCGCCGACGCGGCCCCGAACCCCGACACGGGCGACGATCTGCGCGAGATCGGACGCGTCGAAGCGACGACGCATGACTACCGGATCGAGTACGTGGGAATCGACACCTTGCGCGATGGCCCGGCGCAGCACTTAACCTTGCAGCCCCTGCGGCAGCCCACCGTCAACCGCTTGCGCGAGCTATGGCTCGATCCGACTACGCATCGCACGATGCAAATAAAAGTTGCCGGGATATTGAACGGCAAGCCCTATGACGGAATCGAATGGACGGTTCGCTACGTCGAGCTCGAGGGGCGCAACTATCTCCAGCAAGTGATCGCCGACGCGCCCCTCCATTTCGGTTTGGATACGACGGTTCCGAAGTACGAGATCGACTTCGTGGACTATCATTTTCCAGCCGACGTCCCGAAGTACACCTTCGATAAGCCGTTTGACTTTTGAGTAAGCCGCGGACGGCGGCGCCACGTGGTGCGAACCTGGTGCGCAGGATCGCCCTCATGCTGGGGATCGCGCTCGTGCCACTTGTCATTGCGTTCCTTGGATTCGCGATCTACGTCTACGCAGGCGTGCTGGCGGGCGCCGCGCTGCCGAGTGGAACGCTCGCGGGCCTCGGGGTGAAGCAGGCGGCCTCGATCGTGCGCGACGACCGCGGCATCCCGCACATTCGAGCGCAGAACGAGCACGATCTTTTTTTCCTCGAAGGCTACGCACAGGGGACGGACCGCCTCTTCCAACTCGACCTTTATCGCCGGCTAGTCGCGGGACGGTTGTCGGAAATATTTGGCAGTTCGACGATCGGCGCCGACGTCGAGGCGCGCGTGTACGATATCGATCGGATCGCGAACGAGCAGCTCGCATCGATGCCCGCCGGCGAGCGCGCGAACATCGACGCATTCGCCGACGGCGTCAACGCTGCGATCCGTACGCGCCCGCTCCCGCCGGAGTTTCGGGTCCTGGCCTACTCGCCGCAACCCTGGACGGCGAAGGATTCGATCGAGGCGTCGTTCGCGACGGTGATCGCGCTGACCGACACCTGGGACACGGTGGCAGCCCGCTCTGATGCGATCGAAGAAGTCGGGCCGGGCGCGAAGGACGCGTTCTTTTCGGTCAGCGATCCGAAGTACGATACGCCGGTAACCGGCGCCCCGGCACCGGTCGCGCCGCTACCCGGCCTTCGCGTCAAATACCCCGACGCGCCCTCGCTCTACGTCTCGGCGCTCGACCCCACGCTCGACGGACGCGCCGGCACCGGAAGTAACGACATCGCCGCCGGCGCAAACGTGACGGCGACCCACCGGGCCCTGCTCGAGAGCGACCCACACCTCGAGCTGCGCATCCCCGGCGTGTGGTGGCTCGTCGATCTCGAGTGCCCGACTTTACACGTCGCGGGGGTAACGCTCGCGGGCGTTCCGGGTGTGGTTCTCGGTCACAATCAGCACGTTGCCTGGGGCGCGACCAACGGCGACGTCACGAGCGTGCGCATCTATCGCGAAACATTCCAAACGCCGCAATCGGACTTCTATCGTGCAGACGGTCGCTGGGTTCGCGCCGAGCATCGCAGCGAGACGTTCGGCGTGCGCTTCGGCCAGCCGATCACGCACGATTTCCTGCGCACGCGCCACGGTTTCGTCTTCCAAGATCGCGGTGCGGTGAAGCTCGCCGCTGCTTGGACTGCCGATGAAGACCGCCGCTCCGCGTTCGATCAGTTCGACGCGGTGGATCGCGCGGTGAGCGCAGCGCAAGCGATCCGCGCGTTCGCGCGCTATCCTGGGCCGGCCCAGAACTTCGTGTTTGCCGACGACGGCGGCAACGCGGCCTACACCCTCGCGGGCGAAATTCCGATCGACGACGCGTGGGGCATGACCGCCCACGACGGGCCCTCGAGTCCGGCACCGCCGAAGAACTACGTGCCGTACGACATGTTGCCGCACGTCGCGCCGGGTCGCAGCGTCGTGGCGTTCACCGCCAACAACCGCACCTACGGCAAAGGTTATCCGTATCGCTTGACGGCTGATTTCGCGCCGCCGTACCGCGCCGCGAGCATCGCGCATCATCTCGCCAAACGGCCCTACGACGTCGCGAGCTTCAGTACGATCGCCGCCGACGTGTTTTCGCTGCCCGAGGCCGAGCTTGCGTTCGACGCGGTCCAAGGGTTTCTGCGCAAGAACCTTCAGGACGACCCCGACATCCACGAGGCGATCGAACAGTTGCGATCGTTTGACGGCAACTTCACCGGCGACTCACGCGGTGCGGTTTTTGTTACGGTCTTGCGGCGCGCTGCGACCGAGCGGCTCGTGCGGATGCACATGCAGCCGTCGGTCGCGGTACCGTACCTCGAAGACGACGAGGGTGCGGCGTTCGAAGCGCTTCTGCGCTCGATCCGCGACCGCCCGAAAGGCTGGGTCCCTGACGGGGATTACGACGCGCTCCTCGTCGCTGCGATGCGCGACGGTATCGCAGCGCTGCGCAAGCACGGTGCGTACGACCAGACCTGGGCCGACTTCGGCGCGCGTACCGCCAAACATCCGCTCGCGGGTTTTGGCCTGGCGTTTTGGAACGGCGTTCCGTTCCCCGGCCTCGGCGAACCGTATTGCCCGCACGTGCAAGCGCCGGCCAACGGGCAGAGTTATCGCGCGGTCTGGGACGTCGGCAACTGGAAGGCCGGCGGCATCGTCATCCCGCAGGGCGAGTCGGGCGAACCCGGTTCGCCGCATTACCGCGACGCCGCGCCGATCTGGCTGCAAGGCAACCTCGTCCCGCTCCCCTTCGACGACGCCGACGTCACAAAAGCCGCCCAAGAAACCCTAACCCTCTCACC
>PMHP01000143.1 GCA_003158195.1 Vulcanimicrobiota bacterium | reverse complement strand
CCCGCCGTCAATCCTCACCGCAATCGCACGCCCCTTTGAGCTTCCTATCCAATCACGTGACCGCGAGCGTTTCTCAAGACCCCCAACGCGCCCGGCGACAGGCCGTTTGGACAACACGGAGCGGAGCCGGCACGCCGATGTCGCGAGCCGGCACAGCGGGAGCTAGCGTTCGGCTACCGTAGCGTGGCCGTTGGCCTTGACTCCATCCGGCGCGTTTGGAATTCGACCGTAGCGGCTTTCATGCACCGCGATCGCATCGTCGAGATTGCTGCGCAGTTGCAGCAGGACACTCGGCGCCACGGCGAGCCGGCCGATTTCGTAGAGCGGATCGGGGACCATCGGATCGCCGTCCGGATCGAGCGCCGGCCGCTGGTCGAAGAGATACACGACGAACGACCCGCTGTCCGGTTGCACGAGCGCGGCGCTGATGCGCATCGTGCTCATCGCTGAATTTGGCACGAGGACGGGCTGCATTGCTGTCTGTTCGTCCACGTTGTCGTTAGCTTCGGTTTGCATGTCGATTAGGCGCTCCGTTTCACATGGTCTTTAGGAAGATAGACCGTGTCGCCGGGATAGATAATGTTGAGATCGTAGATGTGGTTTCTGTTGAGGTATTCCACTTCAGCGAGACTTACGTTATGACTCGCCGCGATGCTCGAGAGACTCTCGCCCGGTTCGACCGTCACTGCGGGGTAGCCGTGCTTTTTTAATTTAGGATCGAAGCGGCCCGTCGGGCTCACCGCGCCGCCTGAATGACGGTGCACGTATTGCGCCGCTACCCACCCGTGAATCGGCAGACCGGCGCTGTCTCTGCCGATCACAACCTCGAACTGCCGGCCGGCACTCTTGTCGTAGCGGCTGCGACCGGTTGCCTGCACGAGTGCTCCGTACGATAGCTCGCCGAGTATCGGCGCTTTCAGCGACGGTGACTTGCGGACATGTAAGCCATCGTGTGCCGTCACGACGACTTGATGCATTTGCGGTGACGAACGGAGTTTCGTTCCGGGGGGCGGGTGCGGGCTCAGCTTGGGAATGCCCTGTAGCGGCGGCACCTTCGGCGCGTGTTTGTGAGCCGGAGTTACCGGCTTTGGCGTCGTTCCAAATATGCCCCCACTCACGGCCAGCACCTTCGGCAGGAAGAACGCAGCCAAGGACGCGCTGGTCACAAGCGCCGCCCGACGAGCAAACACTTTATTCGCTTCTCGAACGTCGGCCTCGTTCGATGGATCGTACGTCGTCCGCGCTCGCGTGGATAGATTTACCTTTCCGAGAACTCTGGCGCCGATATCCGGCTTCCAGGCGTTCGCGTGCTGCGCGAGCCAGCCGCCCGTGTAGCCGGCCATCGCGGCGACTCCCTCGGCGTTGCCTAACTTGTACGAAGCGAAACCGAGTGCGGCGCCGCCTGCGGGATAGAGTAGATTCACTCCGCGCCCAAGGATCGCAGCGGTGCGCGGCGATTCTCCGGGCCGTCCGAGAGCACTACGCAGGAAGCGAACGGCATTGACTGCATTGGGGGCGAGGAAAAGCGGCAAGTAGGCCTTCAACGGTAGCGCCGTCGCTGCGAACTTATCGGTCATGAAGTATGCCGTCGTCGCCGCTGCATTGCCGCCGTACGTCAACGCGAGGACGCTGTTTATTGCCGTGGCCTTCGTTGCGCTCAAAGCAGATCGTGTCCAAGGGTCGGGCACGACCGCACGATACAGAGCCTGCGCCCGGGGGCGCTCAGCTGCCCACCTTGCGATACCGTGAAGGCCGCGTGCTTCGAAGAGCCTCGCGCTCAGGAGTTGGATATCCGCCGCGCTCGAGGAATGAAGAGCCGCTGCCCAGCGGGCAATTCCGGCGGCCGCGGCCGTCACGGCAGCGATGTTCTTGATGCGGCCGCGTGTCCCCGGATGCTTGCTTGGGGACTCCGGTTCGGGCTCGTGTAATTCAGCGGCCTCTTCAGCCGGCTCAGCGATTCGACCAGCATGAGCGTCGTAGCGCCGGATGGCCGTTCGCTTGGTGCGCTCCAGTTCTAAGTCCTGATCGAAGCGGCGCAATCGTTGAAAACTTTCGCGCTCTTGCGTCGGCGCCGGCTCTGCGGCGTCAGCTTTTCGTTGCCGGGCGCGCTCCCACTCCAAATCCTCAGCGAACGTGCGGTTCTGCTGCGGACTCCGGTTCACCTGAGCTGTCCCTCCGGAAATTCGGGGCTCATCGGCGCCGGCATCGCTTTGCCGCCGAGCGCGCTCCAGCGCCAAGTCTTCAGCGAAGGGTCGGCTCGGCTGCCGATGTCCGGCGGCCGTTTGCCGGCGGGAACGTTCCAGCTCCAGGTCGTTAGCGAAGCTTCCGTTCGGCTGCGGTTCGATGGATACCGCGTTATCGTTTCGCCACCGCCGCAAACCGGCTGCCGCAGCGGCGGCGCCCGCTATCGCGGCGATTCCGGCGAGCCCCTTCGCGGCGAAGTGCAGGCCCAGCACGGACGGCGCTAGTCCGCGCAACGTCGTGCTTTCACCCGTTGAATCATCGATCGGGGTGACGGCGGATTTCTCGCGCTCGGCTACGACGCTGCGAGCCGCTCCGATCAGCTCGTCAATCGTCCGAAGATTGTCGAGCGGGTCGTACCGCACGAGTTCTGAAGGTTTGACCGGTCTCCACTTATCCTCGAGAGTGCGTTTGAAGAAAACCTGACCGCTGTCCATTTTGTAAACGCCGTGGGTGTCGGATATGACGGCGGTACCATCTCGCCTTAGGACGAATTCAAGACCCCCCGTCGCGAGACCATGGGATACGAATACATTGCGGACCCGCGTTAAGGAGTCGATTGTTGCCTGCGTCAGCAAGTCCGGCCGGAGAATCGCGCCATGACGCACGATTTGGCGCGAGCCTTCTTGGAAGAATTCCGGATAGAAAATGGATAGGCGGCCATCGTGCCGCGGCCCCACTTGAGCGTTCGTCGTCTCTTGACCGAATTCGTGGGACAAGATCCTCAAGCTTCCGATCTCGTCCTCCTGGAGCTCATTCGCAATATCCAGCAGTGCGCCGCCATGATCAAAAAATGCGATTACGCCTCTGCCAAGGTGGTAAGCCGTTTTAATGCGGCCGGCGCCGACCTTTTCACCCAGCTCGTCTGCCAGATCGACGCGCCGCTCGTCGGCCCCGGCGCCAAGGACCATAGCCAGCTCACCGTCGATCTCTTTCGGGCGAAGGTCACCCATATTCGGATAATGGCCGCTGACCAACTCGCCGTCGCGGCTATATCGGAATGGCAGGTGTTCGGCACTACGCCCCGACTTGGCGACGTCGATGAATTGCTCGAGGCGTTGGGATTGTTCGCGCCGCAAGTCCGCGAAAACGTCGGTCTCACGGGTATCCGCGAACGCCGGGGTCGAAAGAAACACCCGGCCGCCTTCGTCGATCACAAGGTGTGGATCGACCGCAATTCCTCTCTTGCGCAGCGATTGCTCGATGTCGTTCAGATCGGCAATCGTACGTTCGTTTACCGATCCGGGCATCGCGATTCGGCGCGTCTTGACGTTCAAGGCCTTGGCTAAATCGGTGTAGAGCCGATCGTAGACGATCGTTGGTTGGCCCTCGGGCGCGGAATCCGCATCGATTCGGACGTTCGGGCCGGCTTTCGCATCGACAGCCCGAATGCCGCGCTTCCTCAACTCGGCGAGGTTGCCCAAGTCGCGGTCGCGGACGTTTGCGGCCGCAGCGACGTCGTTTGAATAGACGCGGATGCTTTGTGTTTCGCCATACGGGTGAAGGGTCGAGATCCCATCGCCCTTGCCTAGCGCCCGTCCGATTTTTGGCGCTCTGCTCGGGCTCGGAGCCGGTTCGGGTTCGGGTTCGGGTTCGGCCGACGCGCGACTATTACGCCACCGCCGCAGGCCAACTGCCGCCGCGGCGACAACCGCGGTCGCCCCAGCAACGATCTCGGCCGGGCCCGTAGCGGCGAAGTGCAGGCCGCCGAGAACGGTCAGCGGCGCGACGCCGAGGAGCGTACTTCCGCGCGCGCGCTGCGATTCGACAACCGCTGAGGGCCAATGGAGCCGCCGCGCGTGCCCGGTTGCAGTCTTCCGCTCGTCGGCAGAGAGCGGTCCGAAGAGTTCCTCGGCCTTCGGGCCGTCGCGGATCACGAGCGGAACCTTGGCCTGGGACTTGGTGAGTATCTTGATCGTGTACGCGACGTTGCCGAAGCCGTCGTCGGTCTCGAGCGCAAATGTTTTACGCACGCCTTTGCTGCCGCGCTTTTCTAACGATTGCGCGAAGCGGCCAAGTGGAGTCATCGGTATGTTGTCGCCGCTTGCAACTTCACCGATCGGATCGGTGAATTGGAGCCGGCCCTCTTTTCCGTCGACGTTGTAAACGATCGTCGTGGAATTGCCTTCTCTTTCCACTTTGCGGTAGGTAACTTCTTTGTCGCGGAGCTTGGCGCTCAATTCATTTCCGGCGATGCTTTCCCCATCAACGTTGACGGGCTGTGGAGAAACGCCTTGCAGCAAGAGCCCGGCGTCCGGCTCGGAGAGCGGCTCACTTTGACCGGGCATGGTGTGGTAGTACACCGTGTCGGTGTGGCCTTCACCGGGCGTGAGGCCGAACATGACCGGGACGATCTCGCCGGGCTTCGCTCCGAGGTGCCACATCAGAGCGTTGACCTGTTCGATCAGTGCGTATTTCGTTTCGAACGGCTCGCCGATCGTTGGCTCGATGCCGCGGCTGAACTTTAGCTGNNACGATGATGCGGCGTGCGCCGAGCCGCTCCGCGGTTTCCACTGCACCTGCGGAAAGCGCCGAGCCGAGCGTTTGCGGCTCGTCGCTCTCTCTGCGCGCCTCGTCTCGCGCGGCCGGACCTGCCGCGGCGGTCTCGCGCAGTGCAGTGCGCGGAAAATCTTCGGCCCCTTCGAACACGCGCAAGGCGCTGTCCAGATGAGCCACGGTATGGTCCGGATTTTCGCCGGCCGCGGTCGGGAGATACGTCATCACCAAGTCGACCCCGGCGCGGACGGAGTTATCGAGATCGGTTACTTCGGCATTCGTCGGGACGGGATTTTCGGTCATCGAGCGCAGCGTGCCGCCTGCGACGGCCACGGGCTTTCCGGCAGCGTTCGCCAGCGCAATGATACGCGCGAGTTGCGGCGGGACGTTCTCCTTCCCGAGCTCGGCAGAGAGGCGGCCGCGCTCGAACATAACGGCATCTGCCGCGTTGATAATCTCCGCGGCGTTGTCGAGCGTTTCGGCCGTTCCAAGCTTGGCCATCAGCAAGGGCGGATGAGTCACGCCGTGCTCTCCGGCATACTTCGCGATGCCGGCCCGCACGTGGTCGACGTCTTGGGCTCGCGTGACGGGCACCGCGACCGCATCGACACCATGTTTGACGGCCAGCTCGACCAGATGCTGGTCCGCGTCGGTCACGGGGATATCCATCATAATTCCGACGATCTTATCCGTACGATTCGCGGCGTTACGGATCCGCGCAACGGTGTCGCCGAGATCCTTGTCCGCCGCTTCAGGATCCGCACTGAGCTTCGATGCATCGATGTTCAGGACGTCCGCGCCCGCTTCGATCATCCGTTTTACGATCACGTTGTTGTTCGATGCGGAGCCGAGCGTCGCGCCGATACGCGTGTTCCGCGGCTGCGGCTCAGGCTTCACCGGGTCGACGGACGGTTCCGTAGCCGGTGATAACCCGCTTACGCCGGCGTCCGGCACGACCGATTCGGCTGCCCCGGGCATGACGTAGATGTTGACGTTGTTGGAATTGCCTTCGCCGGCGGGAAACCCCGACGTGACCACGACGCGTTCGCCCGGCTTCGCCCCGAGATCCGGCAGAACGTCGTTAACGCGGTCGAGCAGTTCCTCTTGCGAAGCGAAGCGATCGACGAGCACCGGTTCGACGCCGCCAAAGAGCTGCATTTGTCGCGCAACGGTTTCGTCTGGTGTCAGGGCGACGATTCTCGCGTCGGGGAGCAGCCCGGAAACATCGCGCGCCGTCCGCCCGGACTCCGTCGCCACGACGATAAAGCGCGCGGGCAGTTGGTCCGCTTCCCAAGTTGCGCCGTAGGCGACCGCTGCGCGGGTCCTAGCGCTTGCGTGCTCCGCGCTCAGTCCGACTTTCTCGCGCAGCGAGCGTGCGGTTTCTGCGGCCGGCTGCGCCGCCGCCTCGAGGGCCCTCCGCAAGAAAGCGACGGTCTCGAGCGGGAAAGCGCCGACCGCCGTTTCCGCCGAGGTCATCACCGCGTCCGCGCCCGCGAGCGCCGAGGCGAACGGGTCCGTCGCCTCGGCTTCGGTCGGCTCCGGGTGCTTAATCATCGACTCGACGACTTCGGTCGCGACGGTCACCGGCTTTCCCAACCGATTCGCGGCCTCGATGATGCGCCGCTGAGCGTCCGGAAGATTCTCTTTGCCGACTTCGGCGGAAAGGTCCCCACGTGCGACCATCACGAGGTCAGCCTCGCGAACGATCGCGTCTAACGTCGCGGGTTCGAGCGCTCCACGCGTCTCGATCTTAGCCATCTTCAACGGGGCGCGGACTGAGGGATTCCGTCGGATGTAATCGGCGATATGGTCGTCCAGCGCGCGCATGTCTTCGGGTCTCTGCGCGAATGACAACGCAATGACGTCGACGCCATGATCGAGACCCATCTCGGTAAGCCGGCGATCGTCCGCGGTAAAGGCGTCGATCGAAAGCGCCTTGTCGGGAGTGTTGATGCCCTTGCGCGGTTTGAGGTCTCCCCCCGTCTCTACCGTCGTTTGGATTGTGGTGCGCTCGCCTTCGGCGTTGTGGGTGAAACCGGTGACGCGTAGTTCGATTTGCCCGTCGGATAGTTTGATCGTGTGGCCAAGATCGACGTCCGCTGCCAAGCCCGGATACGTCACCGAAACGCCGTCAGCATCGCCGGTCGGGCGCCCTCGTTCGTCACCTGCCATCCGCAGCGCGAACGATTGACCCTTCCGTAATGTCACAAGCGGCTCGCCGCTCTTTGGCTGACCGGTCGCCGGGTCCAACTCCGCCGGCAGCCGTACACCCTTGCCCTGCGGGTTGAACTCGCCGATGCGAATTTTCACCCCCGGCAGATCGAGCAGTACGGGGACGAGCTTCTTCGCTTCGTCCGCGCCCTTGCGGGTCGCGTCGATCATCCCCGCGAGCGCCGACTCCGGATCCGCGAGGTTGACAAGATGCGAGCCGTTGATGCGAATAACATCCGTGCCCGCGTCCATCATTTTTCTCAGGACATCGACGGTGCTCGACGCGGGACCGATCGTATTGACGATCTTGACCCGCCTGTGCGGGCCAGGTTCGGTCGGTTCGGTCGGGCGGCCCGCGCCGGCGTCAGGCGGTTTTCGCGGCGGACCTTGTCGAACGGGCGCATCGCCGGCGGCGTCTTGGGTATTACCGGAACTCCCGCTCGGATCTTCCGGCCCTTTCTGTCCCTCGCTCGATGCGGTCGGCTCGTTGCGCGGGAATTGCGGGAGTG
>PMHP01000201.1:344-3462 GCA_003158195.1 Vulcanimicrobiota bacterium | reverse complement strand
GCCCCCAACCGCACCGCTACGAAAACACAAACCCCGCAATCAAATTGTACATCTCCGGAAAGAAAATGTCCGCGTGACTCCCTGCGAACCCCCCATTAAACGGCGGGCTCGCCTTCGTGTGGTCCGTATGGACCGGCGTGAGATCCGCGACAATCAACCGCTCGGTGTGACCCGAGATCTGATTCGGCAAGAACCCAGTCGTTATGGAGATCGAAGCAGACGCGCCGAATGCCGCTATCGTCGGACCCGTCGGCCCAACCGCGCCGAGCGCCGGCTGCGGGTGAAACAAATTAACGAGGCGCCCCGCGTCCAAGAACCATTTTACCAGGGCCGTGTCGAGCTGGGACGTCGTAATCAGCAGCCGTAACCCCTCGATCTCACAGACGCTCCCATAGATATCGCCCGGCTCCAGATTATCGGCGTCCGTCGCCGGCTCCAACAGCACCACGCGAAACGTCGTCTGCAGCGGCGTCGCGATCGTTCCGTTGACGATATCCGTCTGCAAGTCTTGCAGCGCCGCACAGATGACCTTGCAGCCAAAGCTATGCCCGAGAAGAACGATCCGCATAGCGAGGGTCGAATCCGCCGCACGCGCATTGAGAATCGATCGTAAGACGGTATACGTCGCATTGCGGCCGACCTGATCCGCGCGCTGTTCCATCGTATAAAACGTGAAGAGTTGCGCTGCGTTGAGCGGGCTACTAGGGTCTTCGGTAATCTCCGACGGCCAATGAATCCCCACCCCAAGCGACGACCGCGGTGGACTTTGAAACTTGTTCGCCGGCTGCGCACCCAGCAGCATGATCTGCCGCGCGAGCTCGACCGAGAACCGGCTGTAGGTCGTCATACACTGATCCGCGTCGGTACTCCACCCATGCGAGTAGATGAAGAAGTCCTCAAAGCCGAACGGCTCGTCCGCGACCGCCTCGTTGACGACACTTGTCAGCGCGGGATCGAAAAAAATCCCATTCTCATTTGTCGGAACCGTAATGAAATATGACACGGCCGCTACGTTCTCCCAGCGACGGCGTCTTGCGCGCGATAGAATGTCACGTTATACCTCTTTCCGGTGGCCGGCGTGTTGCGGTTGACGAGATCGCCGAGCGTGAGCGGGCTCTGCACGATCTCCCAGCCCACCGGCGAGAAGGTCCGTTCGTTAAAGACGTGCTCGGAGAGCAGCGGGTTCGTCAGCGCCTGCGAGAACGCATCGATCCCGACGAGCCGCCCGATCAGAGACGGCAGCGCGGAGTTCTCGCGGACGTCCTCCGCATAGAGCCCCACGTAGAATTCGATTTTGTCGACATGCCCGTACAGCCGTTCGAGCTCCCGCTGCGCGACCGGATCCTCGGTGATTTGGTCGAACGCGGTAACGCGCGGATACTGGCACATCTCGCGATAGGCATTGTAACTCGGCAACTGCGCCGTCCGCCCAAGCTGAACGCTCGGCAGCTCGCCGGCGTCGATAAGAAAGTCGGCCGTGTTAAAGAGACCGATCTTCGTCGCCGGCTGAGCGCAGGTCTCTTCGAACATCGCCCCGAGCCCGCGGCGAAGCAGCATCTCGTTATTCCAGAGCGAGCCGACCATCGGCATGGTCTTCCCGTCATAGGCGAGCGTGTCCGGTAGCGCACTATGCCACCTGTACACGAGTGAGAACTCGACCGACATCCAATTCTGCCGGTACCATCCCTGATTCGGAAACGACGCCGGATCCACGATGAACTTGAAATTGTACGGCGCGATATGATTGATGTATTCTTCAACAACGATCTTCATGATCTCGGCCATGAGGATATTTCGCGCCGTCTGGAAGAGACGCTCGTCATCCCAGTCCGGATAATGCCCGGCCAAGAGTGTCGCGAGCCGGTTGTGCTCGCGCAAACACAGCGTATTGAGCATCACGTAGCCGAACTGAATGTTCGCGCGCTCGACACCCATCGCGAACAGCAGCGCCTTCTGCTCCGCCGGAAGCCGAGTTTCATCGCTCAGCGGGACGTAAAGCCCATCGAACTCCGGCTTGACGGTACCCGCCGCGGGATCCCCATAGTAGAACGGCGGATACTCCTCGCCGTTGATCTCCTGGCTCTTGAGCCTCCCGCCCTCAAACGTTCGCAGCATCCGAGTTTGCACCGGCGAAAGCCCGTACACGTTGCACAGGTCGATCTGATGGTTCGACGTGTTTCGCAGCCGGTTCACCCGATCCGTGCGCAGGAATCCATCGGTAAACCACTGCACCCAATACGGAAAAAGCAGCGTCGATTTCGGAGATAGCGTCGTCTTCCCGTCGCGCTTGCGAAACAGCGCGGCGACATCCGCAAGCGCCGGAAGGTTCCCGTCCCGATTAAACTCCGGATCCGGCGGAAGATGGCGCCCCGTGTAGCGCCTATCGTTGAGCGAGTCCCACGACGTATACGTGTCTTGCTTCTTCGGAAGTGTCGTGTCCGGAACGACGTTCTCCAGGGTCATCAAACTATACGCAAACGGCCGCGTAGGAATCTTCCCGATCGCGCTGTTGATGAGCGTCTTATTCGCCAGCCGCGCGAGCGGTCGCGTATCCTGAATCCACTTCCAAATGTTCGGAAAGTGCGTTAGAACGTAGGCCTCAACCTCGTTCCCAAAGCCATCGCGCGACGTGTCTCTCGGCATGCCGTCCCGCTAGGTTATTTCCCCCACCCCCGTTGTCCTCGCCCCGGCAGATCGCGCCACATCGCGCAGCGTGTCATGCTGAGCGGAGCGCCGCAGGCGCGCAGTCGAAGCGCCACCTCCCACATGGAAAACGAAGGTTCGCCAATCGCGTCGCGCTGGTCTCGGAAGAGTGCGTACGGAAATCGTTACGAAACAGCCCAAGGACATCGTGCGTCCGGCCCTAAGGTCGCGCTATGCGGCAGGTTTCTATTCGCTCTGCGTTCGTTCGCGTCGTTTTCGGTGCGTACGTCATCGCNNCATTGCTGTGCGCTTGCAACGGGAACACCTTCGTAGGACCGGTCGCTCCTTTCAGAACCCCGGCGCCGACCGCGACTCCAGCGCAGAGTGCCGGCGCGAGCGGCGTTTTGACGACGAGCACGACGGCCTCGAGCTCGCTAACGCTCGGACCGTTCGGGGGCAGCTACTTTACGGAGAT
>PMHP01000201.1:0-302 GCA_003158195.1 Vulcanimicrobiota bacterium | reverse complement strand
ACGCCCCCCGATCCCGCGCATTCCTACGTCGCCCTCTCCGATCCGAACAATCCCACCGCCGGGTGGACCGTACTCGCCGGCCCTGCAAGCTCCAGCATGGGCACCATCGGCGGCACGGCCGTGAACGATACGATCTTCGGCTGGGGTTTCCAGAACTTCGCGCTCACGCTCGATGCCGGAGCCACGTACGATTTCGTGTTGTTCAGCACGACGTCGACGCTCGCGACACCCTCGCCCGCACCTACGCGAGCGTCGCCGTCGCCGAGCCCAACCACATCAGTCTCACCGACGCCGAGTTCGTC
>PMHP01000020.1:7731-16490 GCA_003158195.1 Vulcanimicrobiota bacterium | reverse complement strand
ATCCGCGTCAACGATCCGCTCGAACTGGACGGAACCGCGTACTATCAGGCCTCGTACGGGTTCGCGATTCCGTTCTCGATCACGAAGGACGGCCGCGCGGTCGCAAACGCTCCGCAAGCGCCCCTCAAAGAGGGTGACGGGTTCGCGGTCGGCGATACGGAGCGGGAGGTGCAGTACGCGCGCTTCGTCGGCACGATCGGTCCGGGCAACACGATCGCTCCCGATCCGCGACCGCACAATCCGGGCGTCGTGCTCGCGGTCTTCGACGGCGACCAGAATATCGGCAGCGTCCTTTTGCCGCTCGGCCGGAGCATCGACCTCGGCGGCGGCTACCGCGTCACCGCGGGCCGCTACGTCCTCTACAGCGGCATTCAGTATCGCCACGATCCCGGCATCCCGTTCGTCGGCCTCGGCGCGTTCGTTCTGTTGGCCGGCCTGTGCATCTCGTTCTACTGTTTGCCGGCGCGTCTGTACGTGCGGATCGACGGTGCGAAAGACGCGTGGAACGTCGGCATCGCCGCGACGACGGTCAAAGGCTACGACATCTACGAGGAGCAGTTCGCTGCGCTCGAGCGCGACCTTCGCCTGGCTCTGTCGCCGACGGCCTAACGCCGCGGTCGCAAGCGATAGGCAACGACGAAGATCGTCGCCAGAACGAATGCATCGCCCGCGACGTCGAGCGTGCCCGTAACCGGGAGAGCCGTGCACTGGAAAAACGACAGGACCGGCAGGGTCACGAGGTAGACCGCAGCCACGGGCGTCGACATCAGAGCCAGAGGCAGACCCCAGATGGAATACGACGGCAGCGCGACGCCGCCGAACGCGGGTGGTGCCCAAGCGGTCTGGGAACGGACGCGACCGGTCAGAACGGTCCAACCGGTACTAGCTAGGGCAACAACGACGAGTGCGGCGCGAAAGACCGTGTCCAGCGGCGACATCGGGTGGGCAAAGGCTCCCGCCGTAGCGACGAGCGCGTGCCACAGCAGGCCGCCGTCCAGCGCGTATACAGCGCTCACGGCGAGTGCGAGCAAGACGGCGAGGGCCGCGCGCAGCCGCAGCGCCGGCACTGCGGCGAAGGCGACAACCGCCACCGGCGCAAGCGTTGGTTTGACGAGGCTTGCAGCGAGCGTGAGCACAAACGCGAGGACAACACTGCGCCGGCAGGCCAGCATCGCCGCCAGGATTAGGTCGACGCCGAAGAGATCGTTATGGGCGCCTGCGACGTACGCGAGATAGAGCGCCGGATTGCAGGCGATGCCCGCAACGACCGTCCGTGACGCACCGAGGCGGCGGGCAAGATATGCGCAGCCAAGTACCGATGCGAATCCCAGCAACTTGAACGCGAAGAGTTTGGCTGCCAGCGTGCCGAGCGGCGCCACGAGTAAGGCCGAGACGGCGATCCACACCGGCCCGTACGAGCTCGCAAACATCGGCGTGCCCCAGATGACATTGATCGCGTGGAGGTCGCCTCCAAACGGGGTCCCGGGTGGTGTATACGCGTGCGCTCCCAGGGTCGCGAGGCCGACGTAGAAATACGGATCGCCCGAATCCGTCGCCGGCGTCGTCAGCGCCACCGTACCCAGCACAGCGACAACGAAGCCGATCGTCATGCGGCGCGCTCGCCGGCTGAGCGCGCCCTGGTGGAAGAGGAAAGCACCCAGAGCGAAGGCCTCGGCGAGGGCAAGCACGAGCAGCTCGTCGGCACGGGAAGCATGCACGATTTCTTTGGTGATCGCGTTGACGAAGTGAAGGGGCAGGCCCGCGAGAACCGAGGCGGGGTGTACCTCCACGACTGCGCGATCGAACAGGAGCACGTAACTCGTGAATGCGGCAACTAGCGCGCCGGCCGCCAAGAGCGCAGAGTATCCACGCTTGGACGCGGCGCGCTCGAACACGGTCCCGCTCGCGCTGAAGACACGTGCCGGCAGCACGGCGGCAAGCAGCGCGAAGATTTGGTAAACCCCCATGCCCTTCCATCGGCTCTCGAACGCGCCAATTGGCGACCCGGACTGCGTTCGCGAGCCCTGGCTCTTTGGCTGACGCCGTCGCGATCAGTTCCCGGCGCTGACGCGCCTGTCGTCTGGGGGCCGTGCCGTCGCCTTAATGGCGGGCCTCAAGCGATAAATAGCCACGAAAATCGACAGCAGCAGGAACGAATAGCTCGCGATTTCAAGCGCGGGAGTTCCCGGAAGCGTCGGGCTCTGGAAAAACAAGAGGATCGGCAGCGTCACGAGATAGACGACGGCCACCGGCGTCGCGGTTAAGGCTAGAGGTAAGCCCCAGATCGTATATGATGCAAGGATCGAAGCGCCGAGCGCCGGGGGTGCCCAAGCAGCTTGCGCGCGGACGCGGCCGGAAACCACGATCCACGCGCCGGCCCCTAGAGCAACCGCCACGAGGGCGGCGCGTAGCGCGACCTCGAGCGGCGACCAGCCGTGTTGATACTGCTGCATCGCGGGCGTCAGTGCGTGCCACAGAAGCCCGCCATGGACGGCGTACACCATACCTACGGCGAGCGCGAGTAGGACGGCGAAGCTCGCGCGCACCCATATCGACGGCTGCCTAGCTACGGCAACGACCGCGACGGGAACGAGCGTAAGCTTGACGAGGCTGGCGGCTAGTGCGAACGCGTAGGCGAGGGGGACGCTTCGCCGCGCGGCTAGCATTGCGACGAGTACGAGATCGATTGCGAAAAGATCGTTATGCGCGCTAGCCACATAGGTCACGTAGAGTCCCGGATTGCAAACAATTCCCGCCACGACAACGCGCGCGGCGCCGAGAAGCCTCGCGAGATATGCGCAAGCGAGCACTGAGGCGAGGCCCAAGACCTTAAACGCAAACAGCTTCGCCCCAAGTGAGGCGAGCGGTGCGATGAGTAGCGCTGAGACGGCAATCCACACGGGACCGTAGGCGCTCGGGAACAGCGGCGTGCCCCAGATCGCGTTGATGAGATGGAGGTCGCCCCGGAACGGTACGGGATCCGGCGCGTAAGCGTGAACGCCGAGGGTCCCAAGGCCGACGTACAAGTACGAATCCGACGAATCCGACGCCGGCATGACCAGCGCCGCCGCAGCAAGGGCCGTCGCCACGAGGCCCGCGGTCGCCCGTCGCGCCCTGGTGCCGAGCGCCTCGAGATGGGCGAGAAAAGTGCCCAGAGCAATGGCTTCCACGAGCGCGAGGAGGCCTAGCTCGTCTGCGCGCGACGCGGACACGAGCTTCCCGACCCCGCGGACTAAGAAGAGAATGGGCTGCCCGGCGATCATGCTAGCCGGGTGAGCCTCGACGATCGCCCGATTGAAGCAGACCTCGTATCCCACGAAGGCCGCTGCAAGGGCGGCCGCCGCGAAGAACGCGACGCCGCGACTGGGGCTGTAACGGGCGAGGCCCGAGCCGCTTCCGGCGAACGCGCGCAGCGGGAGCGCAGCTGCAAACAGCGCAAGGATCGGGAAAAGCCCCATGCCGCTCTTATCGACCGCCTTCGGTCGCGGCCCACAGCTGCCGAAGACGATTGTAGAGGGGCGCTGCGGCGCTCCCTAACCGATGTTCTCCCCAGCGATCACAGGTGGCCGCATTTGAAGCTGATTCCAGCCGCTCCGGGCAGGGCCGATACGTTCGGCGAATCGCGCACAAAAACGTATGATGTCGCCATCATCGGCGGCTTCGGGCACGTTGGGCTCCCGCTTGCGGTCTCGCTCGCCTTCCGCGGCAAGAGCGTCTACGCGCTTGACATCGACCCGGTGCGCGCAGAGTCACTCTCTGCCGGCCTGATGCCCTTCAAGGAGGACGGCTGCGAGGCGCGCCTCCGCGACGCGCTTGGGGCCGAACGGCTCGAATTTGGACTGGACCCGCACTGCGTTACGCGTTCCGACGTCGCGGTAATCGTGGTCGGCACGCCGGTCGACCGGCACCTAAATCCCGAGTTCGAGCCGCTGCAGGCCATGCTCGAATCTTACCTGCCGTACTTCAAGAAAGGCCAGCTCGTCGTTCTGCGCAGCACGGTCTATCCGGGGACGACGGACCACCTGCACCGCTGGCTCGAAGAGCGCGGCGTAGAAGTGGAACTCGCGTTTTGCCCGGAGCGCATCGCCGAAGGCAAGGCTATCGAAGAACTCGAGACGCTGCCGCAGATCGTTAGCGCGTACACCGACGAGGGGCGCCGCCGGTGCCGCGAACTCTTCGAGTCGCTCGGCTGCGAAGTCGTGGAAGTCACGCCCATTGAAGCCGAACTTGCGAAGCTTTTTTCCAACGTCTGGCGCTATACGATCTTCGCGACCGCAAATCAGTTCTTTATGATCGCGAACGATCATGGAGCGGACTTCTATGACATCCACCATGCGATGACGTACAAGTATCCTCGCCTTAGCGGAATGCCGCGCCCCGGTTTTGCGGCCGGCCCGTGTCTCTTCAAAGACGCGATGCAGTTGGCCGCGTTCAACAACAATCGCTTCTATCTCGGCCACGCCGCGATGCTCGTGAACGAGGGGCTGCCGAATTATCTGGTCGATCGGTTGAAAGCCCGTTTCGACCTCACGAAGCTTACCGTCGGCGTGCTCGGCATGACGTTCAAAGCCGACAGCGACGACAAGCGCGACTCGCTCTCCTACAAGTTGCGCAAGATCCTGGCGTTCGAAAGCCGCCGGGTGCTCTGCTCCGACGTCTACCTCGACGAGCCGGATTTCGTCCCCACGGCGCGCCTGGTCAACGAAAGCGACGTTATCATTCTGGCGACGCCGCACCGCGAGTACCGCGAGCTCAAGATTCCGGCCGGCAAGATCGTCGTCGACATTTGGAACGCCTGGGGCGGCGGCTGCCGCATCTAGTGCTGAAGCTCGTCTGTCCCGTCTACAACGAAGACGCAAATATCGTTCCGCTGCTCGAGTCGCTTGCGCGCTCGGTCCACACGCCGTTCGAACTCGTCGTCGTCTACGACCGCGACGACGACACGACCTTACCTCCCTTGCGCGCCGCGGCTGCGCGCATGCCGTTCGCGATCCGGGAGTTGCGTAATGCGGAGGGTCGCGGGGTCCTTGGGGCAGTGAAGACCGGTCTGCGCGATGATAGCGGCGACGCGGCGCTCGTGATCATGGCGGATTTAGCCGACGACCTGCGCATCGTCGACGAGATGTACGCGCTCGTCTCCTCGGGGCGCTTCGATCTCGTCGCCGGCTCGCGTTACATGCGCGGCGGACGCCAAATCGGCGGCCCATGGTTCAAGGGCCTGCTCTCGCGGACGGCGGGCCTTTCGCTCTACCTGCTCACCGGCTTGCCGACGCGCGATGCGACGAACAATTTCAAGATGTATGCGCGCCCGGTGCTCGACGCGATCGAGATCGAATCCAAAGCGGGTTTCGAGATCGCCATGGAGATCACGGTCAAGGCCTACGCGCTCGGCTTCCGAATCACCGAAATCCCTTCGACCTGGACCGATCGGGTTGCGGGCGAGTCGCGCTTTCTGCTGGCGAAATGGCTGCCGCACTATTTGCGCTGGTACTGGTACGCGCTCGCGCACGCAGGCGCCGGACGCCGGGCGCTCATTCTAAAGGAAAGAACATGAAACGCATCCTCGCTTTGGGCGGCGCCGGTTTCATCGGATCGTACGTCGTGCGCAAACTCCTCGAGAGCGGCCACGAGGTCGTCGTCGTCGACAACTTCGAGAAATACGGGACGCTCGAACACGATTTCTTCAGCCATCCTCATTGCAACGTAATCCGCAAGGACGTCCGCACGATGTACCCCGCGGAGTTTCGCAACTTCGACGTGGTTCTGTGCCTGGCCGCACTGATCGGCGGCATCCGTTACTTCCATAAGATTCCGTACCGCATCGCTCGCGACAACAGCGAGATCCTGGCTCACGCGATCGATGCGACGTTGGCGGCCGCGCCCGAAGCAACTTTCGTCTACTTCTCTTCCTCGATGGTCTACGAGCGGATGCAACGCCCCGTGACCGAGGAAGACGCGCGGCTCCAGCCCGTTCCGTTGACGAACTACGGCATGCAGAAGCTCTACGGGGAGTACCTGGTGCGCGGCGCTCACGAGGAAATGGGCCTGCGCTACCTGACATTGCGCCCTTTCAACGCGGTTGGAAGCGGCGAGCTTCCCGACGTCGATTCCGGCGGCCGGGTCGAATTCGGCATGGCGCACGTCGTTCCGGATTTCTGTTACAAAGCGCTCTTGCGGCAGACGCCATTTGAGATATTCGGTGACGGCGAGCAAGTCCGCACCTTCACGCACGCGCGCGACATCGCCGACGCACTCGATCTGCTGATCGCACAAAACGTCGAAAATGACGACTTTAACATCTGCGGCGACGCTACGATGAAGATGTCGGATCTCGCGCGCCTGATCTGGACGCGCGTCAACCCCGGCCTACCCTTTCCCTCCGTTCGTACGATGGACGTACCGCCGTCGGACGTCCGCTTTCGAATCGGGCGCTCGGAGAAGCTGGCCGCACGGTTGGGTTGGAAGCCGAAACACGGAATCGACTTCATCATCGACGACACGTACCGCTACATCGAGCGCACGATGAAGCTTCCGATCGGGCAGACTTAAGGGCGGATCCGTTCGGCGATAAACAAGCTTTGCTGCCCGAACACGTGCCATAACGGCGGGAGCTTGAGGTAGAGCGATAACAAGGCCGGGTGAGCGGGCAGCCTGGATTTGGTCGTGTACGGTAGGAAGCGTCGAATCTCGCGAACGAGATGAAGATCGCCGAGCGTCAGCACCTCGCGGATGCTCGCGTCGGTCAGTACCGTCTTGTGATCGATGAAGTCAAAGTATCGTGCCCCAACGAAGCGAAAATTCGGCTGCAGGATCACCAGCCGTCCGCGGTCGGAGAGCAGTTCTCCGCAACGCCGGATCAAGTCGATCACGCGCGTGCCGCTCTCCAGATGCTCGAGCACGTTGCTCACGAAAACGAAGTCGAAATGGCGTTCGGGGATATCGGTCAGAGAAAAATCGTGGTCCACGACAACCGAGACGCCTGCTTCGGCGAAGCGGACGGTTGCGGGATTGCCGTCCACCCCGACGCGCTCGGATGCCTGTATCTCGTTGAGGAAATGACAGAATCCGCAACCGACGTCAAGCACCGCTGCGTCGGACGGGATCAACTTCTGAAAAAAGTTGCGCACGAGCACTCGCCAGACGGCGCGCGCGCTCGCTATTTCCTTGGGATTCCAGCGCTCGCTATAGATGCGCTCGAGAGGCTCCACCGTGCTGTCGCTTCGGCGGCTCGCAGGAGCGTCCGCTCGCCGATCACGCAAGCGAGCTGTAAGCGGCGACCGTGTCCGGGAGGGGCTCGGGAACCGCCTCGTCGCGGCGCACCGCCGGCGCCGCGGGGTTGGCGGCCAGCTCGAACCGTTGCGGCAGCCCGGCGAACGTCAAGGCGCGGCCGATCGGCCCCGCGAGCGCGGCGACCAGACGCGCCCGCGTACGGCGTTCCACGAACGGGCGTTCGGCAACGTACCAGAATCCGAAGCCGACGCCGAGCGACAGCGCGAGGTCAACGCCGAGATGCACGAACGGTCCCACGTACATGCCACCGTGCAGCCCCCAGGCGAACTCGAGCGGCTGGTGCGTGAGGTAAATGGCGTAGGCGGCCACGCCGACCGCACAAAGCGGACGCCACTCGAAGGCCCGGCGCAGCGCCGGAAGCGACCCTGCGGAGACGACCAAGAAAAACGAGACAAGCTGCCAACCGACATTTGTCTGCAAGAAAAAGCCGACGTTGTCGGCGAGTCCGAAGCGGGATGGCACGCTGCTGTAGGGCTCGAGGATGAATGCGAGATCCAAGGCGATCAGGAAGAGCATCGGCGCGTAGCTCCGTAAGCGGTGGCCCACGATCTGCCAGTCGGCGGCCACGATTCCAAGCATGAACGCCGGCAACGTCGCGATATCGATCGCCCGCAACGACGTCAGGTTGAAAGCGACTATGCAAGCGGCCAGCAAAGACCAAAACGCGCGCTGCGAGCGCACGTACAAGACGAGGACGAGCGGGAAGGCAAGGTACCAGCGGAATTCGACCGGGAGCGTCCAGAACGAGCCGTTGGTAAATGTCGCACCGCGGTCGAGAAAGAGCAGCTGGCGCAGGAGCGCGAGGGGCGAGAAGTCCAGACCCGGCTCCGCCTGCATGAAGCCGGTGTGAGTCGATACGAACATCCAAAGCGTACAAAGAGCGAAGGCGATGTAAAACGGCGGCAGTATCCGTACCATCCGCTTCGCGAAGAATCCGGTTAGGTCGAAGCGCGCGCTACCTGCGTTCCGGATGGACGCTAAGATCGGATACGCCAGACAGAAGCCCGATATCACGAAGAACAGATCGACGCCGTGCGAGCCCTTCGAGGCGAACGTCGCCAGCCACCAGACGGGGTTCGGCGACATCGGAGCGCTCATTGACGGGCCGGCCCAAGCGGCCGAGCAGATCGCGTGGTAAAGAACCACCGCGATTACGGCGACGGCTCTGAGCCCGTCCATGTACGCGAGGTGCGGCTGGGTCGAGGTACCGACCCTCCCGGCGTCAGGCTCTGGCGGCATATTAGGTAGTATCGTCCGCCCGGGTCGCGGCCGTAGCAGCAGGCTTACCTGCCTTCCCGAAGCGGACGGCGGCACCAGCCGCCGGCAAAGGGCCGCAATCCCGGGGTGAGCCTGCGCCAAAGGGGGAAACCAAGACCTCATGACCACCGATCAAGTGCTCATCGTCATCGCGATCTCGGCGTACATCATGAGCACACTCGCGTTCTTCACCTACTTCCTGTCGCGCGAAC
>PMHP01000020.1:0-7709 GCA_003158195.1 Vulcanimicrobiota bacterium | reverse complement strand
TACGACCTGTGGTTCATCGGCGGCTTCGTGCTGGCGTCGTCCGCGAGCTTTCTGGCGTACGCGTTGACCTGGAACGAGGGGTACCTTCCAGCCGTCCCGGCGCTCCAATCCTACTGGATCAAGATTCACGTGCCGCTCGTCGTCTCAGCGTACGCCGCATTTCTGGTCGCGATGGTGACCTCGCTTCTGTACCTGATAAAGTACTACGGCGAACGCGCGCTCGAAGGGTGGTCTGGACCGGGCACCAGTTTGCGGGCGGCCGCAGCCGGCGGTGCGCCGCCGGGCGCCACCCTTACCGTGCAAAGCTACGCCGAGGCGCCCGTGCGGCGCGTGACGGGCGGCGATCTGCCCGTGCTCGCGACTGCGGCCGCAGAGGGCAACGTGCTCGCGCTATGGCTCTCGACGCTGCCGTCGCTTACCAAGCTCGACATCATGACCTACCGCATCATCGCCGTCGGGCTCCCGCTCCTGACAGTCGGAATCATTACCGGCGCCTGGTGGGCCAAAGAAGCGTGGGGCGCTTATTGGCAATGGGATCCCAAAGAGACCGCGGCCCTCGTCTCCTGGACGGTCTACGCCCTCTACATGCACCTCCACACGCGCAATAGCTGGCGCGGCTTGCGCTGCGCGTGGCTCTCGGTCCTGGGCTTTGCGACGATCATGTTCTGCTACCTCGGCGTGAACATCTGGATCTCAGGGCTGCACAGCTACAAGATGTAAGCGCGACCCGCCGAGACCGGCGCCGTGATTGAAACAAATGCGATGCGAGAGCAAGATTCGCATCGACCGGCAAGCGATGGCGGTCATATGATGTAGTCCCATGCGAACCTTCGAATCCACCCCAAACACCTCTACGACCGCATCAGCCTCATACGCGGGCGACGAGGCCCGCTGGCAGGCCGTCGCCGGCCGCGACCGAGATGCTGACGGCGCCTTCACGATCGCCGTGCGAACGACCGGGATCTATTGCCGTCCCGGCTGCCCGGCCCGCACGCCTAAGCGCGAGAACGTCGTCTTCTTTGCGGACCCGGCCTCAGCTCGGGCGGCGGGCTTTCGCGCCTGCAAGCGTTGCCGGCCCGACGAGACAACGGCCGATGCAGCCCGGCTCGCGACGATCGGCCGGATTTGCCGGCTGATCGAGACCGCAGAAGAAGAGCCCACGTTGGCGGAGCTGGCCGCAAGCGCCGACCTCAGCCCGTACCACTTCCATCGCATCTTCGTGCGCGCCGTCGGCATGACGCCGAAGGGCTATGCGAAGGCGACGCGCTCGGCTAAGCTGCGCAGCGAACTCGCGTCCGGCCGCGGTGTCACTCACGCCGCCTTTGAAGCCGGTTACAACTCGAGTTCGCGCGCCTACGCCGATGCGCGCAGAAGCTTGGGAATGCCGCTTTCGCGTTTTCGCGAACGCGCTCGCGGCGAGCGTATTCGCTACGCGATCGCATCGACGCGTCTGGGCGAGCTGATGATCGTGGCGACCGATCGCGGCTTGTGCGCGCTCGAGTTCGGGGAGTCCGATGCGGCGCTGCGGGGGCGCGTCGAGGCACGCTTCGGAAATGCCCGCCAGCTCGTCGCCGATGATGCCGAGCTGCACGATGTGCTCGCCGCGATCGTCGCGTACGTCGAACATCCGCACAACGGACTGCGCAAATTGCCCCTCGACGTGCAGGGCACGGCCTTTCAGCGCAACGTGTGGAACGCGCTTTGCGCGATCCCAGCCGGCGAGACCCGAAGCTATGCGGAGATCGCCGAAGCGATCGGTGCGCCCAACGCCGTTCGCGCGGTCGGCACCGCTTGCGGCGCGAATCCCGTCGCGCTCGTCATCCCGTGTCACCGCGCGGTGCGCAGCGACGGCAGCCTCGGCGGCTATTTCTGGGGTCTTAGCCGGAAGCGCGACCTCATCGACCGCGAATCGGCGACACGGCCGGCATGATCGCCGCCGCGCCGCGAGTCGAGACGCTCGATTGGAGCGCGATCGAGAGAGCCCTGTTCGGGGACGGTTACGCGCACGTCGCGGCCATCCTCGAGCCGGCGGCCTGCCGCGCATTGCGCGATCTCTACCAGGGACACGACGACCTTTTCCGCTCGCGCGTCGTCATGGAGCGCCACGCCTTCGGGCGCGGCGAGTACCGTTATTTCGCAGAACCCTTGATCGAGCCGGTCGCCGGTCTGCGGCGAGAATTCTATCGCGCGCTCGTGCCCGTCGCAAACCGCTGGAACGCCGCGCTCGGGCGCGCGCAGCGTTATCCCCCGACGCTCGAAGAGTTCGGGTCGCTCTGCGCGGCGCACGGCCAGCGCCGTCCGACGCCGCTCTTACTCAAGTACGGCGTCGGCGACGAAAACCGGCTGCACCGCGACCTTTACGGCGAGCTAACGTTTCCGTTGCAGCTTACGCTTTTCTTGAGCGAGCCCGGCCGCGACTACACCGGCGGAGAGTTCGCGCTCGTTGAAAATCTGCCGCGCGCGCAGAGCCGCGTCGAAGTCATTGCTCCGCGGCTGGGCGACCTTGTCGTCTTCCCAAATGACGAACGCCCGATTCAACGAGCCGGCGGCGCCGGCTTCGCGCGTTCGCACCTACGGCACGGGGTGAGCCGCGTGCGCTCGGGCGAGCGTTATGCGCTCGGCATCATCTTTCACGACGCGCCGTAACGGAGCCGGTTGACCCGAGGAGCGGCCGAGCTACGGCGACGTCAAAGCTTGTCCGAGCACCGGTATCGAGCAGCCGCGCCGACCAAGGCGTCTTCACGAACACGGCGACCTCATGACGGCCCGCGCGAAGTTGCGAAGGTGGAATGGTTGCGTCGAAGCCCGTCTGCAACAATGTCTGCTCCATGTTGCAGAGCATGTCCGGGCGCGGTACGCTTCGAGTCGCGAGATCGATCCGATCGTCCAACCGCACGACGACCCGCTGGGCGGGGTCCGCGTCGCGCAGATCGACTGCGGCGCCGCGCACGTCCCAGAGCCCGGCGCGTTCGCCGACCGATACGTCGGCGAGTAATTCGCGCTGCGGCGGGACGGCCCGGGACGGGACGTAAAACCGATCGTGAAGTGAAGGAAACGTGAACGCACACGCAACCAGATCGAAGCTCAGGATCAGCGTCAATAGTACGCCCCCGAAAGCGCGTCCAAAGCGCCGCGGTAGTGCGCGCGGAGCAATGACGACAGCGATTAGCCAAACAGCGGACACGAACGGCAGAAAGTAGCGCCCCTGAACCGGAATGTATCCGCCGATCGACATCTCGAAGCCGCATAGGATCGCGAGGTAGCAGAGGTACGCGTTTACGAGGACGTTCGACGTGGCGATTCGCGCGACACTCCGCCACCCACGCGTGCGGCCCACGGCGACCAGACGCGGTACGATCAGAACCACGCGAGCGAGGAAGAGAGCCGCGACGACGGCGGTTAGCGCAGCGATTGCCACGATTGCTGCCGTCGTAAGAGTGGGATTGCCCAAGACGAGGTCGGTGTTGCGGTACGCTGTATAGGCAAGCCAAAACGAATCAAGCCCGGAAGTCCCAAGGAACGAGCCGGTTATCGTGGTGTGGATGCCGTGCACCAGAAAGCTGGCGGCGTGCGCGATCCCGAGCGCATTGCCTGCGGCGAGATGCGATTCGGACCGGCATACCCCGCCGCCGCCCGGTGTATCGCGAAGCATCGGCTCGGTAGCCGCGAATGCGAGCAACGGCGGTAGCGTGAGCAACGCCGGCCAGCGAAGTGTGGCCGCGGATAATCGAAGCGGTGCGCGAGCTGCAAGCATCGCCGCAATCGGAATGAAGACCGCGAGGAAATATTGCTGTTTCGTTGCCATAAGCGCTGCGAGGAGGAGGCCGAGTGCCGCGAGCAAGACCGTATCGTCAGGCCTGCGCCGAAGGCGCAGTGCAACGTACAACGCCGGCGCCACGAGCGCGCAAACGAGATTGTCGGGCTGCACGTAGCCGGCCATCCAGGCCGTCAGCGGAAGGAGCGCGGTGCAGGCAAGAATCGCAAGCGCCTTGCGCGTCCCGAGCGCGAGCTCACGCAACGCAAGCCACGTGAAGAGCAAAGTGGGCACGAGCAGCGCGACCGAGAGGAAGCGCGCGAACAAGACCTCCGCGACAGCCGATCCGTGTGTCAGCCGGTCCCCAAGCCCGATCGCCAACGCCGCAAGCGCGTAGTAGCCGATCGGGTAAAGCCGGCTGATGTAAGGTACCGGAACGATCGGTCCGTCGTGCATCGCACGCGCGTCGACGTGCGGCGCGCCCGCATCGAGCGCGCGGAAGTACGCGGCGCCACCGTAACCGGGATCGGCTCCGACCGCCGTGTCGAGCCGCTGCTGGCGCGCGTGAGTCGCGCTCATGAGATAGGCGACGACGGGCTGCGTGTCGCGCCCGACGACGTTCTCCGCGGGCCGCATCGGCCGGGCCGCCGTGTACAACGTCAGCGCATAGTCGTAGTGACTGTCCTCGTCCGGCGACAGGAAGATCGGCAAGACGAGCGCCCAGCCCGCCGCAAACGCTATCGCAATCACACCGAGGACGGCTGCTAACGCGTTTGGCCTGGTCATACACTCGTCACGATAGGGCTTGTTTGCCGGCTGCGGATGATCGTAGACAGGTCGACAATCAAGAAAACGCCCAGAGCAGCCGCGATCGCGATTCCCGGCAAAGCAAGACTATTCGTGGAATCGATGAGGACGGTGGCCAGCGGCATCGCGATAACGAACGCCTCGAGCGTGCCCGTGACGGCCGCGTACGGCATCCCCCAGAGCAAGTACCAGGCTGCAGCAAGAGGTGCGATCTGAGGAAAGAGCCACGCCGCGCCGTAGACGGCGCGCCGGCGCGCGAGTAGTGCCACGGTCACCGCCGCAACGATGGGCGCGATGAGAAGCCAGCCGTCTCGCAGGTTCGCATGCGCATGGCCGGTGCCGTGTACGACGTAGTGAGAGAAGTCGTGCCAATACGCGGCCCCCGGAATGAGGAACGAAACGAGCGCGACCCCAAACGCGGCGCCGAACCAAACCGCGTAACGCCGCCGAGACCCGTTCAGCGGGGCGAGTGCAGCTGCCCCTATGAGGAGAAACGGGAGCTTTATTAATCCGGCGCCGGCAAGCAGTACCGCGGCAAAAATGCCGCGCGATCGCTGCGCTGCGATCCAAGCTCCGACAATTAAGAGCAACCCCTGCACGTCTGCGTGCGGGTTGGCCACGACGTAGTACCAGAGGGCAGGGTTGACGACGAACAGCGCTCGCGTATTGCGTGACACACCGGCACGGCCGAGCAACACGTAGAGGAGTCCGATAAACGCCACATTCCAAACACGGAGTAGCTCGATCTTAAGGAAAACCGACGTACCGAGTGACAACTGCAAGCTGTTGACCAAGACCCACAGAGGGCCGTAGATGACGCCGCTCAGCGGGATGTTGGGGAGAATCGGAGCGTAGATCGTGCCGGCAAGCACGCCCGGCGGCGGCACGTAGGCACGCAATCCAAGGAGAGCCGCCGCGACATATTCATAGGGATCGGTCGTAGACATTGCCGGAGCCGCAACTGAAACGACCGCCAGCAGTACCGCGATGACTCCAAATGCGCGACGCGTTGTGCGCCCGATCCCGTGACGGAGGGCGGCGGCTAGGACGCCGAGCGACAACGTCGCCACTAATCCGCAACAAAGTGCGATTAACGACAAGGTCGAATGAACGGCCGCGTTCTGCGTGCGACCGTTGTAGACCGGCAGCGGCAGCGCTTGCATCCACGCATCAAATGGCGCCCCCTCCTCGAGCCGCACTTGGGCGTAGAGATTCAAAAGGGCGATGACATAGATCGGCACGATCAAGGCGGCGCACGTGCCGACCAGACGCGGCGTCGGCCGAAACGCTTTTAGCCGCTCCAAAATCGCACTAGCGCCCTGCCCTTTGATTGCCGCCCAAACACAGACGAAACTCGCCATAATGCTGAGAACGGTCATAGGAACCCCGGGAGCAGGCTGAAAGCGCTCATAGTGCAGGCGTGGCGATCGCGAGCGCGGCGCCACATAGTATCGTGTCGGCGGTCGCCCTAGCCCAACTGAGTCTGGGCGGCCTTCGAGAGCCCCTGGGCGTAAAGTCCACGGCTTTGGCAGCCGACATTTTATGTGATGCAAGTCGTAATCTTGGCTGGCGGCCTTGGCACGCGGCTCTCCGAGGAGACGGTCGCCAAGCCGAAGCCGATGGTCGAAGTCGGCGGGCGGCCGATCCTCTGGCATCTGCTTCGGATCTATGCAGCGGCCGGCTTCAACGAGTTCGTGATTGCGCTCGGTTACAAGCAAGAGGTTGTGAAAGACTATTTTCGCTCGCTCTATGCGGACCGTAATGACCTCTTGATCGACGTCGGTTCAGGCAAGATGACGGTTCGCCCACGTCAGGCCGAACCGTTCACGGACGATTGGAAGCTACACCTGGTCGATACCGGCCTCGACACAAAAACGGGCGGCAGAATCCGGCGCCTGCGCGAATTCATCGGCGACGAAACGTTCTTGTGCACCTATGGCGACGGCCTCGCCGCGATCGACATTCGAGAGCTCGTCGGTTTCCACAAAAGCCGGGGTCGCGAGGCCACCCTAACGGCCGTGCGCCCGCCGGCGCGCTTCGGCGGCCTCGAACTCGACGGCGACCGCGTCGTGACTTTCGTCGAAAAGCCGCAACTCTCCGAGGGTTGGATCAACGGCGGCTTTTTCGTTTTTGAACCGTCGATATTCGACCGGATCGCCGGCGACGAGACCCTACTCGAGCATGAGCCGCTCGCCGGGCTCGCGCGCGACGGCCAACTCTCGGTGTTTCGTCACGAGGGCTTTTGGCAGCCGATGGACACGCTGCGCGACCGACGGCTGCTCGAAGACCTTTGGGCTCACCCAGCTCCTCCGTGGGTGCCGAGCGAACGCGCGCATGTTGTACGATAACGCGCGTTCGGCGCGCGCTCGCGAGCTGCGTGACGAGATCGTTGCGAAGACCAAGGAGTATTTCGAAGCCGCGTTCGAGCAGCACGCGTTCGTGCCGCACGCCGACGCGGTGCCCGTAGCCGGGCGCGTCTTTGATGCCAGCGAGCTTCAGCTTCTCGTCGAGAGCGCGCTCGATTTCTGGCTGACGACCGGCCGCTTCGCAGAACGCTTCGAACGCGAGTTTGCGCGCTGGTACGGCGTTCGCGAATGCGTCCTCGTCAACTCCGGGTCGAGCGCGAACCTGCTCGCGATCGCGGCGCTCACGTCCCCAGAACTCGGCGAGCGCCGCCTGCAACCGGGCGACGAAATCATCACCGCTGCGGCCGGTTTCCCGACGACCGTCAACCCGATCGTGCAATGCGGGGCCGTTCCGGTCTTCATCGACAGCGAGCTCGATACGTACAATGCCGACCTCTCGCAACTCGAGCGCGCGCTCTCGCCGAAGACCAAAGCCGTCATCTTGGCGCACACGCTCGGAAATCCGTACGACAGCGCGCGCCTGCTCGAATTCTGTCGCGCTCACCGGCTATGGATGATCGAGGATACCTGCGACGCGGTCGGCGCGCGTTGGCACGAGCAGCAGGTCGGCACGTTCGGGGATCTTGCAACCGTCAGCTTCTATCCCGCGCATCACATGACGATGGGTGAGGGTGGCGCGGTCATGATGCGGTCGCCGAAGTTACGCAAGATTTGCGAGTCGTTCCGCGACTGGGGCCGCGACTGCTGGTGCCAGCCCGGCGCCGACAACACGTGCGGTAAGC
>PMHP01000107.1 GCA_003158195.1 Vulcanimicrobiota bacterium | reverse complement strand
ACGAACGCATCGCCGCCCGCGCCGTCGCCGGCTGCGACCCCGCCGACCGGCCGCCGGCTCGCTGCTTTTCGCGTTCTCGCGAATCGAATCGCCTTCTACAGCAACCGGTACATCATGGAAGCCGACGGCAACGTGCGGGTCACCCTCGGCGACGGCACGCGCATTACCGGAAACACGTTTTTCTACGATCTGCGTTTGAACCGGTTCGTCATCGCCGGAAACGTCTACGTCTACGCGGCTGCGAGCCAAATCAGGGGCGCGGCGTTCGCCGAGTACTTCGATTTCGATCGCGCCTATTTCGTGCCGATCGTATCGGAACCCGATCGCTGGACGTTTGCCGCGGGCAACTACGCACATCCGCTCTGGGGCCGCGCGATGCCCGGGGACACGTTTTATCTTCCCGATCTCTCGGGCGAGCGCGTGTTTCTCTACTCGAAGAAAGCGGTCGTCGATCCGAAGCAGAGCATCCGGTTCGCGCCCGCCACGATCAATATGGGCCTCGCGTTCGTTCCCTTTCCGTCCTATTTCTTGAACTATTCGGAGAACCCGTACTTCGCCCAGAATTCGTTAACCGGCGCGTTTGCGGACGGCCCGCTCGATTTTGCGGGCGGCGAACACGGGCTTGCAACGGCGCACATTCGCTACGATTCGGTCGACGGCGTGTTCCCGGCCCTCGAAGTGCACCAGGTCAGCGACGACCACTACGTCGTCCTCTCCGCAAACGCGTTGACGCGTCCGTTTAAGACGTACAATCTGCAAGTCTACGATCGGATCACGCCCTCCCTGCAGTTCCAAGGCTTCCTTCAAGAGACGGCGTTTCAGCTCGGTTTGAGCAGGCCGCTCTCGGCGACCGCCTACGGGAACTTTCAGCTCACGCAAGCGCTGCCGCACTCGTTCTTGCAGTTGACCGACCTGCAGTACTACGAAAGTTTGCTCGCACGCCCGGACACGTTCACCCGCGGTCCGCAAGGTAATCTCGTTTACTACTACTTCGACCCAAGCCACAACTTCGTCCCCGATCACCCCGACCAAGCGACGCTGGCATGGATCGGATTCCGCCATCCGGTCGGCAACCTGCCGATCAGTTTCCAGCTGCGCTCGTCGTACGGCGTCGTGAACAACGACATCACGCCCCTCGGGTCGGTCGGCACCGTGCCGTACCACACGGCGTACGCGAAGACGACCGGGATCAATCTAACGACGAACACCTTCAACATCGTCCCCGACAAGTCGGGCCGCCGGCGCGACCTCTACCTGACCGGGACGGCCGACAAACAGATCCAGTGGTTCTCCCAACCCCACCACATCGATACAACGCTTGAGAGCGTCTCGCTCACGAAGGTGTTCAATCCGCACGTAACGGTCCTAACCAGCTACACGAACATCAACACGGGCGACTTCTGGGGCAAGCTGCAAGACACGGAGTATCCCGGCAACGGCTCGGATTACTTCAACCCGTATACCGGCCAGCGCGTTTTCGTCTCGGGCGGCTTTCGCGGCTTCGGAACGGAGCGCTCGTATGCGCAGCAGTTCGTTTTCACGCCGTCGCAGATTCTCACCGCCGTCGTTTCGATGCGCGAGAACGACGATTTCCCGCGGCCGATCCCGGGCACCGAGCAACTCGTGGGCGACGGCGTCGGCTTTGTGAACTTCGGCTTCACGCCGTACGAACTGGACCTCGACCTGCGGTATCGCTTCAACCGGGTTTTGGTCGTGGACATGTCGCGCGACTACTACTTCAACTTCGGCGGCTACCAGCGATGGGCGCCGCAGTTTTCGTTCCAAATCCAGAAATGACGGACCGTCTGCGGCGCCGCGCCTATGCCCTCATCGTCCTTCTGGCCCTCGCGCTCGCGAGCGCCGGCACGTTCGACTCGGATCCGGCCGGTGCGGCGCCGTTCCCCTCGCCGCTCGAGACCACCGTCATGCAGACCCCGCCACCCCTCACCGCGACCGCGACCCCGCCGCCTTCGGGGCAGATCATTAAGTATTCAGGACAGCTTCTCGATTATCGCGACGGTTTCGCGTTCTTCACGACCGGCGACGCGTTCCGGCTCGATCCCAACGTCAAGATCGACGACGCGGCGACCGGCGGCCCGACGAAGCTCGTACCCGAGACGCGAATTTACGCGCGCGCGAGCTTCGACGAGGGCAGCGGCGGGATCGTGGAGCTTGCGCTCTCGCGCACCAAACTGCCGGACGAAGCAAGCTACCTCGACATCAAAAAGTTCGCCGTCGCCCTGTCGACCCCGTTCGCCAACCCGGACCTCGGCCGGAGCGAGGGCTTCAATGGGAAGCCGGTTCCGGTGACGTTTCTCGTCGAGGTACCGCCAAAGACGCCGTTCTCGGATGAGATTTACCTCGCGACCGACGCGAGCGGCTGGAGCGCGACCGCGGTGCGGATGGACCGGGTCGACGCGCTGCACTATCGCGTCGTGCGGAGCTTCAGCTCGGGGACCCGGCTGCTCTACCGGTACACACGCGGCTCGTGGCAGTCCGCCGACCTCGGTCAGGACGGGCTGGCGATCAAGCCACGTGTACTCGTGATCCCAAATGCCGATTACCTGGTTAAGCGAGATACCGTCTACTATTGGCAGGACGAAAACCCGTTCACCTCGGACAATGGCAGTACTTTGCCGACACCGTTCAACCCGGTGCCCTTTAACATCCCTCCGCACCATTAAGGTGAGGAAACCCTATGTCGGTCCTCCGGAAGCTCGCGTTCGCAGCCGTCGCGTGGTCATTTTGCACCGGCGTCGCTTTCGCGGAGGCGATGCCCTCGAAGGTCGACGTCCGGGCCGATAGCGTCGGTTTCTTCCCGTATGCGAACGCGACGCTGCTCGCGGCCGACGGTCACGTCGTCGTGCGTACCGGCACGCGGACGATCCTGGGCGACGCGATGCGCTGGGATCTGCAGAAAAACCGCCTCGTCGTCACCGGAAACGTGCGCATCGTCGGCGGCCCAAGCGAGGTCGACGGCGTTGCATACGCACGCAACCTCGCAACCGGCGAGGCCTATGTCGTCCGGATCGACCCGATCCCGGCAACCTTCGCCGTCCGGTACGACGACATGAGTTCCGCGAGGGAAGGGCCGGCGCCGCCAGGATATTTCGATTCCGTCGATCTCGACGGGCAGCGCCCATACATGCGCTCGCATCACGCGATCGTTACGCCGGGCGGAAGCGTGCGCATGCTGCCCGCCGAGTTTCCCACGGCGGCCGGCCCCTCGCTCACCTTGCCGACGTATCTGTACACGCTCGTGCAGAATCAGTACATCGCCCTGAGCGCCGCACCGGCGGCGTCGTTCGACCAGCCGTACTCGCTCTTCGGCACGCCGGCCTCGCTGACGGCCGCGCATCTGCGCTACGACTCGACCAACGGCGTCACCGAAGCCCTCGACAATCGCTTGGTCGACGGCGACAAAGCGTATCTCGTCACCTCGGTCCTGCCGTTTCGCGACAGCCAATTCGACCTGCACGCGTTCGAGGTCATCCGCCCGGGCTTGCAGCAGACGCTGACGGCAACGCACTTATTCGGTGACCCGTTCGTGCGCGATTTGCTGTCGTACCAATTGCAAGAGAGCGGGAAGCTGCTGACCCAAACGATCCAGTTCAATCAGGTTGGGCCCTCGAACTCTGCCGAATTCGACGTCGGCACGTACGAGCACGACATCAAGCACATCTTCGGCTATCAGCTCAAGGCCTCGTACGGTTACGATCACAACTACGGCGGATTCCCGTACACGAACGACTACCGGGTCGGCGGTGATGCCCTGATAACGGCGCCTCCCATTACGATTTTCAACACGAATCTGACCGCGAAGTACGAGGAAAGCTTCACGGCGTACGATTACCCGCACGAGATTACGACCGGAACGACGACCGTCACCGCCGGCCGGAAAATCACGCCTTCCGTCAGCTTGTTCGCGCAAGTGCAATTCGAACAGAGCGACAATCACTACAGCGATCTCGCGGTCGGCCGGGTGGCGCTCGGGTTGCCGCCGCCGGGCTCGCCGTACTATGCCCCCGACGGCACGCCGTACCCCGGGTATTTCGCCTATTCGGGCCTCAACACGTATCGCAGTTACGAGTTACAGTCCACGATCAATGGTCGCGGCGACGACCGCGTGCAGTTGACGATGTACTACAACCACGATTTTCCGCAGTTCCACGGGTACGGACCGGCACCGTTGTACGTCTCACTCGACATCGTCCGGCGAATCACGCCGTCGCTGCGCATCGAGGTCGGCCGCTCCTATTCGTTCGGCTGGGACCGGCAGTATCTCTCGCCGCAATACACTTTCGGAATCTCTCCGTAAGTACGCGATAATTTTGCGCTTCGCTTTCGCCGCTGTCGCCCTCGCGCTTGCGGTCGCACCCGTGTCCGCGCTCGCCGTCCCGCACCCGCCGGTTCCTTCGCCGTCACCCCCCGCCGCCGCGGCGTCGCCGGGATCCGTCCTCCCGGCCGTCTACGTAAAGGGTCAGGTCCTCACGATTTCGTCCGGATACCTCATCTTCACGACCGGCGACGCGGTACCACTCCAAGACGATCTGGCGGTGCCGCGCGGCATAAGGACCGGCAGCATCGTTCGGATCACGCTCGATCAGGTGCTGCGCCGCGTCACCCAGATCGAGCTCGAACCGAAAATCGTTTTGGCAGGCGAGGTCGACGCCGCGAACATCCCGCGGCAGTACGTCGTCGTAAGCCCCAAGAGCGCGCCGCTGCCGGCACCGAGCGGGCAAACCGTCGCGAATCAAGGCGGCGCGATCGACGTCACGATCGTCGTGCACATCCCGGGAAACACGCCGGCTTCGGACGACGTCTACCTTTCGACCGAACGCAGCAGCTACAATCCCTCCGAGATCCGCATGCAGCGCGTCGACGGCTCGACCTTCTCCGTGTCGATGAGCCTTGCCGCGAACACGACGCTCAAGTACGAGTTCACGCGCGGGACCTACGCGACCGTCGAGCGCGACCGGACCGGCGGCATCGTCTCGCCGCATCTTCTGAATGCGGTGCCGAACGCCAAGACCGACGATACCGTCGCCCGCTGGGCCGACATCTCATAAACCAAGCGCCACGATTTTGTGCGCGACGCACGCCGCGCCGAAACCGTTGTCGATGTTGACGACGGACACCCCGGGAGCACACGAGTTAAGCATCGCGAGCAGTGCCGCGATCCCCTCGAACGAGGCGCCGTAGCCGACCGACGTGGGAACCGCGACGACCGGCGGACGGATCAGCCCGGCAATGACGGATGGCAGCGCACCTTCCATTCCGGCGACGACGATCACCACACCGCACGCGTCGAGCTCGTCCCGGACGGCCAGCGTCCGATGAACACCGGCGACGCCGATGTCGTAGCAGGTGTGGACGTCGTGGCCGAATGCGCCGAGCGTGAACGCGGCTTCCTCCGCAACCGGAAGGTCGGAGGTTCCGGCGCAGGCCACGCCGATGCGTTTGCCGCTGCGCGGCAACTCGCCCCATTGCAGGAGGCGCGCGCGCTCGAAGTATCGCGCGCCCGGCAGGCGTGCGGCAAGTGCCGCGCCGTCGGCGCCGGCGACCCGCGTCGCGAGCGCAAAACCGGTGGCGCCGTGGAGCGCTCGGGCGATCTCTTCGATCTGCTCGCGCGTCTTGTTGGCCCCGTAGATGACTTCCGGGACGCTCGTGCGCGCGGCGCGGTGTAAGTCCGGACGGGACTCGGGGTTGGACGCGCTCACTCGAAGGTCAACGAAATCGAACGGTGCGCAACCTCGCCGGATTGCGTGTGAGCCCGCACGTCGAGATCGTAGGTGCCGTGGAAAAACCACGGCACGCTGCTCGGAATCGCGAAGTTGAGCGCGAAATGTCCGGCCGATTGCTTGACCATCTGCAACGCGTAGAGCGAGACCTGAGCGTCGACGCTGACGACGTCGGGCGTCGTCCGCACGTCCCAAACGACGCTGTCGCCGCTATGCACGATGCTGGGCGTCGCATGGACGGAGTAAATTTGCGGACCACTCGGCGTCGCCTGAACCTGCGCCGGCGCAGGTTGCTGAGCGGACACGTCCGGCGGTGACGGCTCGGCGGCCCGCTCGGTCGCCGGCGCCGGACGGCGCGGCGCCATCGCCGTCGAAGCCGGAACGCGAACGCGCGCCGGTGACGCGGTACGGAGCGGAGCGACCGCGGCTTGGGGCGTAGCGGTGCGACTCGGTGCCGGTTTCGAGAAATTCGCACAGCCGCAGACCGACACCGAGGCCAAAAGTGCGCCCGCAAGGGCTCGCTTGCGGATGGTGGAACCGGCAGGCTGTGGGCTACACCCCGATCGATCTTCAGCGCCTGCGCGTGACGTCGCTCGAGGATCGCCCTTCGAAAGTCCGGAGCGAAGACAGCGGTAGAACGGTGGCAGCGGACGCCTCATTCCGAGCCTGGTTCGACGCGCTGCCGAACATCCTGGCCGGCGAGGGGCTGCGCCAGCTCGTGACGCGTACGGCGGCGGCGATCGAACGGCGCCGGCCGGTGCTGCTGGGGATGGGCGGTCACGTCATTAAGGTCGGCCTCGGGGGGGTGCTCTGC
This sequence comes from Vulcanimicrobiota bacterium, assembly GCA_003158195.1. Classification (GTDB taxonomy): domain Bacteria; phylum Vulcanimicrobiota; class Vulcanimicrobiia; order Vulcanimicrobiales; family Vulcanimicrobiaceae; genus Palsibacter; species Palsibacter borealis. The sequence continues at coordinate 19,502 of PMHP01000107.1, read as the reverse complement.
GACCTGCTCCGCGAGGGCCTCGTAAGCGCCGTGGTTTCGAACGGATCCGTCACCATTCACGATACCGAACTGGCCCTGGTCGGCAAGACGTCCGAGGACGTCGATGCAGCGTTGCAGGACGGCTCGTTTGGGATGTCCGCCGAGACCGCGCAATTCATCCTCGGCGCGATCGCCGCCCATCGGGAGCGCGGGATCGGCCGCGCTCTCGGTGACGCATTGCTCGCGGCCGGCGCGCCGCATGCCCGCTCGTCCGTGCTCGCGACCTGCGCGGAACGTGACCTGCCGCTCTGCGTCTGCGTCGCGATCGGCACCGACATCGTGCACGCTCACCCGCAGGCCGACGGTGCGGCACTTGGCGAAGCCGCTATGATCGATTTCAGAACCCTCTGTTCGGTCGTCGCAGACCTTCTCGACGGCGGCGTCTACCTGAACTTCGGCTCGGCGGTCCTCCTGCCCGAAGCGTTCCTCAAGGCGGTCGCCGTCGCGCGCAATCTTGGTCACGGTGGAGACTTCACGACCGCGGACTTCGATTTCATTCGCCAATATCGGCCGGCCACCAACGTCGTGCGGCGTCCGCATCTCGGCACGAACGGCAAGGGCTTCTCGTTCACCGGACATCACGAACTGCTCTTTCCCCTGTTTTGGCAAGCCGTGCGCACGGAGCTCGCCTAGGTGAGCTTGATCAGCGTGGTCGTCCCCCTGTTTAACGAGGAGGGTAACGTCCCCGAGTTGATCCAGCGTATTTCCGCGATCATGGACCGCGTCGTCGTGCGGGGCGAAAGCTATGAGATCGTCGCGGTAAACGACGGGTCGCGCGACGGCACGCTCGCTGCGCTGCGCGCGGCACGCGCGCACCAGCCGCGACTCGGCATCATCGACCTCTCGCGCAACTTCGGCCACCAAATCGCGGCGACCGCGGGGATCGACGCTGCCATGGGCGACGCCGTCGTGTTGATGGACGGCGACTTGCAGGATCCTCCCGAACTGATCGAAGGGTTTCTCGAAAAATGGCGCGCGGGGTACGACGTCGTCTACGCGACGCGCAAGACCCGCAAGGGCGAAAGCTTCTTCAAGAAATTTACCGCTCAGATCTTCTACCGGGCGATCCGCCGAATGACGAACGTCTCGATCCCGGTCGATACGGGCGACTTCCGTTTAATGAGCCGGCGCGTGGTCGACGCGCTCGCGCTGACGCGCGAGAAACATCGCTTTCTCCGCGGGCTCGTGAGTTGGGTCGGCTTCAATCAAGTCGGGATCGAATACGAGCGCGACGCGCGGCATGCCGGCGAGACGAAGTACCCGCTCTCGAAGATGCTGAAGTTTGCAATCGACGGGATAACGTCGTTTTCGGAGATTCCGCTGCGCTTTGCAACCTACCTCGGCTTCGTCGTCAGCGGCTTTGCGTTCTTCTACGGCATCTTGGTCGTGGTCCTGAAAATTTACGGCTTCAACGAGCCCGGCTATACCTCGATGATGGTCGCGATCTTGTTCCTGGGCGGCGTGCAGTTAATTACGATCGGAATTGCCGGCGAGTATCTCGGGCGCATCTACGACCAGGTCAAGTCCCGGCCGCTCTACTTGGTCTCGAGCGTCGAGCGCGGCGTACCGCTCGTTTCGGTGCCGTCGCCCGAGCGCGAACCAATCTCGTCGTAGACCACCGGGCGTTCCGGCGGCGGCGCGTCGCCGAGAACGAACGCTTGCTCGAGCCCGTGCGCGAGATCCGCATCGCCGTACGCGAATGCGAGCGGGTCGCCGGCGCGCACGGCGTCCCCGATCCGCGCGGCCACGGTGATGCCGGCGCCGCTGCCGGATCGTGCGATCAGTTCCCGCGCCGCTTCGCCGAGCGCAACCGCATCGACGGCGACGACGAATCCCTCATGTGGAGCCGGTAGCATCGTCCGTTGCGGGTGCGGTTGCAGGCGCTCGAGCGCTCCGGGGGCGGCGCCTTGCGCCGCCAGCATTCGCTCGAACGTTTCGTAGCCGCGGCCGCTCTCGAGCGCTGCGTCAAGCGCGACGCGCAGGTCACCCCGCACGCCCGCGACCGCAAGCATCGCGCTACCGAGTTCCTCGCAGACGGCGCCAAGGCGCAACGAGCGATGCGTTCCACGCAAGAAATCGCGCGCCTCGATCGCCTCGAGCCCCGTCCCGATTGCAGGCCCGAGCGGCTCGTTCATGTCCGTGACCAGCGCCGCGCCACGCCGGCCGAACGCTACCGTCAACGCAACGAGTGCCTCCGCAAGCTCGCGCGCTTCGGCGACATCGCGGACGAAGGCGCCCCGGCCGGCTTTCACGTCGTAGACGATCGCATGCGCGCCGCCGGCGACCTTCTTCGAGACGATCGAAGCCGCGATCAACCCGCGCGATGGGACCGTTGCGGTCCGATCGCGCAAGGCGTAGACGCGTTTATCGGCGGGGACCAGACGTTCGCTCTGGGCCGCAATTGCGCAGCCTGCCGTGCGCACGCATTCGAAGAAGCGCTCGGGTTCGAGATCCGTCCGGACGCCTTCGATCGCTTCGAGCTTGTCGAGCGTGCCGCCCGTGTGGCCGAGAGCGCGGCCCGACAACTTCGCAACCGGGATGCCGCAGGCGGCGACCAGCGGCACGACGATGAGGGTTGCCGTATCCCCGACGCCGCCCGAGCTATGTTTGTCGACGGTGCGCGGATCCGGAGCTTCGAGCGTCTCCCCACTCGCCACGAAGGCGGTCGTTAGCGCATGCGTCTCGGCCGCGTCGAGGCCGCGCAGGACGCATGCCATCAAGAGGGCGGCGAGTTGTGCGTCGTCGACGTCCCCGTCGAGATAGGCGCGCACGATCGCGTGCCAGGTCTGTGCCGCAAGCTCTGCTCCGTCGCGTTTGTGCGCAATCGCGCGCCGCATTTCGGCTTCATTCATTTTAAGGAACATGGGATTCGCGGGCGAGTGCGCGAAGCCCGCGAGTTCGTGCCGAATCACCCCGTCATCGATCAAGTCATCGCGCATCGAGCGCCCGATGCCGCAGCCGTCGCCGTCTATGCGGTCGCGTTCGTTGCGATTGCGCTCCTCGCCGCGCGCCGTCCGTCCTACGGCGTGGCGATGCTGATCCTGCTCGTACCGTTCGCGTTTTATCGCGACGTCGGTTCGACCACGATAACCTTACCGAAGATCGCGCTGCTCGCGAACATCGCGGGGCTTGGCGCCGGACGGCGCGATCTGGGAGCGCTGCGCGGCCCCGCCGTCAGGCTTTTCTTGGTCTGCGGGCTCCTCGTCGCCCTCGCGACGGCGCTCTCGATCGCGCACGCCGCGTACCGTGGGCCGGCACTACGCGAGACACTTAAGGCGCTTGAGTATCTCGCATTGTTCGCAACGGTCGTCGTCGCGGCGTCGGCCGATCCCGACGAGCGACCGGTACGATTCGCGTTTACGCTCGTTCTGGGACTGGTGAGCATCATTGCGCTCTCGCAAGAATTTCTGGGTGCACCCTCGGGAATTTGGTTCGCCGACCATCCGATTCCACGCGTCGCGGGCCCGCTCGAAGGCCCCAATCAACTCGCGGGCTTCCTCGGCATCGCGCTCGCGGTCGTCGTGGCCTACGCGATCAGTCGCGGACCAACGCGGTATGAACTCGCGGCACTCGGACTCGGCGCTGCAGCGCTCGTGCTGACGATCTCGCGAACCGGCGTCTTCACGTCACTTGGAGCGGTAGCGATCGTGTTTGCCGTCGGCGCACGGCGTTCGTGGCGCGCAAGCGCCGTAGCGCTCGCCGCCGGCTGCGCCGCCGGCTGCGCCTTGCTCGCTCTTTGGGGGTTCGCCGCAACGCATAATTTCGCTGGAGTTCTGGGCCATTTCTCAACGGTGGCCGAGGCGCAAACACCCGGCACCGTCGGAAATCGTTCCGAGCTTTGGAGCGCCGCTTTAACGCTGTGGCGGCAGCATCCGTTCTTTGGCGTCGGAGCCGGCAACTTCGAATGGGAGCTCGGCCTTGCGGGCTATCCGAAGCTGCATACGCACGCAAATAGTCTTTACTTGCAAGCGCTCGTTGAAGGCGGCATCCCGCTCGCGCTTGCGACCGTCGCGCTCGTGGGCGCATCGCTTTGGCGGTTCGCGCGCGGCCCGTTTTCCGAGCCGCTCATCTGCGGCGCTTTCGGCGCAAGCGCCGGTCTTGCGGTGCATCAAGTCTTCGATCTTCTCGTGTTCTACCCGAAGGTCGGCGAAATGTGGTGGATCGTCCTCGCGCTCGCCGCCGTTCGCTTCGACGCGCTCGTCCGCGCACGCGCGCCCGCGTGAACGGCCGCCGATTCGCGGCACTGTGCCCGCTGCCGGCAGTATTTGCCGCCGGCGCGGCGCTTGCGTGGAACTGGCGCGCTCGCGCGCCGGAGCGGATCGCGACCGATCTCGCGCAGCCGCTCGTCGTCGTCACCGCCTGGGGTTCGTACGGAGCCGTCGCGTTCGCGATCCTGGGGGGCACGATCCTAACGGTGGCGCTGGCGCTCGTCATCGTCGGGCGCCGCTTGGCGCAAACCGCGCGGGACGATGACGTTGCCGCGGTGGCGCTCGTCGCCGCGCTCTGCATCGGCGCGGCGATCGCGTGGCCTTTCGTCTTCTCGAGCGATCCGTACGCGTATGCTGCATACGGTGCGATGGTTCGCGACGGCATCGATCCCTACGCGCCGCTCGGCACCCAGGTGAGCGGGCCGTTCTACGATGCGGCTCGCTGGCAATGGGGCGGCGCCTACCCCGTCTGCGTCTACGGACCGCTCTTCGTTGCGGTCGCTGCAGCGGTCGTCACGGCGCTCGGCGCACATGGCGTCGCGGCGACCTTGCTCGGTTTCCGGCTCCTTGCGGCGCTTGCGTTTGTGGGGAGCATCGGGTTCTTGAACATCGCCCTTGGTGGTCTGTCGCGCCCGCGCCGGTTTGTGGCGCTGTGCGCGTACGGCCTCAATCCGGTTATCCTCTGGACAGTCGCCGAGGGGCACAACGACGCGCTGTTGCTGCTGGCCGCCACCGGTGCAGCCGCGCTTGCACGCGCGCGCCCCGCGCTCGGCGCTTTCGTGCTTGGCCTCGGGCCGCTGCTCAAGGCCCCCGCGCTGGCGTTTGCCTTCGGCGCGGCCCTCGACACCTGGCTGCGCGGGCGGCCCGAGCGAGCACGTATCCTGGCGGCGCTCGGCGCCGGGCTTGGGCTTGCAGCGCTGCTGACGCTCCCGCTGATGCGACCGGCGCTCGCATCCCTCGACGCGCACGGCCGCTACGCGCCGGAGATCTCGGTCCAAGGCCTCCTCGGACCGCTTTGGGCCTTTGCGCTCGCGGGGCTCGCCGCGACGACCGGCATCGTGCGGCTCTGGCGTCACGACGCCGCCGGAGCGGCGTGGCTTGGGATCGCACTGTTGCTGGCGCTGCCCAACGGCTATCCGTGGTACGCGCTCTGGCTCGTGCCGTGGTGCCTGGCCGCGGGCGACGGAGCGGCCTCCCGGGCCCTCTGGGCCGCGACGATTTCCGCCGGGCTGCGTTATCTTCCCGACGCAACGGGCACTTTAGGACCCGAGGCCGCGCGGCTCGTCTCCGCGGTCGCAGCGCTTCCGCTCGCATTCGCCGTCGCGGATTTCCGCCCGACCCTCCTAAAATCGGGGCGGCACGGCCCCCCGATCCCCCCCAAAAAGAAAGCACCGGCCCGATCGTGATTCCAATCGCAACGCTTCTTCTGACGCTCGCCGTTTCGCCCGCGCCGGCCCCCTCGGCCACGTTTGCCTCGCCGGCCGCATCGTCGCCGGCGGTGCCGTCGCCGGCCGTAACGCCGCAGGCAGCACCGTTGCCGGCCGCCTCGGGGTCGAGCCTGCCGGCCGCCTCACCGCCGGTTGCGACCACGTCGCCGACCGCCTCGCCGTACAGGTACCGTTTCGTCCCTCGCCAACCCGACCACCCGGCGCCGGGGACGCCGCAGATCTTCGCCGTGTACCTCAACGACCAGCAATTACACTCGCAGGGACCGATCATGATCAAGGTCGAGACGAGCCCCGACGTCGTCAAGGTCGTAAGCAAGAGCGGCAGCCACGAAGGCAACATCGCGATGGTCGCGCCCGGAGATTTCGAGGCAACGAGTACGCTGCCCAAGATTCCGTTCATCGCGCGCGGCGTCTCGGTCAATCTCCAGTTCATCGCAACCGGCGCCACCGGTACGACGACGACGGTTCGCGTGCCGGTCAAGATCCTATGACATTTGCACTGCTCGCGCTCGCGCTCGTGACCGCTGTGCCCGTCGCCCAACGTGACGCGCCGCCCGCGCCGAGCCCGGCGCCCACGGCCGCACCGTCCCCGACGCCCTCACCGGCACCGCGGCCTGCGCTCATCGCGACCTTTCCGCCGTCGGCAACAGCAACCGCAACGCCGATTTACAACTTCATTTACCGCGCCACGCCCGCGCCCGGTTCGACGCCGTTCCCGCAACTCGGCGCCCCGGAGATCCTTGAGATCGACGTCACCGATCAAACGATCGCCGTACCGGGCCCGCTGCACGTGCGCATCCTTACGAGCGACTCGGTCGTCTCCGTCGTCGCGGAGTCCTACGGGTACGAGGTGGAGATCCCCAAGACGGGCCGCGGCGTATTCGCATTCGACGGCATCCTGCCGGTCCTGCCGGACGTCGTGAAGGGGAAATCTTTTGACGTCGACGTTGTCGCAACGTCGAAAGACGGCCGGACCGTGACGCTCACGTTGCCCTTCATGCTGAAATAAGGCGATCCGCCCATCGCTACGCTCGCTCCGTCGCTCGTTCGCGCGCTCCCGAGTTCCAGCCGGCCGTTGGCCGGACTGCTCGAGCGTCTGCGTCTGCATCGCGCGGCGTTCTCGTTGCACGAAACGACGCAATCGGCGCGGCCGTATCTCTACGCGGGCGTCTTTCGCGCGTTGCGCGCACCGACGTTTGTCGTCGTGCCGACCGCGGACGTGGCCGAGCGCACGTTCGCCGACCTGACGTATTATCTCGGTACCGACGCCGGGCGCGACGTGACCCTCGTGCGTCCGCGCGAGGAGAGCGTCGGCATCATCGAGAGCCCCTCGGAGCGCAGCGCACGCATGACCCTCTTCGCGGACCTGGCGGCGGGACGCGTTGGGATTGCGATCGCGCCGGTTGCGGCACTGCGCCAATTCGTGATGCCGCGCGACGTGTTCGTCCAATCGACCTTCAGCCTCGAGTCCGGAAGAGAATTCGGCTTCGACTCGCTGCAAGAACGGCTCTACGAGCTCGGTTACCATCGCAGCGACGTCGTCGCAGCGGCCGGTGACTACGCCGTTCGGGGCGGGATCGTCGATCTTTGGGCGGCAACCGCCGAAGCGCCGACCCGCGTCGAGTTTTTCGGTGACGAAATCGAATCGATCCGAAGCTTCGAGCTTGCCTCGCAGCGAAGCACGCAGCCGCTCGAACAGCTCGAGATCGCCCCCTGGAGCGAGATCGGGCGCAACAAAGCGTACCGCGAGCGCGTGCTCGAGCGCATCGGCGGGACCGCGGCGACCGTTTCGGCCGCACGAGCCTACATCGCAAGCGGCGCCGACATTCCCGAAGCGTGGCTCTCGCTCGCGTACGATCGCGAGCAAACCTTGCTCGACTACCTCGACGAAAACGCGCTCGTCGTGCTCGAGGAGCCGGCGATGCTCGCCACGATCGAGCGTGGGCTCGAAGACGAACGCTCGCGCGAGGAGCACGTGTTGCTCGCAGCGGTCGAATCGGGCGAACTGAGCGTCGACGAGGACGCCGTCGGCGAGGCGCTGCTAGCCGAAGTCGAAGCGCCGCATCCGTCGCTTGCGACCCTCGGCGCGACCTTGGCGACCCGGAGGACGCTGATCGTCCCAGGCGCGATCGAAGGAACCGCCGGCGCCTGGGTACCGCGTTCGCTCGAATCGTTCGTGCTCGAAACGCGTCCGGTCGAACACTTCAATCGGCAGATCGCGATGTTCCTCGAGCGGGTGAAGACCTGGGTCGAGGCGGGCGAAACCGTCGCGCTCGTCGCATCCGGTGCGTCGCGGCTCGCCGAGATGTTGCGCGCCGCAGACCTTACCGTCGAACGCAGCGCAACGCTGTTGCACCTCCGGGAGACGGGCGCGGCGTCGTTCGTCGGCAGCGCGGCGGGGATGACGCGCGGCGGCGTGGTGTTCGTCGATCAAGGCAACATCGAAGCGGGGTTCGCGATCCCGGGATTGCGCCTGCACGTGCTCGGCGATCGCGAGATCTACGGGCAGCCGCCCAAACGCGTGAAACTGCGCGCCGTCAAGGAGGGCGTTCCGGTAACGCTCGCCGACTTGAAGGTCGGCGACTACGTCGTGCACGCTGTCCACGGGATCGGTCAGTATCTCGGGCTGCGCACCGAGACGATCTTGGGCGCGACCCAAGATTATTTAGACCTGAAGTATGCCGGAACCGATCGGATGCTCGTGCCGGTAACGCAGATGCATCAGGTTGGAAAATACGGCGCGACCGAAGGCGCCGCTCCGCGCCTCTCGCGGATGGGCGGCGGCGACTGGGCGCGCACGAAGTCGCGCGTCTCCGAAAACCTTGCGAAGATCGCCGAAGGGCTCGTCGATCTCTACGCGGCGCGCGAGCTTGCGCCCGGGCACGCATTCGCGCCGGACACGCCTTGGCAAGCGGAGCTCGAGGAAGCTTTTCCCTACGAGCCGACACCCGATCAGCAGAAGGCGATCGACGAAACCAAGGCCGACATGGAGCGGCCCCGCCCGATGGACCGGCTCATCTGCGGCGACGTCGGCTACGGCAAGACCGAAGTGGCGGTCCGGGCGAGCTTCAAGGCGGTCGCCGACCGGCGCCAGGTCGCGATCCTCGTCCCGACGACCTTGCTCGCCGCGCAGCACTATCGAACCTTTTCAGCACGCTTTGCGAGCTTCCCGATTCGCATCGAAGAACTTTCGCGCTTCAAAACGAAAAAAGAGCAACAGACGATCTTGGCGGATCTGGCCGCCGGCAAAGTCGACGTCGTCGTCGGCACGCACCGCCTCTTGCAGAAAGACGTCGTCTTCAAGGACCTCGGGCTCATCGTCGTCGACGAAGAACAGCGCTTCGGGGTCATGCATAAAGAGCGGCTCAAGCAGATGCGCGCGAGCGTCGACGTAATGACGCTCTCGGCCACGCCGATCCCGCGGACCTTGCACATGTCGCTGCTCGGCGTGCGCGACCTGTCGCTGATTCAAACCCCACCGAAGAATCGCATGTCGATCAAGACGGTCGTCGTTCCCGCCTCCGACGCGATCGTCCAGAAGGCGATCGTGCAGGAGCTCGACCGGGGCGGCCAAGTCTATTACCTGCACAACCGCATCGAGTCGATCTACGGCGTCGCCAAAGCGCTCGAAGTCCTCGTGCCCAAGGCGCGGATCGCGGTGGGCCACGGCAAGATGAGCGAATCCGAGCTCGAGCCGGTCATGGCGCGCTTCGTCGACGGTGAGATCGACATCTTGGTCGCGACGACGATCATCGAGAACGGCATCGACATCCCCAACGTCAACACGATCGTCGTTCACGACGCCGACAAGTTCGGCCTCGCCCAGCTCTACCAGTTGCGCGGACGGGTCGGCCGTTCGAACCATCAGGCGTATGCCTACCTCTTGTACCAGGCGCACAAGGCGCTGGGCGAAGACGCCAAGGCGCGCCTCGAAGCGATCCGCGAGTTTACCCACCTCGGCAGCGGGCTTCAGGTCGCGATGCGGGATCTCGAGATTCGCGGCGCCGGCAACCTGCTCGGTGCGGCCCAGTCGGGGTTCATCGGTGCGGTCGGCTTCGAGACCTATTGCGAATTGCTCGCCGAGGCGATCGCGGCGCGCAGAGGCGCGCAAGCGCAGCTTCCCGAGAAGCGCGAAGCGGTCATTGACGTCAAGCTCGACGCGTACATCCCAAACACGTACATCCCGCAGGTCTCGCAAAAGATCGCCGCTTACCAGGAACTTGCCAACGCCCGCAGCGAGGCGCAGGTCGACGCGATCGCCGAGGGCCTAGCGGACCGCTTCGGAACCCTCCCCGAGCCGCTCGCGAACCTCGTCGCCGTCACGAAATTGCGGACCAAGGCGCTGGAGAAGAACGTGACCCGCGTCGTCATCGACAACACGCGCCTGACCTTGGGCGTCGGCAGCGCGTTCGCGATCGCGCCGACCGCGATCGCGAAGCTGCAATCGCTTACCAAGAACAAATTCCGTTTCGGCGACGGCCGGATCACGATCGACCTCCCGGCCCGTAAGCCGGCCGAGCACTTGCCGCTACTCGGTGCCCTCCTCGATGCTTTGTGAGCCGGCTTAGTGGCTGATTCCCGGGGATTTGGGGGGAATTTCCCCCCATTTACAATAAAGGGCGGTCGTTTGCGGGGTCCAAAGAGGCTCCGCGCCTTTGTGTCAGGTCAGACCTGTTGGAGTTATTTCGAATGTCCTTGCGCGTCCTAACTGCATTAGCCGCCGTCATGCTCGGTGCCGCACTCGGCGGGTGTTCCGGGGGGTCGTCGGGAGGCGACGTCGCCACCGTGAACGGCGACAAGATCAGCCGCGCCGAATACGACGCGAAGCTCGAGGCGGGCCCGCAGGGTAAGGCGATCCTCAATCAGCTCGTACAAACGGATCTGATCGACCAGTACGCCCGCGACAATCACGTCGACGTCTCGGATTCCGACGTGCAGGCGCGCGAGGACGAAATCAAAGCGAAATACCCGCCGGGGCAGTTCGATAACATCCTCAAATCGCAGAACCTCACCGAGGACGACGTCAAGCATATCCTGCGCCAGCAGCTCATCGTCGAGAAGGCGGTCGCCGGGAACGTGCACGTCACCGATGCCGACGTCCAAGCCTATCTCAACAAGAACCACGCGACCCTCGACACGTCGGCACAGGTGCGCGCGAAGCACATCTTGGTCGCCGATCCCAAGACTGCACAGATGATCGAGGACAAGCTCAAGGGCGGCGCCGACTTCGCCGCGCTCGCGAAGCAATACTCGACCGACACGTCGAGCAAAGACAAAGGCGGCGAACTCGGATTCTTCTCCAAGGGTCAGATGGTGCCCGCATTCCAAGCCGCAGCCTTCTCGCAGAAGATCGGCGTCGTCGGGCCGCCGGTGAAATCGCCGTTCGGCTACCACGTCATCGTCGTCGAGGAGACCAAGCCGGCCCAAGTCGCGACGATGGCGAATTCGGCCGACAAGATTCGCAAGCTGCTCACGCAACAACAGCAACAGCAGCAAATTCCGACCTTCCTCTCGAGTCTGAGAAGCAAGGCGAACATCGTCGTTTACGACGACAAGCTCAAGGACGCAATTCCACCGGCGGTTCCGCCGCCGCCCGCCACCGCGGCGCCCGCCGCCTCGGCAAGCGGCGCTGCACCTGCCGCTGCGACGGCTACTGCGACCGCCGCCGCGAGCGCAGCTCCGAGTGCGGCAGCCTCGCCGTAGCGGCGCGTAAGAACTTCGTCGCACTAGGGCGAACCACGGTTTCCAAGGTGCATGCCGTCTTGGGAACCGTTCGTTGCGCCCGTTGATCCGCGTCGTCGGGCTCGGGCCGGGCGATCCGGATTTGGTAACGCTCGGAAGTCTCGAAGCGCTGCGCGCTGTCGGCCGCGCGGTTCTGTTGCTCGCCCCGCCGGAACTCGGACTCTTCATCGAAAGCGAGGGCGTCGTCGTCCTGCGCGACCGGATCGCCGATGCGGCGCTGTTCGTGCGCGGCTCGAGCGAAGCGATCGAGACGTTCGTCGCCTCGCTCGACGACGCCGAGCTCGCGCTCGGCGTGCTCGGCAACCCGCTCTCCGATTTTCCGGGGCTCCCGCTCCTGCTGCGCGCCCTCGATCGCGCCGGCGCCCGGACCGAACTCGTTCCCGGGATGCCGCGCGCAACGCTGTCGGCCGCGATCGAGATGCCGCTCGTGCCGTTGCCGCCGGCTTCAGCGCATTACACTTGGAACGATCTGATCGAAGTGATGGCGCGCCTGCGCCGCGGTTGCCCGTGGGACCGCGAGCAAACCCACGAATCGCTTCTGCCGTATCTCATCGAGGAGACCTACGAAGTCGTCGATGCGGTCGAGGCGCACAGTGACGGCGACCTCTGCGAAGAACTCGGCGACCTCTTGTTGCAGATCGTCTTTCACTCGCAGCTTGCGACCGAGCGCGGAAAGTTTTCGATCGCCGACGTCGTCGATGCGCTCTCCAACAAGATGATCCGGCGTCATCCCCACGTGTTCGGGGATCAAGCGGTCTCGAGCGTCGCGGAGGTTTGGCAAAACTGGGACCAACTCAAGGCGCTCGAGCCGGCCGCGAAAACCCGCACGAGCCGCCTCGACGGCATCCCCAAAGGTCTTGGCGCGCTGCAACGCGGGCAGAAGATGCAGGACAAGGCTGCTCGGGTCGGCTTCGACTGGCCGCAGCTCGACGGTGTCCGCGCGAAACTCGCCGAGGAAGTGGCCGAACTCGAACACGCGCGGCGCGAGGGCGACGCGCGGGCCGTGCGCGAAGAAGTCGGCGACGTGATCTTCACGGTCGTCAATCTTGCGCGCGCGCTCGGCGTCGATGCCGAAGGCGCGATGCGCGAGGCCAACGAGAAGTTTTACCGGCGCTTTAGCTACATGGAGCGGCGCGCCCAAAGCGAGGGCCGCTCGCTCAACGATCTGTCGCTCGACGAACTCGAAGAGCTGTGGCAGCTCGCAAAGACGCAGGCCGCGTGACCGAAGGCATATTGGCGCCGGTCGTCATTCGCTTGCGCATGAGCGCCTCGGACGCGCACTACGGGGGCAACCTCGTCGACGGCGCGCGGATGCTCGCGCTCTTCGGCGACGTCGCGACCGAACTCTTGATCCGCAGCGACGGCGACGAAGGGCTGTTCGCTTCCTACGATTCGGTCGAGTTCTTGGCGCCCGTGTACGCGGGAGACTACATTGAAGCGGAGGGCCGCATCGTGCGCTTCGGCAACCGCTCGCGAGCGATGGAATTCGAAGCGCGTAAGGTCATCGTCGCCCGCCCCGACCTCTCACCGAGCGCCGCACAGGTTCTCAAAGAGCCGCTCGTCGTTTGCCGTGCGCGTGGAACCTGCGTCGCACCGGATCGCACTCCGCGGTGAGCGATCAGCCGTTTACGAGCGTCCAAATCGGCACGTTGAGCATTTCGATCCTCGGCGTCATTTTTGTGGCCTCCGTCGTGACCGGTGTGCTCGTACACTCGCTGCCCGTTGCGATCATTGCGCTCATCGCCGTCGCCTCCGCCGCCATGCTGGCGACCTTGACGATACGCGTCGATGCGGACGGGGTCGAATGGTACTTCACCGGGAGGGTTCTCTCAAAGCGTCTGGGCTTCGACGAGATCGAGAGCTGCGCGCCGCGGCGCATCCTGCCGACGGGCCTCGGCTATCGCATCGGGTTCGGGGAGCGACGCTGGATCGTCAACGGCGGCTCAGCCGTCGAGTTTCGTTCGGGCGGAATCCGCTACGTCATCGGTTCGAGCGATCCCGACGCCGTCTGCGCCGAAATCGCGCGCCGCATGCAATCGTGCGCCTCGACAAGTACCTGAAAGTCAGCCGGCTTGCGAAACGTCGCAGCGAGGCCCACGAGGCGCTCGTCAACGGTCGCATCACGCGCGACGGGAGAGCGCTCAAACCCGGCTACGACGTCAAAGTCGGCGACGTCCTCGAGTTGCACTACGCGCGCAAGTACCTCACCGTGCGCGTGCTGCACGTACCGGAGCGCGTGACCCCGGGATTGCGCAACGTCGAGCTCTACGAGGTACTCGCCGAGCGGCGCGACGAGCCGGCGGACTGGCTCGGGTAGCATCTTGCCGTGAGCGGCTCGACGTTATCGGGCGATGCGAAGGATGCGCTCGCGCGCACGCCGGTCGAGACGGATCACTGCCGGGCGGCGTTGCGCGATGGGCTGCTGATCTACGGGGTCGCACCCGGCGGCAGCATTTTTCGCACCCAACGCTCGGCACTCGCCCGCCTTTTGTGGTCGCTTCTCGACGACCGCAAGGCCCATCCGATCCGCCGCGTTGCGGGCAAGCGCCTACGCCGGTTGCCCGTCTACGAAATCGACGCCGCGGGGGAGACGCACCCGCGCAAACCCACCGCCCGCTGCGACCGGCGCATGGAGTTGCGCGCCGCATTCTTGGCCTGCGGCTCGCTCGCCGCCCCGGCGCGCGGTTATCATCTCGAATTCGTTCCTCCCGACGACGCGGCAGCCGTGCGACTCGCAGCGCTCCTGCGGTCCGAGGGGATGCGACCGAAGACCGCCCCGCGCAAAGGCCGGCGCATCGTGTACTTCAAGGACGTCGATCAGATCACGCTCTTTCTCGCCGCCATCGGTGCGGCGCAGGCGCTCTTCCATTTGGAAGACCAGCGCGCGCTCAAGGAAACGAAGAATCGCATTCGACGCCTAGTGAATACCGAAGCCGCGAACGTCGACCGTGCGGCGAGCGCGGCCGCGGCGCAACGGCAGTGGATCGCGCTGCTCGCCGACGCCTACGGCTTGCGCAATCTTTCGGCGCCGCTGCGCGAGGTTGCCGAACTGCGGCAGGCGCATCCAACGGACACGCTGGCCGAGCTCGGACGCCGTTGCGTGCCGGAAGTCAAAAAGTCGACCGTCAACGGGCGCATCACGGCCCTTCTGCGCATTGCGAAACGTCTCGGCCAGTCCTCGCCGCAGAGATAGTTCAACAACTCGGATTGGATCGTCAAGGCTCCGACGAACCTCGGGCCAGCGGCACCATCTCAATTTGGCGCAACGGGAAACGGTACTCGCAGCGACGCCCTGACGCCCAAAGACGTCGTCGCACTCAACAGCTCGTTCACGTTGCCCCTCGTGCTGGGAAGGGCGGCATCACTAAAGTTGAAGGACTGCCATTTCCCGGGACTAATCGACGAGAGGATAGTCGGCGTATCGGCCCGTGCAATCTTAAACGCGATTAAGAATCCGACCAGAGTGGACCGTGGCGTAAAATGGGGTAACGGTCTTCTACGGGAAGATGCTCGCGTCGTGGTAAGGTCTGATGGTAATGTTATATCAGCGAATCCGCTTGGAAGCGCTGGCCTTAGGGGCGGACCCTAGAGACGTGGGTTCGAGACTGCCCGACGAGCTACGCGCTCTTCTCACGAATATAGTATTAAAGCACCGCCCCGGTATCGCAGACCGGCTTAGCGATGTTGCGGTGAAGGAAGACCTGAAGTCTGGTGAGCGCGGCGATCTCGGGGACATACTGACGGCCGAATTTGCAGCGACTAGCGTCGGTGACGATGGTGAGCCGAACCGCCGAGGTTTGATGATCGAGGAGCTGATCGATTGGGTCGGCTTCGATTAGCTCAACTATCTGCCAAGTTTTGAGCCGAGCCCTCTTAGATTCTCTGATGAAGGTTCTGATCGCTTTGCCTATGGAAGCGATGTTGCCCGCCGCGACGAGCATTCATCACCCCGTCGATGATCCCGGACTCGGTCAAAAGAGGGCTGACGCGGAAGGGTACGGTAACGAGGTGGCCACGCCGTAGGATGGCCTGGGGTGAAGCTCGCATCGGGAGGGCACATGCGCATCGGGATTAATGGGTTCGGCCGGATAGGGCGCAATTTTACGAAGGCCCTGCTCGAGCGCCATCCAGGGATCGAGATCGCGGCCGTCAACGATTTGACGAGCCCGGCCGAGTGCGCGCACCTCTTTAAATACGATTCGAACTATGGGACCTTCGAAGGCGAGTGCGTCGCGACGGACGACGGCGTTCGCATCGACGGACGCGCGATCAAAGTGTTCGCCGAACGCGATCCGGGTAAACTTCCGTGGAGGGACCTCGGGGTCGAACTCGTCATCGAGTCGACCGGCCTGTTCACCGACGCGGCCAAGGCGCGCGCGCACATCGACGGCGGCGGCGCGCGGAAAGTCATCATCTCGGCGCCGGCCAAAGGTGAAGACATCACGCTCGTCCTCGGGGTCAACCACACCAAGTACGATCCGGACAAGCACCACGTGATCTCGAACGCGTCGTGCACGACGAATTGCCTTGCGACTGCGGTAAAGCCGATCGTCGATCACCTCGGCTGGGTCAAGGGCTTCATGACGACCGTGCACTCATATACGAACGATCAGAACATCCTCGACGCGCCGCATAAGGATCTGCGGCGCGCGCGGAATGCGGCGACGAACATCGTGCCGACCTCAACCGGGGCCGCGAAGGCGCTGTACTTGACGATTCCGGAGATCGAAGGGACGTTCGACGGGTTCGCGCTGCGGGTTCCGACGCCGACCGTTTCGATGATCTATCTCGTCGCCCAAGTGAAAAAGCCGACGACCAAGGACGAACTCAACGCGATCCTGCGCAACGCGGCCGCGGGCGAGCTCAAGGATCTCGTCGCCTACACGGACGAAGAACTCGTCTCGTCGGATTTCAAGAAGTCGACGTACAGTTCGATCATCGACTCGCGGCTCAACAACGCAAACGGCGACCTCATCCAGATCGCGGCCTGGTACGACAACGAGTGGGGGTACTCGTGCCGGCTCGCCGACGTGGCCCAAATGGTGCTTTCTAAGCTGCCGGCCAAGGTCTAGCCGCCGAGCGATGAAGTTTCGGACGCTCCGCGGCCTCGATGTGCGTGGCAAGCGCGTCGTCGTCCGCGAAGACCTCAACGTTCCGATGAAGGACGGCGCGGTCGGCGACCCGACGCGCATCCTCGCGGCCCGCGACACGCTGGGCTACCTGCGCGATCAGGGCGCGCGCACGGTCGTGCTCTCGCATCTCGGGCGCCCCGACGGAAAGATCGTCCCCGCGTTGTCGCTGCGCCCGGTCGCGGCGGCGCTTGCGGCAGCGCTGGGAACACCGGTCGCGTTCGCCGACGATTGCGTCGGCCCGGTGGCCGAGGCCGCGGTCGCGAAGCTGCGCGACGGCGATATCGTGCTGCTCGAGAACGTTCGTTTCCATGCCGAAGAAGAGGCGAACGATCCGGCGTTTGCCAAAGCCCTTGCCGCACTCGGGGACCTTTACGTCAACGACGCGTTCGGGACGGCGCACCGCGCGCATGCCTCGACCGAAGGGATCGCGCGCGATTTGCCGGCCGTCGCCGGCTTTCTCATGGAAAACGAACTCAATGCGCTCGCGACGCTCATCTCCGATCCGAAGCAGCCGTTCGTCTGCGCGATCGGCGGCGCCAAGGTCAAAGACAAGGTCGGGGTGTTCACGAACCTGATCGAACGCGTTTCGTCGTTCGTGATCGGCGGCGGGATGGCGAACACGTTCTTGGCCGCACAAGGCGTGGACGTCGGCACGAGCCTGCGCGACGCCGATCTCGAACCGGCGAAGGCGATCGTCAAACTCGCGCAGCAGCGGGGCGTGATTTTGCATCTGCCGGCCGATGCGGTCGTTTCAACTGCCTTCGATGCCGACGATGCGGCGACCACGGTCCCGCTTGCAGAGATCGGGGCGCGCATGATCCTCGACATCGGCCCGGCAACCGCGCGCGCGTACGCTGCCGTGTTGCGCGAGGCCCGCACGATCGTCTTCAACGGTCCGATGGGCGTCTACGAGCGAGCGCCGTATCGCGAAGGCACGCGCGTCATCGGCGAGGCGATCGCGGCGGCGACCAAGGCCGGAGCGATCAGCATCGTCGGCGGCGGGGATGCGGCGGCGGCCGCGCACGAACTCGGATTCGCGGACGCGATGACGCACGTCTCGACCGGAGGCGGCGCGACGCTCGAATTTCTCGAAGGCAAGACGCTCCCGGGCGTCGCGGCGCTCGAGCGCGCGGCCCGCGAACAAAGCGCGGTCTAAATGGCCCACGCGCGGCGGCCGCTCATCGCCGGCAATTGGAAGATGCACAAGACGGTCGCCCAGACGCGCGCTTTCATCGCAGAACTGCTCGCAGCCGCGTTGCCCGAGGAGATCGATGTCGTCATCGCGCCGCCGTTTACGGCGCTCGAGGCTGCGCACGACGCGCTCGGAGAGTCTCCCGTCTTTCTCGGCGCACAGACGATGCACGAAGGCGCGCAGGGGCCGTTCACCGGCGAGATCAGCCCGGTAATGTTGATCGAGCTCGGCGTAACCTACGTCATCCTCGGGCACTCGGAGCGGCGCTTGCAATTCGGCGAGAGCGACGCCTCGATCAACAACAAAGTGCGGTCCGCAATCGCGCACGGCATTACGCCGGTCGTCGCGGTCGGTGAGACCGAGGCCGAACACGCCGCAGGCGTCGCTCGCGTGCGGGTCGTCTCACAGACGGTCGCGGCCTTCGCGGGCGTCACTGCGGCAGATGCAGGCCGGTGCGTCGTCGCGTACGAGCCGATTTGGGCGATCGGAACCGGGCTCGTCGATAGCCCCGAGGGGGCAAACGCGGTGATCGGCGAGATTCGCGCGTGCGTCGCCGGACTCGAGAACGCGCGGCTTCTCTACGGCGGGAGCATGAAGGGCGAAAACGCCGCCGCGCTGATGGCGCAGCCGAACATCGACGGCGGACTCGTCGGCGGCGCGAGCCTGACCGTCCCGGGGTTTCTTGCGATCGTCGAGGCGGCGCGCGCTCGAGCGAACGCCTAGTGGCGCCGGGACGGCTGCGCAAAGGGCCGCTCGTGCTCGCGATCCTCGACGGCTGGGGCCAGCGCGATGAAGCCTACGGCAACGCGATCGCGCTTGCCGAAGCGCCCAACTGGCACAAGCTGCTCGAGACGTATCCGCACGCGCTCCTCGAAGCCAGCGGCGAAGCCGTCGGATTACCGGCGGGCGTTATGGGCAATAGCGAAGTCGGCCATATTAACATCGGCAGCGGCCGCGTCGTGCCGCAGGGCGTCGTCGTGATCAACGAGTCGCTTGCCGACGGCAGCTTCGCGCAGAACGAAACACTGCAGCAATGCATCGCGCACGTCAAGCGCAGCGGCGGGCGGTTGCATCTGCTGGGCTTGCTCTCGGACGGCCGGGTCCACAGCTCGATCGATCATCTTTTTGCGCTGATCGACGCCGCCGCGGCCGGCGGCGTGCCGCTCGCCGTCCATCCCTTCGGCGACGGGCGCGACGTGCCGCCGTCGTCGATGGGCACCTACCTCGAGGCACTCGAAACGCACCTGGCGTCCGCGCGCGCCGGCGGTGGCATCGCAACGCTTATGGGGCGCTACTACGCGATGGATCGCGACAAGCGCTGGGAGCGCACCGAACGCGCGTATCGCGCGCTCGCCGATGGGCGGGCCGATCACGGCGCCGCGACCGCACTCGAGGCGCTAGAGGCAGCGTACGCGCGCGGCGAGACGGATGAGTTCATTCTTCCGACGATCGTCGGCGAACCGCGCGCGATCTCGGACGGCGACGCGGTCATCTTCTTCAACTTCCGGCCCGACCGCGCGCGCCAGATCACGCTGGCCTTCACGCAGCCCGGGTTTAAAGAGTTCCAGGTCCACACGTACGCAGATTTTATTTTCGTGACGATGACGAGATATGAAGAGGACATGACGATGCCCGTGCTCTTCGGCCCGCGACCGCAAGCGGATACGTTCGGCGAAGTCGTCGCTGACGCCGGCATGACGCAGCTGCGGCTTGCGGAGACCGAGAAGTACGCGCACGTCAC
>PMHP01000146.1 GCA_003158195.1 Vulcanimicrobiota bacterium | reverse complement strand
TTTCCGCGCGAAGGCTCTTGGAAGACTCAGGCGTTACGGTCGTCGCGAGCGATGTCGCGAGCACGGCGCCGCTCGCCCTCGGACCGAGCGAGGCGTGTTCGCACGTTCGCGTTGGACTTGGGCTTTTTGGGGCGAGATTCGGCGCAAACGTCGGCGTCGTGTCGGCACTCCGCGTATGCGCGCCGATCGTGGAGCGGGACCGGGCACACGGCCAGCGTACGGGATACGGACTTCATCGTGCGCCGAAGGAAGGGTACGTCGCGGTGGTGCGCTGCGGCTACGGGGACGGGTTTCCTCCACTGCGCGACCGGCACATTGGCGTACTCGCCGTCGGAATGCAATTCACGACGGTCTATTCTCGCGAAGCGTTCGCCAAAGACAGCGTGGCTCTCATCGATCGAAATACGGACCTCGACGCGCTCGCACGCGCGTCGCGTATCGGGACGCATCAACTGGTCGTCGCGCTTGGCAACGCCGCGTGCGCGGCGCGGGTCATCCGGCCGCCGCTGCAAGCGCCGCACGCGGGTCCGTAACGATGCAAGCCGGGCGGACGGCAACGTCGCTTGGGAGTTCGCCGAAACCAAAGACCTCGACGCGCAATCCGAATTTCTCGAGCAGTTCGCAGATGTTGCGGCGAACCGGTGAGGTGCAGACGACGTAAGCTTGGCCGCCGGGGACCGACGTCACGTACCGTTCGACGCGGTCGCGAATGTGCATCGCGAGTTGCGCGTCGGGGGCGCCACCCTCCGACCCGAGCCATGAAGCAGAGATCCGGGATTCGAACTCCGGGTCGAACATGAGCGCGGGAAGCTCGCGGAGCTTGCGCGCGTGGAGGAGCGGGCCAACAAGCACCCTGCGCGCCGCATCGGCAAGATCGCGCGGATCCCGCGAGGTCGCGGCGGCGTCGATTATCGCCTCGAGCGTCGCGACGGGATTTCGCGGCCAAACGCGTTCCCGCATCAAGATGACGAACGCCTTGTGAACCGCCGCAAACGGGAGCGCCTCCGTTCCGACTTCCTTGACGAGCGCAGGGACGCTTATTCGAAGGTGTTCCAGCAGCGTCTGCATTTCTTGCCGGCCGAAAAGCAAGACCGCCCGATAGCGCGTGCATTCCGTAAGGTGCGAGATGAGCACACTTATCGGGTCGAAGACGAGCGCGCCCACGGACATCGCGAACTCGCGATCCGAAGGCGCTATCCACTTCACCGGGAATCCGTAGACGGGGTCGCTGGCGTCGTCGCCGGCAAGCGCAGCGAGTGCAGTCTTGTCGCCGATCGCCATGACTCGATCCGCCCGCAGCCGGCCGACGCCGACGACTTCACCCGCAAAGCGGATCTCGTACGAGTCAGGTTCGCGCGTGTCGTCGTCGCGAATGTTAACGCCCGGAAGCACGAAGCCCATCTCGCGTGCGATCATGCGCCGGGATTCGTTGATGCGCTCGATGATCGCTTCGGTGTTTTCCGGCGAAAAGAACGAGACGAGACCTTTGCCCAGGTCAATTCCAATCGGCTCGACGCCGACCGAGCTGAAGGCGGCTTCGGGGCGCCGCTGCTCGGTCTTGCGCCGAGCGTCGTCCAGCCTCTTTTGTTCGGCGCTGACCTGCTGTTTGTGCCGCTGCGAGAGTTGCGCCGCTAAGAACGCGGCAAGCCCGAACGCGATGAAGAGCGGATGCGGCAACGCCGGCACGAGTGCTAGGCCGAAGGCGAGAAAAGCGGCCGAGCGGAGCACCTCGGGCCGGCGCAAAAGCTGCGTGCCCAGGTCCGAGCCGAGCGATCCGTCGGCCGCAACGCGCGTTACCATCATACCCATTGAAATCGACATCAAGAACGCGGGTAGCGTCGTAACCAGCGCATTCCCGATTGAAAGCAGCGCGAAGGTGTTAACGGCGTCCTGCGCCGAGAGGCCGTCGTACATCACTCCGACGGCCACGCCGCCGATAAGGTTCAAGACGACGATGACGAGCGCCGCGATCGCGTCGCCCTTCACAAACTTTCCCGCGCCGTCCATCGCGCCGAAAAATTCGGCTTCCTTTTGTACGAGTGCCCGGCGCTCGCGCGCCGTGGTTGCCGTTATTGCGCCTGCGTGCAATTCCGCATCGATCCCCATCTGTTTTCCCGGCATCGCATCGAGCGTGAAACGTGCCGCCACCTCTGCGACGCGCTGCGAACCCGCGGCGATCACGATGAACTGGATCGTGATCAGAATCGCGAACATGATGATGCCGACGATGAGGTTTCCGCGCACGACGAAATCGCCGAAGGCGGGGATGATCGAGCCGACGCCGCCGGCGACCGATCCCTGGGTCAGGATCAGCCGGGTCGCCGAAACGTCGAGCGCGAGCCGGAACAGCGTCGCAACGAGCAGGGCCGGCGCGAAGGCCGAAAACTCGAGCGGCTCCGAGACCGTGATGCTGATGAGCAACACGAGACCCGAGCCCAGAAGGTTCAGCGCCAGTAGGGCGTCCAGAAGGAAGGGCGGCAGCGGCACGACGAGCATCAGCACGATCGAAAGCACGACCACGCTAAAGGCGATCGTCAGTGTCCCGGGTTTCATGCGAGTGCTCCCTGTTGCTGCAGTGCGTTCACGATGGCGGCGACGGCGACGTACGTCTCGACCGGGATCTCATCGCCCGCCTGGGTGCTCGCGTAAAGCTCGCGCGCGAGTGCGACATCTTCCACGATCGGCACGGCGTGCTCGTGCGCCAGTTCCCGGACGCGCAGCGCCTTTTCGTCGGCCGCGCGCACGAGCACCTTCGGGACCGCGACCTTCGGCGGCGCGTAGGCGAGCGCCATAGCGATGTGCGTCGGATTGGTGACGACGAACGCTGCGTCTCTAACGCCGTCGAGCGATCCGGCTCTCACCATCATGCGGTGAAGCGCGCGGCGCCGAAAACGAATCATCGGGTCACCCTCGCTTTCGCGCAGATCCCGTTTGAGTTCGGAGGCGTTCATGCGAAGCTTCTTACGCCAGCGAGCGCGGACGAGCAGCAGGTCGAAGATGGCAAACGCCGCAGCTACCAGCACGACGGAGAAGACGATGCGCGTGGCGGCCGAGTCCGCAAGCGCCGCGAAGAATGCGATCGATGCGAATCCCGCGCCTCGGGCGAACACCTCGCGCGCCGTTGGGAAGAGCGCCGCGGTAACGAGTGCGAAGGCCAAGAGTGCGCGCAGGGCCGCAATCGCCGCTTCGCGCGAGAACATCCGCTTGAGCCCTTCGCTCGGCTTGAGCCGATCGGCCTTGAACTTTGGAAAGATGAAGAACGGAGGCTCCTGAAGCACGGCTGCCGTTACGCCGCCCGCCGCCGCGATGAGAAATATTGCCGCGACGATTTCCCCGAGCGTCGCGATCGCTTCCAGGTGAACCGTTCCGTCCGTTGCAGCGCGCGCGATCCAGGCGGCGTCGGTTTCCGCAAAGACCGGGACGAGGACCGCGATCGCAACGGCGCCGAGGAGAAAGCCGCACACGCCGGACAGCTCGCTCGAGCGCGCCACGTTGCCTTCGCGCTTAGCACGTGCGATCCAAGTGGAGGTCGGTTCGTACGGTTTGCTTTCGGCCACGGACTAGCTCTTCAAGATCGGCACGTGAAGCCACGGCCGCCCGGCTAGACTCGTTGCGAACGGGAGCGTCGCAAGGGTCGCCAGGAGCACGATTGCAAAAACGATCGGAAAGGTCAGCGTGAAATTCGAGAAACGCGGGATGACGCGGGCGACCGCGCCGAGAGCGAGTTGCGCGAGAAAGCCGAGCAAGATCCCGGGCCCCGCGACGATCAGCGCTGCGCGAATGACGAGCGAGGGGAGCGACACGGCGAGATCCATCACGTGATTCGGTTGCAAGAGCGCGCCGGGAGGCAGGGTGCTGAAGCCATTTGCGAAGACTTCAATGAGCAGCTGGTAGCCGCCGAAGACGAAAAAAGCCGCAAGAAACGTGATCGACCAGAGTTGACTGAAGGCTTCGCCACCGGCATTCGAAGCGAACCGCACGCTATCTTGAATGCCGACGTAGTCATCGAGCGCCCGGGCGCCTGCGGTTATGCCTTCGTAGAGCACCGAGGCAGCGAGCCCGACGAGCGCGCCGATCGCAAACTCCATCGCGAGGGCCAAAACGAGCGATCCGCCCGCGAGTCCGCTGGGCGCGTGCAGTGCCGGGGCGAAGCCGATCGCGAGTACCAGCGCTAGGCCGAGCCGGACGATCGGCGGCACCGCGGAATGCGAAAAGCCCGGTGCCCGAAACACGAACCCGGCGCAACGAGCGAATACGAGCGCGTAGAGCGGCGTCACGATAACGCGTAGAGGATCGCCGGTATGTGATTGAGCGCGTCGGTGAAGAGCGCAGCGCACATGCCAAAACCGAAACGTCCGCCGAGTGCGATGACGGCCGCGACCGCGATCAGTTTGGGCAGGAGAGTCAGCGTCTGCTCCTGGATTTGCGTCGCGGCCTGCAGGACCGCCACGACCAACCCGATCAACGCCGCCGCTCCCAACACCGGGAAACACAGGACCGCGCAGACGACGAGGGCATCGCGCAGGAGCGCATCAAACGGTTCCACGCCAAAACCCTACGGCGGGATTGTGCCCTCTCTGTGTTCGGGCCGTGGAAGCAGCATGACTTTGAAAAAAGTTGGCGGACCGGACTTGAAAAAGCGCTGGGCCGAGCGATAGGGCGACCACAGAATGTTTGGAGGCTTACGAACCGAGGGCGATGCTGAACGGAGCGGTCGAATCTGTCCTGGGCGTACCGGCGCAGCCGGCCGCGGCGACGCCGCCCGTCCCCACGCAGCCGGCCGGCGCCGCGATGGAGGCTGATCCGGCCCAACGGCTGGCGGGCGAGGCCGTCGCGGCTCAGGGGGACATCGTCGCACCCGGTACCTCGAGCGCCGCCGCTTCGTGGTATGCGCCGTTCGGCGCGCACGGGCGCGCCCTCCCTTCCAGCCTCGCGGCGGACCTCGGCGACCACTCCGAGCCGCAGGTCGCGCCTGCGCGCGCACCGCTCGGCAC
Organism: Vulcanimicrobiota bacterium; assembly: GCA_003158195.1. Lineage (GTDB taxonomy): Bacteria > Vulcanimicrobiota > Vulcanimicrobiia > Vulcanimicrobiales > Vulcanimicrobiaceae > Palsibacter > Palsibacter borealis. The sequence continues at coordinate 2,894 of PMHP01000146.1, read as the reverse complement.
CACCCAGTTGCCGCTGGGCGCGCAGCGCGCAGCCTTGCCCGGCGGCCCGATCGGCGGCGATTGGGCGAACCTGCCGCTGGGCCTGCTTGCGCGCTACGGTATGCGCCGCGGCGGGGGCGCGTTTTCGCAGGTCGTGCAGTTCGCGGGCAGCGTTCTGCTTGCGGCGATTGCCCTCGCGCCGCAAACCCCAAGCGTCGACCGCCGCCAGCCTCCTGGGCGAGAGGAGCGCCAACGCCGGCCCAGGCGGCGGCCGAACGATGAGATCGCATCGTCCGATGACGGCGAGCGGCCGCCGAACGAGCAGCGCAACAGCCTCGACGACACCCTCCAACTCGCGGGCCAAACCATAGCCATCCACCGTCAGGATATAAGGAGTTTCTTGTGGCCTTTTTAGTCTCACTTCTAGCTGGACTCGGAAGCGGTCTCGCGGGCAGCGCTTCGAGCGCCGCAAGTAGCGCCGCCACCCAAGCGACCTACACGGCGAACGAAATAGAATTGAACGCCTCGAACGCGAGGCTGGACACGCACACGACCAAGATTTCCGAGGCGACGAACACGGAATTATGCTACGTCGCCGAACAGGAAGCGCATAACCGCGTCACCCAGTCCTACATCGAAGCGGTGAACCAGCGAGGCTGAACCAAACTCAGTCAAGCGTTTTCGGCGGCAGCTCGACGATAAATCGCGTGCTGCGCATGAGAAGCACCAAGTGAGGGCGCGCGCCCGGTCGTAAATCGAGATCGTCGAATACCGAGAAGCGCGCTTCTTGCGGGTTGGCGCGCGTCATCGCGAGGCGGTCGTGCCCGACGGCGTACGTGGCGATGCGACCGTCGCGGCGCCGGGAGTAGCCGCGCAACGGGTGGGTAAGGACGAGACGCGTTTCATCGACGCCGGCGAAACCGTCCAGGCGGCCCATCGGTTCGGTCGTCCCCGTGCACCGCAGGGTGGCCGTTCCCCAGTGGCTGCGAGCATCGAGCGCATACGTCTCGCAGAGCTCGCCGCGCCACCTAGCCACAAGCGTGATTTCGGCAGCATGCCACGGGAGCCGCCAAACGTAGCGTGGGATCGCGACGGCAAGCGGCGAGCCGAGCATTGTCCCAAAGAACCAGACGGCGCGTTCGCCGCGGTAGCGGACGTACGCGCGGTAGTTGATCTGTGCAAACGTGAACCATGGCCGTGGCAGGGTTTTCACTCCGAAAGCGACGTTGCGAAGCGACACGGCTGAGACAAACGAACGCCGGGAACCATCATCGAGCGTGAAGACCTCCGCGTCGAAGCCCCGGGGAAGCAGCGGCGCGAGCCGCTCGGGCTCGACCGCGAACGTGACGATGGCGAAATCGTGGAAAGTCGTCGTGACCTTGAGGCCGCGCGGGCCCATCGGGGCGTTCACGAGCCAAAGGGTTCGGCGCATGTTCTAAGATAGCTCCGCTCGTGGCTGCAATCGGACGCCGTTGTTTCCTTGCGCTGTCCGGCGGCTTCGCTGCGGCAGCCGCGGTAGGCAGACGCGCTGCCGAAGCGGCGTCGCACGCGATCGCGCCGATCGCGTTTGTACCGCTGGACGACCGGCCGGTGACCTATCAGTTGCCGGTGATGCTCGGAGGGATCGCGGGCCAACCGGTCGTGACGCCGCCGCGCGAGACGATCGGTAACTACTTGCGCCCGGGCGATACGGAGGCGCTCGCGCGCTGGCTAAGCGACGCGACCCAGGGTGTCAGCGCGCTCGTCGCATCGACCGATATGGTCGCGTACGGCGGTCTCGTCGCATCGCGCGTACCGGGCGCATCGACTTCGGACGCATACGTGCGTCTGCGGACGCTCGCGAGCCTCAAAGCGGCGCATGCGATCCCGTTCGTCGGCGTCTTCGGAACGATCATGCGGCTCGCGCCGACCGGCGTGCCGCGACTGGGCCTCGCAAGCGACTACTACGCTACCGGCGCGACCGTCGACGACATCCAGGCGTACGCGAACCTTCCCGATCCGCCGAGATCGCCGGACGACGTGCGCAAAGCCGCGCACCTGCGCGAACTGATTGGCGCCAAGACACTCGACACGTACCTCGCGACGCGCGTGCGAAATCTCAACGTCGACGAGTGGGCCCTCCAGCTCGCGGCCGAAGGCGGGTTCGATCGCATCGTGATCGGCCAAGATGACGCGGGTCCCCAGGGACTGCACCTCAAGGACGTTGCGGCCCTGGGGGGCGAGGTCGTGCGCCTAGGGCTCGGTGCGCGAGCCTCGATCGAGCCCGGTGCCGATGAACTCGGGATGGTGATGCTGGCGCGCGCGTTTGCGCGCAACGTGGGCTGGGCGCCAAGCGTGAGCGTCTCTTACTCACGGCCCGACGGCGGGGCTGTCGTCGACCGGCTCGAGTACGTACCGATCGACACGACGATCGGCCAGATCGTCGCCGCGTGCGGCGCGCGCCGCGTCCGAAGCGAGGCAAACGTGGCGCTCTACGTTCGCGTCGCCGGAACGAGCTCTGCCGACGAAAGTGCGTTCGAGGATCGAATCGCAGCCGATGTCGCCGCGGGCCGCAGCGTCGCGGTCGCCGATCTCACCTTCCTGAGCGGTGAGCCCGGCGACGAGCAGCAAGAGCTCACGCAATCGTTGATCGCGCGCGGAATCGCGGGGAAGATCGATGCGTTCGCTTCGTGGAACACCGACGCGAACACGATCGGCACCGCGCTCCCCGAGGCAATTGCCGTGGGCGCCGGCCGCCTCGCCGGTACGTACGACGCTTTGATGCACGCGCAGTTCATGTTGGACCGCTACATCGACGACTATGCGTTTCACCAGTTCGTTCGCCCGCAACTCAATGAGCTGTTGCGAACCCAGGGCGCCGACACAACCTTGCTTCTCCCAGACGTGGCGCGCGAAGCCGCGAGCGAAAATCGGGC
>PMHP01000176.1 GCA_003158195.1 Vulcanimicrobiota bacterium | reverse complement strand
GCCGCATCGCATCCGGCAGCCAGGGATGGCGGCGGGTGATGTCGCGTCCCTGCCGGGCCAAGTCGGCGATAGCCGCTCGCTTATCAACGGGTTCCCGGGCTGGGTATCGGTACTCGCTTCCGGCCATGTCGACCATCAGCTGGATGAGGTGATCCTTGGTCGGCACGTAGTTGTACAGGGACATCGGCGCGATGCCGAGCTCGGCGCGCAAATGCTTTGCGAACCGCTCGAACTCTGCGAGCGCGCCGGCCGTGTCGCCGGCCTCGTAGCGCACGCTCATCAACGCGCGCACCGTGTCCTCGCGCCATGGATCGGCGACGAGAATTCGCTTCGCAGACTCGATGGCGAGGGCGTAACGCCGCTCCGATCGATGCCGATCGATCGACTCGCTCAAGATCGTGAGATATCGCGCGCGCAAGCGCTCGCGTTCCGCTGCAATCCAGTCGTCGTAGATCTCGTCCAGCAGGTCGCCCCGGTAGAGTTCGATGGCCTGCGCGTGGGTTTGAGGATCGGCGGCGTACGTTTCGAACGCGAACACGTCGACCGAGGCGCCCGCCTCGAGATTCCAGCGGACGGTTTCCGCGTCGGCGACGAGCCACGGCCCCCGCGGGCTCTCGGGCAGCGCCTTGCCGGCGAGGTACAAATAGCGCCGCAGTTCCGCAATCGCCGTCGATTCGTCGTCGTCGGGAAAGATGGAGAACGCCAGGACATCGCGAGCGATCGGTGCGCCCCGCAAAAGGATGATGCGCGCGAGCATCGCGAGCGTGCGATTCCGCTTCGCGAAGCGGACCGCGGCGCCGTCGGCTTCGAACGCTGCTTGGCCTAGGAAACGCACGTCGAGCCGTCCGTGGAAAGCCTCGACCGGCGCGCGCTTGGCCATGACGCGCACGCTTTCAGGGGCGCTTGCTTTGTCACCTCGGCTGGGCGGCGGATTCGCACGAAACCGGTACACCCTCACCGTATGCTCGGTTCATCCCAACATGCTCAAGGAGCTGCCCATGTTCGTACGGCGCCTCGCGGCTGCCGCGCTCACCTCACTCCTCGGCCCGGCGCGATGACCCAGGGCCGCCGCGAGCGCGTCTTTCTCGTGCGCATGTGGAGCGACGCAGGCGCCGCCGCGGACGGCTGGCGCGGCTCCGTCCACGAAGTCGGAACCGACCGCCGGTTCTACCTTACGGCTCCAGGTGAGATCGCCGAGTACATCGCCACGGCACTGTATTGCGCGGGGCCGGCGGAGCCTGAGAATTCGGACTGAGAATCAACGCCGTTTCGCGGGCGCGGGCCGGGGGCACAATCAGCGCAAATGCAATACCGCACGTTGGGAAGCACCGGCGAACGCGTCTCGATCGTTGGGCTCGGAGGCTATCACCTCTCCGCCTTCGGCGTTACCGAAGACGAGGCCGTGCGCATGGTCCGCACGGCCCTCGACGAGGGCTTGAATTTTCTCGACAACTGTTGGGACTACAACGAGGGCGAGAGCGAGCGGCGCATGGGCAAAGCCTTGCGCGACGGCTACCGCGAGAAGGCGTTTTTGATGACGAAGCTCGACGGACGTACGAGCGCGTCGGCGGCGCGGCAGCTCGAGCAATCGCTCGAGCGTCTTCAGACCGACTGCATCGACCTGGTGCAGGTTCACGAGGTCATTCGTTTCGTCGACGCCGAGCACGTCTTCGCGCGGGATGGCGCGATCGAAGCACTGATCGAGGCAAAGAAGGCTGGTAAGCTCCGGTACATCGGCTTCACCGGGCACAAGAGCCCCGAAATTCACCTGCACATGCTCGCGGTCGCCGAGCAGAACGGCTTTACGTTCGACGCCGTCCAAATGCCGATTAACGTCTTGGACGCGCAGTACCAAAGCTTCGAGGTCGACGTGTTGCCCGCGCTCGAGACGCGCGGCATCGGCCGCCTCGGCATGAAGCCGATGGGCGACGCNNGTGATCACCGGTTGCGATTCGATGCGCGTCCTTAGGCAAGCGCTCGCCGTCGCGACGAATTTCACCCCGCCGAGCGAGAACGAGATCGCGCAGATCCTGCAGCGAACCGCGGAATTCGCCGCCGGCGGAAAGTACGAACTCTATAAGACCGCGACCGGCTTCGACGGCACCACGCACCATCCAACCTGGCTCGGATAAGCAGCAGCAAGGGCTCCCGTTACGGTGGCGGCTGAAGCTCCGGGGTCGTGGTTACGCTTGGGGCCGGCACGATCGCGGGCAGGGGGCGCGGCGCTTCGAAGGTTGAGCGCGGGAGCGACGGCGGGAACTGGTAGTTCGACCAGGTGATGCGTTCGTGGGCGAGCGCGCCGCTCGTGAGGTGGGCGTTCACTTGCGCTTGACGCACGACCCAATACGCTTCGGAGGGTCCGTAGAGGAGTTCGCCGCTGCCGCGCGCGCCGTAGCCTGCGATCTTGAAACGGAGGATCGAAGGGAGGTACGTCCGCGAGTCGATTTGGATCTCGCTGACGGCAAATGCGGCCGGCGCGCGGCGCTCGGTCCGGAACACGTAGCCGAATCCGTCGCCGGCGACGACCGTCCCCGCGTACGAGAACGCGTAGGTCGCCGGGGTCGGCGCAACTGCGCCGATGTCGTAACGGTAGGTTCGATTGGAGAGGATGCGAACGGCGGGCAACGGCAGTTGCTGGCCGTCGACGATAAGCGTCTCATCGCGCTCGGCGAGGCCGCTTCGATAGACGTGATGGGTTTGCTCCATGTTCCGTAGACCGAGCTGCTCGACCGAGTAGTCGAACGTAATCGCTTTGGGATGCCGCAGCTTCGCAAGCGAGGTCACATAGCGCGCGAGCACGGTGCTCGGTACGAGCACCTCGGTCTCCGTGGGCGGCAAAACGGCGCCGACCGCAGCCAGCAGGGCGACGTAGGCGAGCCGCATCAGGCGAGCGCTTTGCGGATCGCGTCGAGCGCGGCTTGGGCGCCGGCGGGATTTTTTCCGCCGCCCTGCGCGTGCGCCGCTTGACCGCCGCCGCGACCGTCGACGAGCGGCGCCGCGAGCTTGAGCAGATTGCCCGCGTGGACGCCTGCCTTCACCGCATCGTCACTTGCCGTGACGAGCAGCGAGACGGTCTCGCCATCGACGCCCGCGAGCGCGACGACCCCGCCGCCGAGGCGGGCGCGGATCGCGTCGGCCAAATGCTTCAGTGCCTGAGCGTTTGCCTCGCGCACCGCGACCGCGACCACGCGCTTCCCGCCGATCGTCTCGGCCCGCTCGACGTACGCGGCGGCATCTGCGCCGGCGAGCCGTGCCTTGATCTCCGCGAGCGCCTTCTGCATGTCGCGAACCTCGCTCTGCAGGCGTTCGATGCGATCGGCAAGTTCGGCGGGTTTGGTCGAGAGCCGCTCGGACAGCGACGCGACGAGCTCCTGCTGATCGAGCGCGTAGCTTTCGGCGGCTTTCGAGACGACCGCCTCGATTCGCCGGATGCCGCTCCCAATCGACGACTCGGAGAGGATCATGAACATTCCGAGTTCGCCCGTCGTCTCCGCGTGCGTCCCGCCGCAAAACTCGACCGCCGGCCCGAAGTGCACGACGCGCACGCGCTCGCCGTATTTCTCGCCGGCCATCGAGATCGCACCCGACGCTGCGGCTTCCGCCGGCGTCATGATTCTCGTGACCTTGTGGTGATCGTCGCGAATCATCGCATTGACCCGCGCCACGACGTCGCGCTTCTGCGACGGCGAAAGGGCGCCGCCGGGCGAGCGAAAATCGAAACGCATCCGATCGATCCCGACCCACGATCCAGCCTGCGCCACCTCGTCCCCGAGCACGTCCTTGAGCGCACGCTGCAAGAGGTGCGCGCTCGTGTGATGGCGCCGGATCTCTTCGCGCCAGCCCGGGTCGACCGCCGTGTGCACGCCGTCGCCGACGGCGATCGCGCCGCCGCGCATGACGCCGCGATGCGCGATCGCCTCGCCGACGTACTGCGTGTCGAGCACCACAAAGGTCGCGCTCGAGCCGTCCTCGCCGATCAGTTCGATGACGCCGCGATCGCCGATCTGGCCACCCTTCTCGGCGTAGAACGAGGTTCGATCGAGGACGAGCTGCGCTTCGTCGCCGTCGTCGACGTGGTCGACGGTGCCGCCATCCTGCAAGATCGAGACGACGGTCCCGTCGCTTTCGAGGCCCTCGTAGCCGGTGAACTCCGAGGCGATCGCGGGCACGTCCGCGACGCTGACGACCGGCCGCTTCTTTTTCGCGTCGGCGCGCGCACGCTCGCGCTGCTCCTCCATCAACGCATCGAATCCGGCGACGTCGGTCGCGATCCCGGCCTCGGCGGCGATCTCGCGCGTCAGCTCCGCGGGGAAACCGTAGGTGTCGTGGAGCGTGAAGACGTCCTCCCCGGGAAGGACCTTGCCCGAGTAGCGCGCGACGTCGAGCATTTCGGCGAGCATCTCGCTACCGCGCTCGAGCGTCCGGTCGAACGCGAGCTCTTCGGCGCCGGTCGCTTGCTCGATCCGCGAAACGGACGCGCGCAGCTCAGGATAACCCGACTCGAGGGAGCCCACGACCGCGGGGACCAGCGCCGTCATGAAGCCGTTTGGGTAACCGAGCAGTCTGCCGTTGCGAATCGCGCGCCGGAGCAAAAACCGCAGCACGTATCCCCGGTCGGTGTTGGACGGGTACACGCCGTCGGCGATCAAGAACGTCGTCGCTCGCGCGTGGTCGGCGATGATGCGCCGGCGCACCAATTGTTCGTCGGAGGCTAGCGCCGTGCGCCCGACCGGCGGCTGCGCCTCGACCAAATCGACGAACAGATCGGTCTCGAACATCGACGCCTTGCCGTTTGCGACCGCAAGGAGCCGCTCGAATCCCGCACCCGTGTCGATGTTCTTCGTCTTGAGCTCGACGAGCGTTCCGTCACCCTGACGATTGTACTGCTGGAAAACCAAATTCCAAATCTCGACGTACCGATTGCCCAGATTCGGGCCCGTATCGCTCGGCCCAAGCGCATGCTCGGGCCCCGTATCGTAGAAAATCTCGGAGCACGGGCCGCACGGACCCGTCGTGCCCATCGTCCAGAAGTTGTCCGCATCGAAGCGTGTGATCCGTTCGGGCCCGAGGCCAACCTCGCTCTCCCACAGCCGTTGCGCATCGTCGTCCGAGACGTGTACCGTCACGTAGAGCTTCGCGGCATCGAGGCCGACGGTCCGGGTCAAATATTCCCAAGCCCATACGATCGCGTCGCGCTTGTAGTAGTCGCCGAAACTAAAGTTCCCGAGCATCTCGAGAAACGTGCCGTGCCGCCCGGTGCGGCCGACGTTCTCGATATCGGATTTCGCTCCGGCCACGCGCAAGCAGCGCTGAACCGAAACCACCCGCGGCGCGGGCGGCGGCACCTCGCCTAAGAACGCGGGCACGAACGGTTCCATCCCCGCGATCGTAAACAGCGTCGTCGACATCGCATCGGGAATCAGCGACGCCGACGCCACGTGCTTGTGTCCCTTAGAAACGAAAAAATCGACGAACGAGCGCCGCAACTCCTGGCTAGTAAAACCCATCGCTCCTACCGCGGCCGCGCGTCGAACTCCTGATTCGCGCGCTTCTCCTCGACGAACCCGCCCCAATAGAACACCGCCGCCGCGACCGCGGAGAAGATTCCGAGCAGGATCCCGGCCGTTTGCGCACTCACCCGACTAGTATACCCGCCCGCCTAAGCCGGTCAATGACCTCGGTTGTTTCGTCCTTTACGCCCGGGTTGCTCGCATGGCGGGACGCAAGAAGCCGAAGAGTCGATCGAGCGGCGCATGCCTTCCCTGCGGCAGGTTGGGCGAATTGGCGGACGCTGCGCCCTCGAGGGGCCCCTTACCGGGCAGCGATGCGGCGTCAATCGGTTTCAAGACAATTTCACCCACCGGCTGCAAGTCGATCCGATACCGCAAGCAGCGCTGCACTGCCGGACCGAAGGTCGCGCCGGGTTCGGCGAACACAAGAACCAGCACGTCGACATTCGCCGATACGATCGCCGAAAACACGCGGGGATCTACGTGCGGCCCTATTCCGCGAACCGCAACGATGTGCGCCGTCGGCTCGGTTAACGTCGCCAAGTGCGCATCGACGTACACATCCGAAAGAGGAGCGAGTGAGCGCGCGTCGACCTCGACGATGCGCAGGCCCAGACGGTGCAAGAAAAACTCGCTGATGACGCTCGCTTGTTCGGGCGACGCCGGGTAAACGAGCGCGCCGACGCGGCGCCGGCGATCCGCCGGTTTACCGGATTCGTGCTCGTAGTCTTGCGCGCACCGACCGAAAAGTTCGCGGGCGAAAAGCGGAAGCGCGACCCGCGACGCAGCGTCCGGGAAATGAACTACTCTGCCGGTCAGCGAGTCGACGAGGTCGGCAAAATTCGTGGCGTTGTCGAACGTCGCAATTTTTGGAAGTGTGTTCTGCATTACGTTAAGGACATCGGCCCGCCACGTAGCCGCGCTGAACTATTGCGTGGCAGTCTTAACCGTTGCCAAAGATTGTAAAGCCGCCCCAGCGCCTGGTACTGACAGCCGGCTCAGAAGTGGTTCGCCCCAAACCGGCCGGCGGCTACCGCTCCATCAAGACGTCGCGGAGTTTTTCGAGCGCTCGCTGCTGGAGGCGCGAGACGTGCATTTGTGAGACGTTGAGGCGTTTTGCGATTTCCGTCTGCGAGATCGACTCGTAAAAGCGCAAGAACAGAATGATCCGCTCGCGGCGCGACAGGACCTCGAACGCGCGCTCGAGGTTGGCGCGGTCTTCGAGATTTTCAAGCTCCGGATCGGTCTTGCCGACGTAATCCGCGAGCGTCTGCGCGCCCTTGTCGCCTTCGCCGGTCACCTCGGTATCGAGCGAGAGCAAATTGTAGGCTTGCCCCAGTTCCTGCGCTTCGAGAATCTCTTCTTCAGATGCATGCAAGTAATCGGCGAGCTCTTTGACCGTCGGCGAGTGACCGTGACTTACCGTCAACTTCTCGATCGCGCGGTTCACGCTGAGGTTGAGCTCTTGCAGGCGCCGCGGAACTTTTACCGCCCAGCCCTTGTCGCGGAAGTAGCGCTTGATCTCGCCCACGATCGTCGGGGTCGCGTACGTCGTGAACTCGACGCCGCGCTCGAGATCGAAGCGATCGATCGCCTTGATGAGGCCGACCGTACCGACTTGAATGAGGTCGTCGAGCGTTTCGCCGCGGTTAGCGAACTTGACGGCCAGATAGCGCACGAGGTTGAGATGGGCGACCACGAGTTCGTCGCGCAGGGTCAGTGCGTTCGCCGCTTTTTTCTTTCTAGCAGCGGCCAGCCGGGCGAACGCTTGGCGCGTGCGAGCGCGATCCCAGCGTTCTTCTTCGCCGCGCGGAATTGGCTCCATGAAAGCCTAAGCGCCGACGCGCTTGGTCATGACGAGTTGGGCGCCGTACTGCGGCGTGGCGTTATACTCGAGATTGTCCATCAGGGCCTGAATCAGAAAGATCCCGAGCCCCTCTCCGTCGACCGCCATCACCGACTGCCGTTTCGCCGCGCCCATATCGGCGAGCGTGCGATAGCGGTCGTCGCGCACGTCGACCCGCAACGACGAGGTCGTCGCATCGCAGGTGATGTCGATCGCCGCGATCCCGCCGCCTTGCTGGATGCAGATCGTGCACGCCTCGGCGATCGCGAGCTTGAGATCTTCGATCTCCTCGACCGTAAACGGCAGGCGATTTGCAATGGCCGCGACTGCCAGCCGCGCCACCGCAACCCACTCGGGCTTCCCCGGAATGCGCAGCTCGACCGTGCCGAGATGTTCCGTGCTCGGCTCGGGAGAGTTCATGCGAGCGCCTTCTTCGCCCCCGCCTCATCGTCGAAGATTCCGAATATCTTCACGAGCCCCGTGATGTCGAAAATCTTCTTGATCTGCGGGTTCGTACAAACTAAGTTCACGGTGCCGCCGTGTTCGCGGACGCGTTTGAGGCCGCCGATCAATACGCCCAGACCCGTCGAGTCGATGTAACGGACCTTTTCAAGGTTGATCACGAGATTGTAGTGGCCTTGATCGATCAGCTCGGTAATCGCATCCTTGACCTTCGGCGACGTATAGACGTCGATCTCTCCTCCCAGCTCGACGACGTACGCGTCGTCGTCCGATTCGCGGACGTGAACTTTGATATCCAAGGCTATCTCCTACGACTCGTTGGCGGGTTTCCGCGGTCGCGCGGGTTTGAGGGCGATGGCGAGCAACGAACCGGCGAGCGCTCCCGCCAGCACGCCTGCCAAAAATTTGGCTATGAGCGCCACGGACGAACTACGTCGACTCCGTTGTCATTGTGTCGGCCTTACCCTGAAAATCGGGGCGGCGTGCCCCCCGATCGCCCCCACGGGCATTGGTCGCAACATTGTTGACGATCGTGCCGATTGTGTTTGCGGTCTTGGTCGCCCCGGCAGCAACGTTCTCCAACTGCCCGACGGCGACGCCCAAGCGAGCGATCGTCGAGTCGGCAGTGTCGGCGATCCCGCCGATATGAGTCAGCGTCGTGGCGATCGGCTCGGACAGGGCCGGGATTTGTTTGTCGACCTGGTCGAGCGTCTTGCCGAGCCGGGCAATCAAGCCGCCGGTCCGAACGCAAAGCACGAAGAAGCCGAGCCCGATCAGAAAGACCCCTAGGCCGGCCCCAATCGGCCAGAAAGTCGACCACCAATCGGTCGGAAAGTTCAAGAACGTCCCTCCACGCGGTCGGCCACCAGACCGCATTGTTCTGTACCCAAATCCGCCGGGTCGACACGGACGGACCGAACGGCCTCAGGTAGCATGCTCACCAGGCGTTCGACGTCCTGCTCGCTCGTCAGCTTCCCAAACGAGAAGCGAAGCGTTCCGAGCTCGGCCCACCGGGGTGCGCCGATCGCCGCAATCACGTGGCTCGGCTCGGAGGACCCGGCCGCACATGCACTTCCAGCGGATACGGCGAGCCCGTCGAGATCGAGGCGCACGAGAAACGTCGCAGCATCGATCCCGCGGAACGCCACGCTCGAGACGTTCGGAAGCCGCGGGGCGCCGAGTCCGTTGATCCGCAAGCCCGGGATTGCAGCGGCGAGCCCGGCTTCGAAACGTTCGCGGAGCTTGACCAAACGCGCCGTCTCGGCGGGCAGCTCTGCGACCGCTAGCGCGAGCGCGCGAGCAAGTCCAACGATCCCCGCGACGTTCTCGGTCCCGGCCCGCAGCCCGGCCTCCTGGCCGCCGCCGACCACGAGCGGAACGAGCGGCGTCCCCGAGCGCACGTAGAGCACCCCGACCCCTTTGGGCCCGTAGAACTTGTGGGCGGAGAGCGAAAGCAAATCGACGCCGAGCGCNNGCCAGCTTCGCGACCGGGCCGAGCGTTCCGAGCTCGTTGTTGGCGAGCATGATCGAGGCGAGCACCGTATCCGGCCGCAGTGCCGCACCGAAGGCGTCCGGATCGACGAGGCCCCCGGAATTGACGCCGAGGACCGTCACCGCGAATCCCTCGTCGCGCAGCACGTCCATCGCGTGCAGAACCGCGTGGTGCTCGGTGGCCGCGGTCACGACGTGCCGCCCGCGGCCGCGCGCCGCGCGGGCCGCGCTGCGGATCTCGGCTGCGTGCACGGTCGTACCCGCGAAGCGGGACAGCTCGGCCAGG
>PMHP01000202.1 GCA_003158195.1 Vulcanimicrobiota bacterium | reverse complement strand
AAGGACCGCCGTCGCGTCGACTCCGGCGGCGCATCGACAAGCTCAGCGTGACAAAGCTGGTACTTTCACCTAGTTCGGAACTTTACTCGGCTCCGCGCGGCTAGGTTTCGGCAGGCGTTCGCAGGCGCCTCGGGGCGACGAGATCTCCAGCCGGCAGGCGCTCTTGCGGCCACGCTCCATGGTTGAGGAAGTCCACGATGGCTTGCGCGCACTCGCGCCGGCTGGTGAGCAGAAACAAGTGGCCGTCGGGAATCGTCCATAAGCGCGCATTCGGGATGAGCGCCGCGAGCAGACGGCCGTTGACGACCGGGACGATCGGGTCTTCGGTTCCCATCATCACGAGCGTCTGTTGTCGCAGACGCGGTAACCAGAGAACGCTCGTCCAACCGGACGCTGCGAAAAGCTGATAGAAGTAGCCTAAGCCTTTGGGTGGACGGAGCAGCCTGCCGTATTGCTCCACGAGCGCAGGATCGTCGCGCAACTTCCCGCCGTACAACTCGCCCGCGATGCGCCGCATGTACGCGGGATCGCCGTAGCGGCGCGGACCGATCATCTTGGAGAGCGCCGACCAGCGTCCGGGAAGGGCGAACGTGCCCGCCGTGGTCGCCGCGAGCACGAGCCGCCGGACGCGGCGCGGGAAGCGATGGGTAAATTCCTGAGCGAGCGCTCCGCCCCAGCTCACGCCCGCAACATCGACCTGGCCGCTGATCCCGAGCGTTCCGAGCAGCCGGTTCGCCACGCGCGCGAGGTGCGGGATGCGGTACGGTACGATCGCGAGGCTCGAGCCGCCGACGCCCGGCACGTCGAAGGTAATGACGCCGACACCATAGCGTTCCATCTCGTCCGCAAAGCCGCGCAGCAATTCGAGGTTCGCTCCGATGCCGTTGAAGACGAGCAACGGCAGCGAACCGGGGCTTCCTTGGCTAGTCCCGACGCGCAGCTTGTAGCCGCCGCTCTCGACCATGGTGACGTCCACGCGCTGCTACCGCCTCACTTTTCGACGACGTACGGGCCGGGCGCAGGGCCGAGCGGCGGATGCGCCGCGCTGCCCAACTGTGCCGGTGCGGCGATTTGATCGCCCGAGCGCTGCTGCATCCATTCGAGCCAATGCCCCCACCACGAGCCCTTCGACGGTGCCGCCGCCTTCAGCCATTCATCCGGATCCGCGACGTTGTTCGGGTTGAGGAAGTATTGCCGTTTGGCCCCCGCCGCCGGCGGGTTGATGAGGCTTTGGATGTGCCCCGCCGCGCTGAGAACGAACATCTTGTCTCCGCCGAACATCCGCATCGTCCCGTAGACCCCCTTCCACGGCGTGATGTGATCGGTGATGCCGGCGACGAAATACGAATCGAGCGAGACCTCGCGAAGGTCGATCGGACGGCCCAGCACCGTCAGCGCGCCGGGCTTCTTGAATTTGTTCTCCGCGAACGCGTCGATCAGCTCGCCGTGAAACTTCGCCGGAAGCCGGGTCGTGTCGGCGTTCCAGTACAGGATGTCAAACGGCGGCGGGCTGTTCCCGACGAGATAATTGTTGACCCAATAATTCCAAACTAGATCGTTGGGCCGCAGCCACGCAAACACGCGCCCCATCTCGGAGCCTTCGAGTACGCCCCGGGAACGGCTCGCCGCCTTCGCCGCTTCGATCGCTTCCGGCGTCGCGAACAGGAACATCGTCGACGATTCGGTGCCGGCGTCAAGGACCGCGACGAGCAAGGTCGCCGAGTTCAGCGGCGTCTGGGTCCCGTCGCCGCCGGCGGCGTAATACCCGAGGAGCGCGGCGAGCGTCATCCCGCCCGCGCAGGCGCCGGCAACGTTGATTTTCTCGACTCCGGAGATCTCCTTGACGGCCGCGATCGCCTCGACGATCGCGCCCACGTAGGTATCGATCCCCCAATCGCGCTGCGCCGCCGTCGGATTGCGCCAACTGATGACGAAGCAGCCGATGCCGCCCGCGTTCAAGAAGCCGACGATGCTCTTCTCGGGTGAAAGATCGAACACGTAGAACTTGTTAATTTGCGGCGGAACGATCAGCATGGGAATCTCGTACACGAGCTCGGTTTTCGGGCGATACTGGATCAGCTCGAGGACCTCGTTGCGGAAGACTACGCTGCCTTCCGACGTTGCAAGATTCTTGCCGACCTCGAACGCGCTCTTGTCGACCATCGACGGCATGCCTTTATTATCGCGCAGGTCGGAAACCATGTTCTGCAGCCCGCGAACCACACTCACACCACCGGTATCGATCGCGCGCTTGAGGGCGACCGGATTTGCGAGCGTATTGCTCGGCGCGAGCGCATCGGTGACGAGTTGCGTCACAAAGCGCGCCCGCTCTTTGGTGCGCCCGTCGAAGCTCGACTTATCGACGAAGTCGTCGATCGTCTTGGTCCAAGCGAGATACCCTCCGAGCCACGTCCGATAGAACGGATTGTCCGTCCAGGCCGGGTCGGTGAAACGTTTGTCGCCGGGCTCCGGCTTGGGGGTCGACTTGCCCGCGAAGACTTCGGCCAACTCGCGCACGAGCGCTGCCTGTTCCTCGAACACGAGCATCGGATTCGAAGCCGCCTCTTTCGCCAGTGACCCGGCCGTCGCCATCACGTCTTCGACGCGAAATCCGATGAAGGGATTCGGTCCGAGCATCGCCTGCGATGCCGTCTCGCTGAGTTCCCCGTCCGTTTTGACGTCACTCATGGTTCATGCCGTCCTCTCCCGTACAATCGAGCGCAGCCTGGAAAGCGTGTCTACCGCATCCGGGCCTCCGCATCCCCTGCGGGGAACAGTACGAAACCGAGCGACAATGCGGTCCTCCCTGCGGGTTGGTTCGACGCGAATTCTTTAAGGCGCGCCAACATTTCGCGGATCTCACGGAGTTCGGCTGCGTTGACGTGAATAAGAGCGCGCCGCACGGCGAAACGATCGACGTCAAGCGGGCCTGCCTCGAGTGCGTTCTCGAAGTCGGCGATTTGTGCCGCCGTAACGGCGAGAAAATAGCGCTTCATATTTGCGGACGATCGTTCGCGTCCGCTCAGCCGAATCGTCTCGAGCGGCGGATCGGCGAGCGCATACACGGTCTCGGGGGCGCCGCGTTGTTTGGGGCGCGTCTCGACGATCCGGATGGCCCCGGCCCGTAACAACACCTTGACGTGACGGTACACGGTGGATTCGGAGATCGACCGCACGCCGCGACAGAGTTCACGAACCGTCAGCGGACCGCTTTCTTCGAAGACGCGCAGAATCGCTAAGCGTTCGGGATGCAGGATGACGTCGGCAATTCGAGTCGCCTTGACTTTTTTCGGCACGGTGATATATTGTCGCGAATGACAATAAATCCTCTGGTGATCCTGGCGGCTCTCACGCTCGGGTGGGCGACGCCGGCGTCCGGAGTGGATCGCGAAGGTTCGGCAGCTCTGGTGATTCGGGCGAACCGCGAAGCCGTCGGATCGACCGTCTCGTCGTGGCACGATTTGCGGATGGAGGGCATCGCCACATCGCGGGGAGGAACCGGACGCGTTCTGGACGTCATCGATTTGACGACGAATCTTTTCGCGTCGCGCTATGCGACCGGCCCCGCGGTCGTCAGCCAAGGCTACGACGGCCAGTCGTGGGTGGCTCACGACGGGATCGTGAGCGTCGTCGATCTTCCGGGCTTGCGCCGGGATGCGGTGACGTCGGCGTACACCGCCAGGCAAGGTTGGTTGCGTGACGACGACGCGACGGCGAAGCAATATATTGGACGGAGGATGGAAGGCTCGAATGCCTTTGACGTGCTGCGCGTGACGCCGGCCGGCGGCGAGCGCGCGGATCTTTGGTTCGATGCCCGCTCGCATGTACTCGCGCGCACGATTATTGACGCCGACTATGGCCCCGATCGAACGACCTACCGCGATTACCGCCGAGTGGATGGGGTGCTCTGGCCGTTTACGACGGTCGAAACGGATCCGACCGGAGAAGCGACGACGATCCACTTTACCAATGTCCGCTTTGGGTCCGCAGTAACGCCGAACGCATTGGCGCGTCCGCGTTCTCAACCGGTGGGCGTCATCGGGGCCGATGCAAAGGTCAGATTTCGGTCGGACTCGCCGGCCGTGATGGCGCACATCGTCCTGCCGGTACGCCTTTTGGGCCGCACGGTCTCGGTGCTGTTCGATACGGGCGGTCAAAACAGCCTGTCTCCGGCGGCAGCGCAAAGCTTGCACCTTCCTTCATCCGGAACGATGAACATCGGCGGTAGCGGCGGGACCGAGGCGGCATCAATAGCGGCCGTGGGGACGATGGGCATCGGCACTGCCGCGCTGGAGGAGCAGCGCTTTCTCGTCTTGCCTTTACCGTACCAATTTCTCCATCCGACGCGCGAATTGACCGTAGCCGGCATCGTCGGTGCTGAAATACTCGCGAACTTTCGCGTTCGCATCGACTATGCGGACCGCACGTTTACGTTGAGCTCGTTCGGCGAACGTTTCAAATCGACCGGTATCACGGTCCCCTTTCTCAGCGACGGATCGCACCCATACGTGCGCGCGTCAATCGATGGGGCACGGGGTTTATTCGGAATCGATACCGGCGACTCGGGCGGCGTTGTGGTCTTTGACGGATTTGCTCGACGCCACCATCTGTATACGGCGCGCGGCATTCGGTACGTCGGTTTGGGCGTCGGCGGCGGTGACAAAGAAGATGCGTATCGCGGACATCAATTCGAGCTCGGCGGCGTGTCGATGGAACGCCCGGTCGTTCACATTCCGCGAACGAGCGGGACTGACGTAGCGTCGGCGAGCATCGCCGGGAACGTCGGGGCCGACGTGTTGTCACGCTTCACGATCACCTTCGACTACCGCGCCCGTACGGTGACGTTCGAACCAAACGCGACGGTCCACCGGCCGTTTCTGCAGGACATGACCGGGCTGACCGTCGTCCAGCGCCGTCCCGGCGATTTCGAGGTCATCGCGATCGCCCTCAACACGCCGGCCGTCGCCGCGGGACTCGAGGTTGGGGATCGGGTGGTGGCTGTCGACGGGCGGCCCGTGACGGGAATGGGCGTCAAAGACTTCAACGTCTTTCTTTACGGGGCCACGCCGTTTTCGGTCACGGTTCTCCGAAGCCGGACCCCGGTGATCCTCCACATTCGACCGCGGGAATTGCTCGCGGTTTGGCGTGCCGAAGGATCGAACCGTTTCGGAAAAAAAATCCCACCGGCGTTCGCCCTTGCTGGTCGCTGCGGGGATCCCGCGGATCAACCGTTCAGGCGATGCACAGGGCGGCCGGCTCTTGTTAGAATGGACGTCGCGCGCGAAGACTTGCGCCGATACGACACGACGCGATGAGGTGAGCACCGTGCAGAATGAAACCGCAACAGCCGAAGTCGTCGGTGCCGAGAGCCGTTTGACGGCCGTTCCGCGCATCGACGTCGCAAACACCACCGTTCGAATTTCGCGCGTTGGTCTGGGAACGTGGGCGATCGGCGGATGGATGTGGGGCGGCGCCAACGACGACACCTCCATTGCTACGATTCATTGCGCCCTGGAAAAAGGGATCACGCTGATCGACACGGCTCCCGCGTACGGACAGGGGCATTCGGAAGAGGTCGTCGGCCGCGCGGTTGCAGGAAAACGCGCGAGCGCCGTGATCGCGACCAAGGTGGGTCTCGCATGGGACGAACGCGGCAACGTCCATCGCGACGCGTCGAAGGCCCGGATCAACAAAGAGATCGAGGATTCGCTGCGGCGCTTGCAGACCGATTACATCGACATCTACCAGGTCCACTGGCCCGATCCGGCGACGCCGATCGAGGAGACCGCAGAAGCGATGAGCGCGTTGTTCGACGCGGGCAAGATCCGCGCAGTCGGCGTCAGCAATTTTTCGCCGGCCCAAATGGATCGCTTTCGCGCCGTCGCCCCGTTGCACACGGTTCAGCCTCCGTACAATCTGTTCGAACGAGCTGCCGAACGCGACGTGCTGCCCTACGCCGCGCGGCACGCACTAACGTCACTTACGTACGGTGCCCTCTGCCGTGGTCTCTTGAGTGGACGCATGACCGAGAACACGGCCTTCACCGGTGACGATCTGCGGCGCACCGATCCAAAATTCCAGCAGCCACGCTACGGTCGCTATTTGCGCGCCGTTCAACGATTGGACGAGCTTGCGCGCCGGCGATTCGGCAAGCGCGTCATCGATCTCGCCATACGGTGGACCCTTGACCGGCCGGGCGTGGGTGCGATCCTCTGGGGCGCCCGGCGCCCGGATCATCTCGACGCGCTCGACGACGCCTTTGGTTTCGAACTCGATCCGCAGACGTTCGCTGAGGTCGACCGCATCTTGGCGGAAGAGATCCCGGACCCGGTCGGGCCCGAGTTCATGGCGCCGCCCGAAAGCGCGGGGGCCTGAGCATGCGCGTTGGAGTCGTTGGGCTCGGCAAGATGGGCAGCGCGTTCGCGGAAAACCTCATCGGCCGCGGATACGAAGTGACGGTTTGGGATCGTTCGAGCGA
Organism: Vulcanimicrobiota bacterium; assembly: GCA_003158195.1. Lineage (GTDB taxonomy): Bacteria > Vulcanimicrobiota > Vulcanimicrobiia > Vulcanimicrobiales > Vulcanimicrobiaceae > Palsibacter > Palsibacter borealis. The sequence goes on along the minus strand of PMHP01000202.1, from coordinate 8,055 downwards.
TCGCACGCAAGCACTTGCCGCACTCGGTGCGCAGCCGGCTGCTTCGCCGCAAGCGCTCGTCGCGGGGATGGATGCGGTCCTCGTTATGCTGTGGAGCGACGGCGCAGCCAGAGAGATTAGTCTCGCTGAGATCATTGCGCACGCTTCGCCTCCGACGATCGTGATCGAAATGTCGACGCTGTCGCCCGCCATGTACCAAACGCTTGGAGATGCGGCAGACCGCAAAGGCCTCGACTTCCTCGCATGTCCCGTCCTTGGAAGTGTCGACTTTGCGCGGAGCGGCAAACTCACCGTCCTCGCTAGCGGCGCGCAGAAGGCGTTCGAGCGAGCGCGCGCGCTGCTCGAAATGCTTGGAACGGTAACGTACGTCGGCCCGACGGGCTCCAGCGGTTTTCTCAAGCTCGCGAACAACGCGATCATCGGGGTCGTCGCGGAAACGTTACACGAACTCCTGAAACTTTGCAGCCGAGCCGGGATCGATGAGGGGCTTGCCATCGACTCGCTGACCGGAGCGTTCGGACGGATCGCGGCCTCAAAGGTCCAGCAGCTCCACCATCACGACACCGAGCCGCGATTCTCGCTGGGCGCACTCTACAAGGATTTGCAGCTCGCCCGGGACGCCGCAGCGTCGATTGAGGTCGCCTTGCCATTGCTGGACGAGGTCGTTCTCCCGGCGGTGCGCGCGGGCGTCGACCGGGGCCTGGGCGAGCGCGACTACATCTCGCTCGTTTTCTCGGAAGTCGCTGACCCGCAACCATCCCCGTCAATCCGATAAGGCCGAGCACTCTCGCAGCCGGCGACCCGTGGCGGAAACTAGAGTCGCGTGAAGGTGGCCTTTTGCTCGGGTCCCTCTTCGGAGCCACGCGGAAGGTGCCGGTAGCTGACTTCGAAGCTATCGGGGACGCCGCGACCGATCGTCCCTCCGAACTCGTACGTATCCGTATGAAAGGCAACGCCGCGCGTTCCGGCCAGCTCCCACAACCCGCCCGCTCCGTAGGACGGATCGGAGAACGTCACCGTACCGTCCGCGTTGAACGTGACGAGCGTCTTGGCGTCGCCGACGTAGAAGACCCATTGCGTCCCGCCGAGCTGCCGCGGATCTCCGCCCGCATCACCAGCCTGCGCCGGCGACGGCGCCGTGACGGCTGCGCTCGCGCGGTCGTCCGCGCAGTGCTCGAGGGCCCGCAGGGGATGACCCCGATACGCGCCGCTCAAGCCGGCGCAGCGCTGCGTATCCCTCGAAAAGAAGAAACCGGCCATTCCGCCGAGCGAGGCGACGATCCCAAAGATCGCCGAAATGCGGACCCAGTCGAATCTGCCGGAGGTCATAACGAAGCTTTGCACGGTCTCTTCGTTGGTCCTCGATGACCGGGGACCATCGAGCGATGCGCGAATGCGAAGAAGATGCGGCCATCGACCCGGCGCGACAGAACGCTTCCGTCCGGGAAATCTTTGCGATCTCTGCGCAAGGAATCTGCGGCGCTCGTCGCCCTCCTACCATTGCTGCTTGCTTGGTCGCCTGCTAACGTCGGGGAGACCCCGCAAGCCGACGCGATTTTCACGCGAGCCAAGGGAGTCTGGCGCGCTCGAGTCGAGCCGCCGTTTGCGAGCTATGGTTTGCGCGAGCGCTACGAATGGCACGATCGCCTCCACGAAAGCTGGTGGCAAGTCTCGTACCGGAGCAGCGACAGCGCGCTCTCGCTGCGCCGAATCATCGTGCCGGAGGAAGAAAATGCGCGCCTCCGCGGCACGCCGATCACGCTCAACATTCGCATGCACGGGCATCCGGCTCACGCCGACGCGTTCGACACCAATCCCGACGCTGATGCCTTTCCGATCTTGGATCCTCAGATCGAACCGAACGCTTCGTTCGGCATGCTGCCTCACGAGCCCAAGAGTGCGCTCGTCGGAACTGCCGGCGAGACACCCCGGCCGAACGTTGCGCAGCAATCGCCGGCCCCCGTGGCCACTCCGGCTTCTCTCGCACCCGACCCAGGCCAAACGCCGCTACGCGTTTTGGTTCGAGTCGAAGCGGTCGCGCGCGACTACCGCGTGGTACTCGCAGGCATCGAGCGCCTCCGCGACAGCGACACCTATCACCTCATGCTCACGCCGCTGCGCGATCCGCGCATCTATCGCCTGCGCGATCTCTGGGTCGATACGCAGAGCTATGTCACCGTGCAGCTTGCGGTTGCCGGCCTCTTCGATGGCAAGCCCTACGACGACGCCCGCTGGATCGTGAGTTACGTACCCATCGACGGCTACTATTTGGTCGGTCAAATCAAAACCGCCGACCAGCTCCGTTTCGGCATCGACCGCTTCGTTGGGGGTCTGCAGTTCGATTTCGTTCAGTACGAATTTCCGGACACGATCCCACCGCTAACGTTCGAACACTACCTCTGAAGTCAGCGCGAAAGCCTCGGCCAACAGTTCGTACGAGCGCAGCCGGGTTGAATAGTCCGGCGTTATCGTCACGATCATCATTTCGTCGGCGCCATATGCCTCGACAATTTTTTCGATGCCCGCGCGCACTTTCGCCGGGGATCCCGCAATAAGGCGGCGCGACCGCTCGATCTCGTAGCGCTCGAGCGGGGTCCACGGGTGAGCGCGCGCCTCGGCCAGTGAGGGGATCGGGCCTCCCTGCCCACGCGAGATGCGCGTACGCCAGAGCCTGAGCGGGAGCCCGAGCTCCTCCGCTTCACCGTCGGTCGGGGCGACGATCGCGGCCACGGCTACGATACAGCGCGGCTGCAGCATGCGCGCGTTCGGCCGAAAATTCTGGCGATACGAGCGCGCGATTTCCGGCGCCTCCCCGCCGATGAAATGCGCGTAGGCGTACGGCAGGCCCATAGCCGCGGCCAATCGCGCGCCATACTCCGACGAACCCAGGATCCAGACTTCGGGAGCGTTCGCGCCGGCGGGCATCGCGGCCAAGCTCGCAAACGCACTCGACTCCGGCGTCGTGCCCTCGAGATAGTCGGTCATCGCCACGATCTGCGCAGGAAACTCGGCGGGGTCGCGCGTCTCGAGTGCTGCCGCGACCAGACCCGAGCCTCCGGGTGCTCGACCGACGCCGAGATCGATCCGTCCGGGTGCGAGCGCGGCGAGCATGCAAAACGTTTCAGCGACCTTGAACGCGCTGTAGTGCGGGAGCATGATGCCGCCCGTGCCGAGCCGGATGCGAACCGTTTCGGCCGTCAAACGAGCGAGCAACACCTCCGGCGACGCGTCCGCGAGCGCCCGCGACGCGTGATGTTCGGCTAGCCAGTACCGCGTGTAGCCCAGCTCATCAGCCCGGCGGGCGAGTTCTATCGTCGCGAGGATCGCGTTGCGTGGCGTCGCGCCGGCGACAACCGGCGACTGGTCGAGGATACTGAGCGGCAGCGGCATGCCCGCTCTGTGATACGCTCGCGTCGCCGCGTTTTCCCCGCGCCCGCAGCCATCAGCCTCTGCGCGATCGCCGCGCGCCGGCCCGCGCTGTACGGGAGTGGTTAAACCTGGAGAGTAAGTCGATGGCCTTGACCAGGCTTCAAAACCCGACGATTAGCCGGCTCTTTCACAACCGTAATTTTTGCATCTACTTCGCCGGGCGGACCGTTTCCGTCGTCGGGGACAGTTTCTACTCCGTCGTCCTTATTCTCGCGGTACTGCAGTCTACTCACTCGGTCACTTCGGGAGCGATGGTGCTGCTGGCCGGCACGATCCCGATTGTGATTCTCACGCTCGTAGGCGGAACCGTGAGCGACAGGCTGCCACGAAACCGCGTCATGGTCTCGAGCGATCTCGTGCGCTCGGCTACACAGTTTGCAATGGCGGCGTTGCTTCTTCGATCGAGCCCTCCGTTGTGGGCGCTTATGATTACACAGTTCTGCTATGGTCTAGGCGACGCATTTTTTGATCCTGCCTCGACGGGGTTACTACCCCAAATCGTCGCGTCAGAAGATCTTCCCGCCGCCAATAGCATGCTTCAGCTCTCGTCGAACAGCGCAGTAGTTGTAGCCCCGGCGCTGGCGGGTATCATTATCGCGCTTGCCGGAGCGCCGCTTGCCGTTGCATTGGATGCCGTATCTTTCTTGGTATCCGCGATTTCACTCTACTTCTTGACCGTGCCGCGAGGCGCTCTCGCGCTCGCAAGCGATTCGATGCTGGATCAATTGAGAGCAGGTTTTGTGGAGCTTCGCAGGCGCAAATGGGCGCTGGTCACGGCCTGCTATCTTGCATTTCTGGCGTTTGCCTTTAACGGAACGATCTTCGTCCTAGGTCCGGCTGTCGCACTTTCGCGGCTGGGCGGACCGTCGGCCTGGTCCCTCATGCTTTCCGCGTTCGGCGTCGGGCTAATTTCGGGGAGCCTCGTTGCGCTAAAATTGTTAAGGACTCGGCGGGCACTTGGGTGGGCGTACTTGGGAAACTTCGGCGTCGTACCACTGCTCGCTCTGCTGGGTACGAGTGATTCGAAATGGTTCGTCGTAGGATCGAGCGCTTTAGCCGGCCTCTCGATATCGGTTTTCGGGGTGACGTATCCGACGCTTCTTCAGCAGACCGTTCCGAAGGAGATACTGTCTCGGGTCGGATCGTATTTCTGGCTAGCACGCGTCGCCCCGATGCCGCTTGCGTTCGCGATCGTCGGCCCGTTATCGGCTCGGTTCGGGATCTCGGCCGTTTTTAACGTTGCTGCGCTATCACTCGGTGTGGCGACACTTGTAGGCGCAGGCTTTCCGGAAATTTGGGCGATTGCGGGCCCTCCCAGAGAAATTGACGACAACGGGTGACGTCGAAGGGTCCGGCCGCCGCGTCCCCAACAATTCCCCGGTGATCGTCCACGTCATCGATGGCACCTACGAGCTGTTTCGCCACTATTACGCGCTGCCTTCGGCACGCGATGCAAGCGGCCGCGAAATTGCCGCGGTCCGCGGCGTGATCACCTCGATCGACGGCTTGCTACGGAGCGGTGCGACGCATGTCGGCGTTGCTACCGATCACGTCATCGAGTCTTTCCGCAACGCCCTGTGGCCCGGGTATAAGAGCGGCGAAGGCATCGAACCCAGCCTGCTCGCACAGTTCCCGCTGCTCGAAGAAGCGTTGGCCGCCGCCGGGATCACCGTTTGGCCGATGGTCGAGTTCGAAGCCGATGATGCCCTGGCGGCAGCAGCAGCGATCGCGGCCGCCGACCCGCGCGTCGAGCGCGTGGTCATCTGCACGCCCGACAAAGACCTCGCGCAATGCGTGCGCGGGACGCGCGTGGTGCAGCTCAATCGCCGCACGCGCACCGTCTACGACGAAGCCGGAGTCGTCGCGAAGTTCGGCGTTCCGCCGGGGAGCATCCCCGACTATCTGGCGCTGGTCGGAGACGCGGCCGACGGCTTTCCGGGCTTGCAAGGCTGGGGCGCGAAATCGGCTGCGGCCGTCCTCGCCCGATTCGGACATCTCGAAGCCATTCCGGCCGACGCGCGCAACTGGAACGTCAACGTCGCGAGCCCTGCAAAGCTGGCGAACACACTGCAGCGCGACCGCGCGCTCGCGCTCTTGTTTCGGAACCTCGCGACCCTTCGCACGCATATCCCGTTGTTCGACGACGTCGAAACGCTGCGCTGGAACGGTCAGAACCTGCTCGTCGCCGCCGGATTCACGCCGGACGACTCCACCCTACGGCGAGCGGAAGGCGGCGAGGTTACGCCTCGGTGAGCCGTTGCCGGCGCTGGTTCTAGCACTTTGGGTGGCGGCAATTGCGTCGCCGACACGCAGCGTTCAAGGAAATGTCGTGACGTCGACGCAGGAGCCGCGCGTGCGTATACAACTAGCGCAAACCTACCATTACGTGGGCGCGGATCGTTGGGTACTTTTCGGGATCGCAAACTGTCAGCTCTTCGCCTTCGTTCAGGCCGATTCGCGAAAGCGCGTGCAGCGACTCTACTGGGTGCAATTCGAGGGATACCTTCCGTCGATGCCAAGACTGCAGCACGAGTACCGATCGACGCGCCACGCCACGCTCGCCGGCATGGATTTCTACGTCGATACCTGGTTCGACCGCAATGACGCTGCCCGTGTCCCGTCGCCGGATTTGCGCGCGCTCGAAGCGTGGGTTCGCGCCAAGGGGTACTCGGTACCCAAAGGCATCAACACCGGTTCCGACGAGCAGCATATCACCGCGCTGCTCCATTCGGCCGGCTACACGCTGCCGCCGGAGATGATGTCGGTGCGCCTCGTCCATCTGCTGGACGGCAAGCGTAAGGAGCTGATGATCATTTACAGCCAAGACCTGGCCTCGACCGGTCTCACGATTGAGGAACTGCGCAAAGGCGGACGAGACTACGCTCGATGGTCCAGGATCGAGCAACGCTTAATCGAGCGCGCAGAAACGTCCATGTCGATAACCGGCCCGTGAGGCGGCCGCCGCGAAAGGTCAAAGCACGCAGGCGGCGTAAGGCGGTTGTGTTGATGGCCACCGCAGACCGATGAGTTTTGAACTGAATATCGCCGTTCGGCGCGACCCGCTTGAAGGACGAGAGAGAGACGAACCGTGGGCAAAGCCCGGCGTCTACACGGCGATCACGCTGAACGGCATTTTTGATGCCGAGGCTTCGCAAGTGCTTTTGCGGACGGTAGCCGGCGTCTGCGGAGAGGGCGCGGATTCGATTCTCATCGACATGGAAGATGTCAGCGCACCCGATCAAGGTTGCTTAGACCATTTCGCCGCGGGGTTGATGTCGCTTCGAAGTGGAGGGCGGCACGTACAGGTCAACGTACACCAATCGACCTTTCACGCGAGAATGTCGAAAACGGCGAACTCGCGCGATTGGCTGCTCACGTTTTCTAAGGCGGACGCACTGGGCTCGCGTCACGCCATTCACGTAGACAGCCCTCACCCCCCGGGCTAAATAAAAACGATTTTGCCCAGGACCCGACCGCCTTCAATTCGGCGATGTGCGGCGGCAGCTCGATCGAGGGCGAACTCCTCCACTTCTAGCGGAATCGTGCGCTTACCGATCGCCTTGTTTAATGGCAGCGCGCCTGACCTCTAGGGACGTAGTCCCGGTGATTTCACGAGGTCGAAATTGTGCTTAATCTCCTCGAGCACCAGGCCGGGATGGCCGCCGGCGATCTGCTTCCAGGCACTGAGAGTGAAGCCCACTGCTGTGTGGCCTGGGACGTGTGCCGGTATCGAAAGCGCATACGGATCGACGACCGCATCGACGACGACGGGACCGCCCCGATGTGCGAGTGCTTCTTGCAGCACGCCGTCTACGTCGGCCGGGTCCTCAAGCCGTATGCCTTTCGCGCCCATCGCCTCGGCGACGCGCGCGAAATTCGGATTCTGGAAGTCCGTGCCGAACGGCGGGACGCCAGCTTCTTGCTGTTCGATACGTACGAAATCGAGCGATCCGTTATTGAACACGATCACGACGACCGGCAGCTTGCGCTCGACGAGCGTGAGCATGTCGCCGAGACCGAGCATCGTAAAGCCGCCGTCGCCGCTCAAAGCGATCGTTTGGCGCCCGGGATAGGCTAGTTGCGCACCCATGGCGTTCGGTGCCGCGTTCGCCATCGACGCCCACGTAAACGAACCAAAGATACTCCGCTTCGCAGAGGCACGCAGGTAACGAGCAGCCCAGATGCACGGCGTTCCGGTGTCGACGCTGAAAAATGCGTCGTCGTCGGCAAGGCGGTGGAGCGTGGCAACCAAATATTCCGGACGAATAGGCCGCAGCGACGCGCCCCGCTCGACGTAATGATCGAGCGAGTCGTACCACCGGCGCGTCGTCGCGAGTGCGCGATCGAGGTGCTCGGTCTCGGTCTTCTCCGCAACGAGTCCCAAGAGCGCAGCTGTGGTGTCGTTGACGTTGCCGAGTAACCCGAGATCGATCGGCGTGCGCCGGCCGAGACGCGTCGCGTCGCGGTCGATCTGAACTTTCTTGACGGGACGGCCCGGCAGAAACTCCGAGAATGGAAAATCCGTGCCGAGCAGTAGGAGCAGATCGGCATCGTGCATCGCACGATGTGCTCCGCCCCACCCGATGAGGCCGGTCATCCCCACTGCGTTCGGATTGTCGTACTCGA